>NZ_JBTNLS010000003.1:0-463932 GCF_059047085.1 Chromobacterium sp. INPA-IVC | reverse complement strand
GGATGGCGCTGCCGCCGCCCAGCATCGCGGTGGACAGCATGCCCAGCATCGCGGCGACGCTGCCCTTGGCGTTGTCGCTGCTGTACAGCGTCAGCCGGTACAGCGTGGCGTTGACCAGGCCCATCGCGCCCAGCAGCATGTCGATCAGCTTGATGCCGGCGAAGGGCACCAGCAGGCCGCCCAGGCCGTAGACCAGCAGGTTGCCGCGCAGCAGTTCGGCTGCGCTTCTGGCGTGGTATTTCACGCCCTTCAGCGCCAGCGGGATCAGCGCCACGATGATGACGGCGTTGAAGATCACCGCCGACATGATGGCCGAGGCCGGGCTGTTCAGGCCCATCACGTTCAGCGCGTTCAGCTGCGGATAGGTGCTGGCGAACGCCGCCGGGATGATGGCGAAGTACTTGGCCACGTCGTTGGCGATGGAGAAGGTGGTCAGGGAGCCCCGCGTCATCAGCATCTGTTTGCCGATTTCCACGATTTCGATCAGCTTGGTGGGATTGGAATCCAGATCCACCATATTGCCGGCTTCCTTGGCCGCCTGAGTGCCGGTGTTCATCGCCACCGCCACGTCGGCCTGGGCCAGCGCCGGGGCGTCGTTGGTGCCGTCGCCGGTCATCGCCACCAGCTTGCCTTCGGCCTGATGGCTGCGGATCAGCTTGAGCTTGGCTTCCGGCGTGGCCTCGGCCAGGTAGTCGTCCACGCCGGCTTCGGCGGCGATGGCGGCGGCGGTCAGCGGGTTGTCGCCGGTGATCATCACCGTCTTGATGCCCATCTGGCGCAGCTCGGCGAAGCGTTCCTTGATGCCGCCCTTGACGATGTCCTTCAGCTCGATCACGCCCAGCGCGCGGTTGCCTTCCGCCACCAGCAGCGGGGTGGAGCCGCGGCGGGCCACGTCCTCGGCGTTTTTCGCCAGCGCGTCGGGGAACTGCCCGCCTTGTTCCGCGATGTGGCGGCGGATGGCGTCGATGGCGCCCTTGCGGATCTGGCGGCCGTCGTAGTCGATGCCGGACATCCGGGTTTGCGCGGTGAACGGGATGAACACGGCTTCATGGCTGGCCAGCTGGCGTTCGCGCAGATTGAACTTCTGCTTGGCCAGCACCACTACGCTGCGGCCTTCCGGCGTTTCGTCGGCCAGGGAGGCCAGTTGCGCCGCGTCGGCCAGGTCTTTCTCGGACACGCCCGGCGCCGGAATGAAGGCCGATGCCTGGCGGTTGCCCAGCGTGATGGTGCCGGTCTTGTCCAGCAGCAGCACGTCCACGTCGCCGGCGGCTTCCACCGCGCGGCCGGAGGTGGCGATCACGTTGGCGCCCATCATGCGGCTCATGCCGGCCACGCCGATGGCGGACAGCAGGCCGCCGATGGTGGTCGGAATCAGGCAGACCAGCAGCGCCACCAGGGTGGTGATGCTGATCGGCGTGCCGGCCTTGGCCGCGTCCACGCTGAACAGCGAAAACGGCAGCAGCGTCACGGTGACGATCAGGAACACGATGGTCAGCGCCACCAGCAGGATGGTCAGCGCGATCTCGTTCGGCGTCTTCTGGCGCTTGGCGCCTTCCACCATCGCGATCATGCGGTCGAGGAAGGTTTCGCCCGGGTTGGCGGTGATCTTCACCACGATCCAGTCGGACAGCACGCGGGTGCCGCCGGTGACCGAGGAGAAGTCGCCGCCGGACTCGCGGATCACCGGCGCGGATTCGCCGGTGATGGCGGACTCGTCCACCGAGGCCACGCCTTCGATCACGTCGCCGTCAACCGGGATCACGTCGCCGGCTTCCACCAGCACGTAGTCGCCCTTGCGCAGGCTGGCGCCGTCGACGATGCTCTTGGCCGCGCCGTGATTGCCGCCGGCCAGCTTCTTGGCCACCACGTTCTTCTTGGCGGAGCGCAGGCTGGCGGCCTGGGCCTTGCTGCGGCCCTCGGCCAGCGCCTCGGCGAAGTTGGCGAACAGCACGGTGAACCACAGCCACAGCGCCACGGCCAGGATGAAGCCGGACGGGGCCTCGCCATGGCCCACCAGCGACTGGATCCACAGCGCGGTGGTCAGGATGCTGCCGGCGTACACCACGAACATCACCGGGTTGCGCCATTGGGTGCGCGGCGACAGCTTCTTGAACGAGTCGACGATGGCCGGCTTCATCAGCGCCGGATCGAGCAGCGACTTGCTGGCGCTCTTGTGGCTGGCGGCGGGGGCCGCCAGCGGCTTGGAATGATTGTTGTCGTTCATATCGAGTTTCCTTGACTGACGCGCTTAGCGGGCGGCGAGCATTTGCAGGTGCTCGACCACCGGGCCCAGCGCCAGGGCCGGAACATAGTTGAGGGCGCCCACCAGCAGCACGGTGCCGATCAACAGCGTCACGAACAGCGGGCCGTGGGTAGGCAGGGTGCCGCCGGTGACGGCCAGGCGCTTCTTGGCGGCCAGCGAGCCGGCGATCGCCAGGATGGGCACGATCATGAAGAATCGGCCGAAGAACATCGCAATGCCGGTCATGATGTTGTAGAACGGCGTGTTGGCGGACAGGCCGGCGAAGGCGCTGCCGTTGTTGTTGGCGGCCGAGGTGAACGCGTACAGGATTTCGCTGAAGCCGTGCGCGGCCGGGTTGGCGATGCCGGCTTTGCCCGCCGCCACGCTGACGGCGATGGCGGTCAGCGCCAGCACCAGGGTCGGCGTCACCAGGATGGTGATCGCGGTCATCTTCATCTCGTAGGTTTCGATCTTCTTGCCCAGGTATTCCGGCGTGCGGCCCACCATCAGGCCGGCGATGAACACCGCCAGGATGGCGAAGATCAGCATGCCGTACAGGCCGGAGCCGACGCCGCCGAACACCACTTCGCCCAGCTGCATCAGGAACATCGGCACCAGGCCGCCGACGGGTGTCAGCGAATCGTGCATCGCATTGACTGCGCCGCAGGAGGCGGAGGTGGTCACGGCGACGAACAGCGAGGTGTCGATGATGCCGAAGCGGGCTTCCTTGCCTTCCATATTGCCGCCGGACTGTAGCTGGCTGGCGCGCTGGTCTATGCCCAGCGAGCTGTATTGCGGCACGCCGGCCTGCTCGGCGCTGGTTTCCACCACCACCGCGGTGGCGAACATGATGGTCATCGCGGCGAGGATGGCCCAGCCCTGGCGGCGGTCGCCGACCATGCGGCCGAACAGGAAGCACAGCGCGGCCGGGATCAGGAAGATCGCGATGTCCTGCAGGAAGTTGGCCAGCGGGGTCGGGTTTTCATACGGGTGGGCGGAGTTGGCGTTGAAGAAGCCGCCGCCGTTGGTGCCCAGCATCTTGATCGCTTCCTGCGAGGCCACCGGGCCCATCGGCAGGGTCTGCGTCTGGCTGGTCTTGTCCTCCATCACCGGCTTGCCGTCCTTGCCCAGCACCGGGTTGCCCTTGGCGTCTTGCTTGGGCTGCTGGTATTTGACGGTTTCGACGGTATGGACGTCCTTGTAGGCGGACAGGTTCTGGATGACGCCCTGTTGGGAGAAAATCAGCGCGAACGCCAGCGACAGCGGCAGCAGCACGTACAGCGTCATCCGGGTGATATCCACCCAGAAGTTGCCGATCTTGGCGCTGCTGTGGCGGGCGAAGCCGCGGATCAGCGCGATCACCACCGCGGCGCCGGTGGCGGCCGACACGAAGTTCTGCACCGTCAGGCCCAGCATCTGGGTCAGGTAGCTCATCGTGGTTTCGCCGCCGTAACCCTGCCAGTTGGTGTTGGCGACGAAGGAAATGGCGGTGTTGAACGAGGAGTCCGGCGATACCGCGGCCATCGCCTGCGGATTGAACGGCAGCATGCCCTGCAGCCGTTGCAGCGCGTAGACGGCGACGACGCCCAGCACGTTGAACAGGATCAGCGCCACCGCGTAGCCGCGCCAGCCCATCTCTTCATCCTGTTTGATGCCGGCCAGGCGGTAGAACGCGCGCTCCAGCGGCGCGAAGAAGCGTACCGGGCCGACGTTTTCGCCTTGCATGACGCGCGTCATGTAAGCGCCCAGCGGCCAGGCCAGCGCGATCAGCACAACCAGGAACAAGCCCAGTTGCAGCATGGCGGGTGTGCTCATGATTAGAAATTCTCCGGTTTGACCAATGCGTAGATCAAGTAGACGAAAAGTCCCAGCGCCAGCAGGGCGCTGATCAGGTACCAGGCAGTCATTGCTTGCCTCCCAAACGGTCGCAGGCTGCGATCAAGAGCCAGGTCAGCGCGCCGAACAGCGCGATGAGGCCTAGGTAGAGCAGATCCATAACGAAAATCTCCATGCGTAATGTGCGATGTGGAAGGTAATCAAACGGGCGTCAAAAACCTGACAAAAGAGCTTCTGGCAACGTAAAGAAAGTATAAAAATTATCTGAATCGACAATTTTTTGATCGATTAATTAGCGGTTTGGCTATTTTTTGGATTTTCTTTAGCTGTAAAGCCGGGATGTAGGCGAGTTTGGAGGCTTTGTCCGTCGGGCATCAACGGGCCGTTAGGGCGGGACTGGGGGTGTAAAGAAAAACAGGAGACGCTCAGCCTTGGGCGGGGAAGGCTTTAGAGGGGCCAGCGGCCCCGGGCGGAGGGTCAGAACAGATCGTCGCAGCGATCTGCCAGGAAGCGGGCGTCGTCGCGGTCGTGCGCGCGCTGGCGAACCTTCTGCTGGCGGGATCGTTCCTCGTCGCTCAGCTGGGGCTTGGCTACTGCGTAGAGAAAGCTTTCATGTTGGTCACGGGCTTGTTTTCTGCGAACGCTCAGGGGGATACGAGAAATCATCCTGCACCTTTCGATCTCGAAACGTGGGCTTCTCAGGGGGCCTGGCGGCTGGCGTGCTGTTGGGTGTCGCAAGCGGTCAGGCTGCGCCCTGACAGTATCAAGTTGACGCGATTTGCCTGGTTTGTAAAGCACTTGGGTGTAAATCGGGAAGGGGTTGTGGCGTTCCTTGTCGTTTTGTTCATATCAAAACATAGTCGAACCGTGTTACGCCGGCTTGACGTTGCGGTGAAACCTGCATGGAAGCATGGGTTAGTTTTCTTGATCATAAAGTTGTAGCTAATAGGTCTAAATTGTTATAAGCAAAGCGCGTAGGATCAACGACATCTTGCAGCATGAATGGGGGCTCCCATGGATTTGGGATATACGGTGGCGGGGTTGGCCGTCGGTTTCATCGTCGGCTTGACCGGGGTGGGCGGCGGCTCGCTGATGACGCCCATCCTGCTGTGGTTCGGCATCTCGCCGGCGACCGCCGTCGGCACCGACCTGCTGTACGCCGCGGTGACCAAGGCCGGCGGCGTGGTGGTCCATCACAAGCAGCGGCATATCGACTGGCGCATCACCTGGCACCTGTCGCTGGGGAGCGTGCCCGCGGCGTTGCTGACGCTGGGCCTGTTGTCCTGGCTGCACGTGCCGGCTCAGGTGATGGACGCGCTGTTCCGTTTCGTGCTGGGCTTGGCCTTGTTGCTGACGGCTTTCGCCATCCTGTTCAAGCCCTGGCTGCTGAAGGTCGGCGGCCATCATGCGGCCAAGCTGGGCGCCGATGGCCGCTGGTGGCCGACGGCGCTGGTGGGCGTGATGCTGGGCGTGCTGGTGACGCTGAGTTCGATCGGCGCCGGCGCCTTGGGCACCTTGGCGCTGTTCATGCTGTATCCGGCGCTGCCCACCACGCGGCTGGTTGGCACCGAGATCGCCCACGCGGTGCCGCTGACGCTGGTGGCCGGCCTGGGCCATGCCGGCATGGGCCATCTGGATTGGGTGCTGCTGTTGAAGCTGCTCAGTGGTTCCTTGCCGGGCATCTGGCTGGGCAGCCGCTTGGCCGGCCGCCTGTCCGACCACTGGTTGCGGCCGGCGCTGGCGGTGATGTTGGCGCTGGCGGGCGGCAAGCTGGTGCTGTAGCTTTTTGCGCCGCTGACAAAAGCCCCGGCCCCGCGTTGCGCCCTTGTGCCCTGCGGTTTTCACTGCCAGGGCCGCGGAGCGACTTGGCTTGGGGCTTTTGTCCGCAGCGGCTGCGTTTGGGGAGGCCCGATCCTGCGCCGTGTATTTCCTATGGATGGTTGTAGCGCTTCAACAGCGCGGCGTAGCGGCCATCCTGCTTGATCCTGTCCAGCGCCGCCTGCAACCGGGCGGCGTATTCCGGCTTGCTGTCTTTTTGCAATGCGAAATAGAAGCGGGTGCGGTCGTCCAGAACCAGCACCGATTCCAGCTGTTCCGGGTTTTGCCCTTGCTGGCGCGCGGCGTAGCGCTGAAACAGGCCGACGCCGGCGCTGAATTGGACGCGGCGCGCGTACAGCAGTCTGGCGGACTGGGCCTCGTCGTTGGTCAGCACCAGATTGCTGCTGGAGGAGAGACCCTTTTCCTCCAGTATCTTCTCTCCCGGCGTGTCGCGTGCCACCGCGGTCTTGGCCCGCCGGATATCGTCCACCGATGCCGGCGGCGGCGCATGCGGTCCGGCCAGCCGGAATACCTCGATCGGCAGCGGCAGCGCCGGGCCTATCCATTTGAACCATGCCTCGCGCTCTGGCGTCCTGACCGTCAGATAGAGCAGGGTATTGGGCGTTTGCTGCGCTTCCCTCAGCGCCCGGCTCCACGGTTTGACTTCAATCACGGCGCGCAAGCCGCTGTCGCGCAGCATCATCTGCAGCAATTCGTTGGAGAAGCCCTTGTGTTCTCCGCTGTCTTCATAGCTGAGTGGTGGCAGGGACTCGGTCAGCGCGAGCAGTTCGGGAGGCGGCGCCTCCGCGCGGGCGGGCAGGGCCAGGAGTTGGCACAGCAGGGCGATGAGGGCGACGCGCATGGATGTCTCCGGTGCGGCAGCATGTTTTCATTTCCCACTATAAGCGCGGCGGACAAAAAAAGAGCCCCGGGGGTACCGGGGCATCAAAGCAAACAACAAAGGAGAAGCCATAAGAAGCATGGTTATATTAGTAATTTATGATTTCACACGTTTTGATTTGAAACAAACTTACAGATTTTGTTAGCTTGGACTGTTGTAGTGATTGCAAGATGCTCAGGCAGCCGCCAGCGTCTTGCTCAGTTCGATGCGCTCGTCGTCAATGCCGGCCGGGTAGGGCTGGATCGCGCTCTGGCGGTAGCCCAGCCGCTGGTAGAAGCGCAGGTTGTCGGGCAGCCGGCGGCGAGTGGACAGTTTCAGCCTTTGCACGCCTTGCAGGCTGAGTTGCCGCTCCGCGTGGCTCATCAGCGCCGATCCCAGGCCGTGGCCTTGCCAATCCGGATGGGTGCAGACGCGCTTGACTTCGGCGCAGCCGTCGTCGGGCGGCAGCACCAGCAGGCAGGAGACCGGCAGCCCTTGCCGCTCGGCGACGAAAATCTGGCTGCCGCTGGCCAGATGGCCGGTCAGGCTGCCTATGGTTTCGTCCAACGCGGTGGGACGGCTGGGCAATATCTCTTGCAATGGCGTGAAGGCTTGCTGCAGCAACAGGCGGATGGCGGGAAGATCGTCCCAGCCGGCAAGGCGGAATGCGGTATCGCTCATGGCGTGCTCCTGAGGATGGGCCGCCGTCGAGTGTAACCAGAAATTATGAACATATGAAAAACGGCCACATGGAATCCATGCGGCCGTTTGTTCTGCGCAACAAGAGGTGGTTTACAGCTTGCCCGCCACCCAGGCTTGCACGCCTTTCAGCGCGGCGTCCAGGTTTTCCGGCTGGGTGCCGCCGGCCTGGGCCATGTCCGGACGGCCGCCGCCTTTGCCGCCCACTTGCTGGGCGACGAAGTTGACCAACTCGCCGGCTTTCAGCTTGCCGGTCAGGTCGGCGGTGACGCCGGCCACCAGCGCCACCTTGCCGTCGCCCTTGGCGGCCAGCACGATGGCGGCGGAGCCCAGCTTGTCCTTCAGCTTGTCCAGCGTCTCGCGCAGCGCGGTGCTGTCGGCGCCCGGCAGCTCGACCGCCAGCACCTTGACGCCGTTCACGTCGGCGGCGGCGTCGGACAGGCTGTCGCCGGCGGAGGCAGCCAGCTGGCCCTTCAGCTTGGCTAGCTCCTTCTCCAGCGACTTCACGTTGTCCTGCAGCGCGGTGATCTTGGCGACCACCTCGTCGCTGGTCTGCGCCTTCAGCGCGCCGGCGGCTTCCTTGATCAGCGCGTCCTGGGCCTGGATGTAGGCCAGCGCGCCTTCGCCGGTGACAGCCTCGATCCGGCGCACGCCGGCGGCCACGCCGCTCTCGGCCACGATCTTGAACAGGCCGATGTCGCCGGTGCGCTTGACGTGGGTGCCGCCGCACAGCTCGGCGGAGAAGTCGCCCATGGTCAGCACGCGGACTTCGTCGCCGTATTTCTCGCCGAACAGCATCATCGCGCCGGATTTCTGCGCGGCTTCCATGCTCATCAGTTCGGCCTTGACCTCGTAGTTGGCGGCGATCACGTGGTTGACCACGCGTTCCAGCTCGGCGATCTGCGCGGCGGTGACGGCTTCGCCGTGGGCGAAGTCGAAGCGGGTGCGCTCCGGATTCACCAGCGAGCCCTTCTGCACCACGTGGCTGCCCAGCACATGGCGCAGCGCCGCGTGCAGCAGGTGGGTGGCGGAGTGGTTGCGGGCGCTGGCCTGGCGCTGGTGCAGGTCGATGGTGGCGGTGACGGAGTCGCCCACCTTCAGCGCGCCGCGGGCGAGCGTGCCCTTGTGGCCGAAGGCCGCGCCCTGGATTTTCTGGGTGTCGGCCACGTCGAACAGCGCGGCGATGCCGCCGGCGGCGGAGATTTCGCCGACGTCGCCCACCTGGCCGCCGCCTTCGGCGTAGAAGGCGGTGTGGTCGAGGACCACGATGCCCTCATCGCCGGCGGACAGGCTGTCGACCGGCTCGGTGCCCTTGTACAGCGCCAGGATCTTGGCGTCGACGCTGCTCTTGTCGTAGCCGTGGAAGCGGGTGTCGTCGCCGTTGTAGGCGATTTTGCCGCTCATCTTGAAGTTGGAGCCGGCGCGGCCGCGCTCGCGCTGCGCTTCCATCGCGCGCTCGAAGCCTTCCAGGTCGGCGTGGATGCCGCGCTCGCGGCAGATGTCGGCGGTCAGGTCCACGGGGAAGCCGAAGGTGTCGTACAGCTTGAAGATGGTGTCGCCGTCCAGAGCGGTCTTGCCGCCTTCCAGCGCGGAGTCCACCAGGCCCATGCCGATTTCCAGCGTCTCGGCGAACTTGATCTCCTCGGCGCGCAGAGCGTCTTCGATATGCGCCTGCTTCTCGCGCAGGTCCGGATAGGCTTCGCCCATCTCGGCGACCAGGTCGGCGACGATCTTGTGGAAGAACAGGCCCTTCTGGCCCAGCTTGTAGCCGTGGCGGATCGCGCGGCGGGCGATGCGGCGCAGCACGTAGCCGCGGCCCTCGTTGGACGGCAGGATGCCGTCGGCCACCATGAAGGAGCAGGCGCGGATGTGGTCGGCGATCACTTTCAGCGACGGCACGTCCTGGCTGTACGCCACGCCGGTTTCGCGGGCGGCGGCGCGCACCAGACAGGCAAGCGCGTCGGTTTCGTAGTTGGACTTGACGTGCTGCAGCACGGTGGACAGGCGTTCCAGGCCCATGCCGGTGTCGACCGACGGCTTGGGCAGCGGGTGCAGCGTGCCGGCGTCGTCGCGGTTGAACTGCATGAAGACGTTGTTCCAGATCTCCATGAAGCGGTCGCCGTCTTCGTCCGGGCTGCCCGGAGGGCCGCCGGCGACGGACGGGCCGTGGTCGAAGAAGATTTCGGTGCACGGGCCGCAGGGACCGGTGTCGCCCATGGTCCAGAAGTTGTCGGACGCGTACGGCGCGCCCTTGTTGTCGCCGATGCGGACGATCTTGTCGGCCGGCACGCCTACGGTGTTGTGCCAGATGTCGTAGGCTTCGTCGTCGGTGGCGTACACCGTCACCATCAGCTTGTCCTTCGGCAGCGCCAGCCATTGCTCGCCGGTCAGGAATTCCCAGGCGAAGGTAATGGCGTCGCGCTTGAAGTAGTCGCCGAAGCTGAAGTTGCCCAGCATTTCGAAGAAGGTGTGGTGGCGCGCGGTGTAGCCGACGTTTTCCAGGTCGTTGTGCTTGCCGCCCGCGCGCAGGCATTTCTGGCTGGTGGTGGCGCGGGTGTAGTCGCGTTTTTCAAAGCCCAGGAACACGTCCTTGAACTGCACCATGCCGGCGACGGTGAACATCAGCGTCGGGTCGTTGCCGGGGATCAGGCTGCTGGAGGGAACTACCTGGTGGCCTTTGGAGGCGAAGAAATCCAGGAATTTCTTGCGAATTTCAGAGGTTTTCATGATTTTCGGTCAATTTTCAAAATCTGGTCCGGGCGCCGTGCCAGGACGAATCCATCGATTGTGTCAAGCCGGGGCCTGGCTGGCAAGCGCTTCGCAGCGCCGCTTCAAGGCCTGGTTCATTTGCAGGAAGCCTTGGCGGGCGCGCTCCAGCAGTCCGTCGCCGATCAGCGGCAGCAGAATGCCGGAAAAATTCTCGTCGTGATGCAGGCGGGTGCCGCCGCCGTCCAGGGGCTCCAGCCGGAAGCGGTGCTCGCCGTCCAGCAGGCCGGGCAGCAGCAGCTTGCCGCGCCAGGCCATCAGGCTGCCGGCGGCGAATTCGCTCAGCCGCGGCCGGAAGGTCAGGCGGCGTCCGCCTGGCGGATGGAGAGTGGCCACCAGCCGGGCGCCGGCTTCGTGGCGGCCATGCAGGCCGACGATGAACGGGTTCCATTCCGGGTAGCGCCGCCAGTCGGTCAGCACCTGCCATACCCGCTCCGGGCTGGCGGCGATGTCGATTTCGGTGGCGATGCTGCGCGTTGCCATGGCTCAGTCCTCGTAGAAGTCGTCGTCTCCGCCGCCCGCCAATACCTGGCGGATCACGTCGGCGGGAAAGCCGCGCTGCGCCAGGAAGCGGTACTGCTTGGCCTTTTCCGCGGCGTCGGCCGGCAGCCGGCCGAATTTCTTGCGCCACTGCGCGCGCGCGCTGGCGAGATCGTCCTGGCCGGACAGCGCCTCGCGTATGGTTTCGCTGCCCACGCCGCGCTGGCGCATTTCCTGCGCGAGGCGGCGGCTGCCGAACTTGGCGCCCTTGCTACTGGCGAACTGGCGGGCGAAGCGGTCGTCCGACTGCCAGTCGGCGGCGGCCAGTTCGTCCAGCGCCGCGTTCAGCTCATCCTCGCTGTCGGCAAAAGGCGCGAGCCGCCGAACCAGTTCCTGCCGGGTGTATTCCCGGCGGGACAGCAGTTCGGCGGCTCGCGCCTTCAGGCTTTTGCCTTCCGCCGCCATCAGGCGTCGAAGGCGTCGTCGGCGAACTCTTCGTCGCCCTGGGCTTCGTTGATCTCGATCTTGATGCCCACCGCTTCGCGGATCTTGCGCTCGATCTCCTCGGCGATGGCCGGGTTGGACTTCAGCCATTCGCGGGTGTTGTCCTTGCCCTGGCCGATCTTCTGGCCGTTATAGGCGTACCAGGCGCCGGACTTGTCGACGAAGCCGTGCTTGACGCCCAGCTCGATGATTTCGCCCTGGCGGGAGATGCCCTCGCCGTACAAGATTTCGAAATCGGCCTGGCGGAACGGCGGGGAAACCTTGTTCTTCACCACTTTGACGCGGGTGTCGTTGCCGATCACTTCCTCGCCCTTCTTGATGCCGCCGGTGCGGCGGATGTCCAGGCGCACGGAGGCGTAGAACTTCAGCGCGTTGCCGCCGGTGGTGGTTTCCGGGTTGCCGAACATCACGCCGATCTTCATGCGGATCTGGTTGATGAAGATCACCAGGGTGTTGGTGCGCTTGATGTTGCCGGTCAGCTTGCGCAGCGCCTGGCTCATCAGGCGGGCTTGCAGGCCGACGTGGCTGTCGCCCATCTCGCCTTCGATTTCCGCCTTCGGCACCAAGGCGGCCACCGAGTCGATCACGATCAGATCGACGCCGCTGGAGCGCACCAGCATGTCGCAGATTTCCAGCGCCTGCTCGCCGGTGTCCGGCTGCGAGATCAGCAGGTCGTCGACCTTGACGCCCAGCTTTTGCGCATATTGCGGGTCCAGCGCGTTTTCCGCGTCGATGTAGGCGCAGGTGCCGCCCAATTTTTGCATCTCGGCCACTGCTTGCAGACACAGGGTGGTCTTGCCGGACGACTCCGGGCCGTAGATTTCCACCACGCGGCCGCGCGGCAGGCCGCCGACGCCCAGCGCCAGGTCCAGGGTCAGCGAGCCGGTGGAGACCACCTGCAGGTTCTCGTTGATCTGGTTGTCGCTCATGCGCATGATCGAGCCCTTGCCGAACTGCTTTTCAATCTGGGAGAGGGCGGCGGCCAGCGCCTTGCTCTTGTCTTCGGAAGCCATGCTGTCTCCAATGGGGTAGTCGGACCAATGATGGGGGCGATTATCGCAGAAAACCAGAGGGCTAACAGCAGCTTGGGGAGGGCGGTTTTCGTGCCATGGTCGTAAAGCCGCGCCACGCCCCCTTTTGGCGCGGTGCAGGATGTGTACAATGGGGACATGATGAACGAACGCGCCCAACATTTGCTGAAGGCGCTGATCGAACGGTACATCGCCGACGGTCAGCCGGTGGCCTCCAAGACTCTGTCGCTGCTGCCCGGGGTGGAGTTGTCGTCGGCCACGGTGCGCAATGTGCTGGCCGATCTGGAAAACATGGGCCTGATCGCCTCGCCGCACACTTCGGCGGGCCGGATTCCCACCGCGCGCGGCTACCGGCTGTTCGTCGACCGGCTGCTGACGATACGGCCGCTGGACGAGCTGTCGCGTCACGAGCTGGAGGCCAATCTGCAGCCGGACAGCCCGCAGCGCATCGCCCAGGCGGCGTCGTCGCTGCTGTCCGAGCTGACCAGCTTCGCCGGCGTGGTGCTGACGCCAGAGCGCAGCGATGTCGCCTTCCGCCAGATCGAATTCCTGCGCCTGTCCGAACGGCGGGTACTGATGATATTGGTGACGCTGGACGGCGACGTGCAGAACCACCTGTTGAACACCGAGCGCGACTATACGCCGTCCGAACTGGTGGAGGCCGGCAACTTCATCAACCAGCATTACGCCGGACAAGGCCTGAGCGCCGTCACGTCGCGGGTGGAGGGCGAGCTGCGGCAGCTGCAGGGCGACATCGCCGAATTGATGGCCGCCGCGGTGAGGCTGGGCCAGCAGACCCTGGCCAAGCGCAACGAGGACGTGGTGGTCAGCGGCGGCTCGCGGCTGCTGCAGGTGCACGACCTGTCCGACGACCTGTCGCGGCTGCGGGAGCTGTTCGGCGTGTTCGAGCGCAAGACCGAGCTCCTGAAGCTGCTGGCGCAAGGGCGCGAGGCGCAGGGCGTGAACATTTTCATCGGCGAGGAGTCAGGAGTCATAACGCTGGACGAATGCTCGGTGGTGACCGCGCCCTACTGCATCAACGGCCAGGTGGTCGGCACGCTGGGCGTGGTCGGCCCCACCCGCATGGCCTACGAGCGGGTGATTCCCATCGTCGACATCACCGCCCGCCTGGTCAGCAACGCGCTGTCCTTCCGCGAATGAACTCGAGCCATACCGAAAAAGAAAGCAGAATCATGAAATCGATGTTGAAACTGGCCATCGCCGCCGCTTTGGCCGGCGCGGCCTTCACCGCTCCGCAAGCCCAGGCCGACGCCGCCTTTCTGGCGCGCCCCGACGTGCAGCGCTACATCGACGAGCAGGTGGCCACAGGCCAGTTCAACCGCCCCGAGCTGGAGGCGGTGTTCGCCAATGTGGAACTGAAGCCCAACATCATCCGCATCCTGGACAAGCCGTCCACCTCGCGGCCGTGGTACCAGTTCCGCGCGACGACCGTCAACGACAAGCTGATCGTGGACGGAGCGGCGTTCTGGCAGGACAACGCCGACGCGCTGGCGCGCGCCGAGCGCGAGTATGGCGTGGCGCCGGAAGTGATCGTCGCCATTCTGGGCGTGGAAACCCATTACGGCCGCAACACCGGCAGCTTCCGGCTGGTGGACTCGCTGTCCACCATCGGCTTCGACTACCCGCGCCGCGCCGAGTACTTCCGCGGCGAATTGACCCAGTTTCTGCTGCTGGCCAAGGAGGAGGGCAAGGACCCGCTGACGCTGAAAGGCTCCTACGCCGGGGCGATGGGCCTGCCGCAGTTCATGCCGTCCAGCTACCGCAAGTGGGCGGTGGATTTCGACGGCAGCGGCCACCGCGACATCTGGAGCAACCCGCACGACGCGATCGGCAGCGTCGCCCATTACTTCCAGCTGCACGGCTGGAAGCGCGGCGACGACATCGTGGCGCCGGCCAGCGTGGCGCCGGAAGCCCAGGTCGACAAGCTGCTGGCTGACAAATTCAATCTGCACTACACGGTGGGCGATCTGCGCAAGATGGGCGTGGCGCCGCAAACGCCGCTGGCGGACGACGTGCCGGCGGTGCTGTTCTCGCTGGAAACCGCGCCCGGCGTCACCGAATACTGGCTGGGCCTGAACAATTTCTACGCGATCACCCGCTACAACCGCAGCACGCTGTACGCCAAGGCGGTGCAGGAAATCGCCGGCCAGCTGCGGCAGCGCTACTACGCGTCGCTGGCGCAGCGGCCGGACCCGGCCTCCGCCGCGCAGTAAGGCGCGGGCTTTCGCAACAAGACGCCGGCGCCGCCTGGGAGGCCGCGCCGGTGAAACCTGTCGCCTTGCGCGGCAATTGCCATTAAAATCCGCCCCCATGAGCTATCAAGTCCTTGCCCGCAAGTGGCGCCCCAAACGCTTCGCCGACCTGGTCGGCCAGGAGCACGTGGTGCGCGCCCTCTCCAACGCCCTGAAAGAGCAGCGGCTTCACCACGCCTACCTGCTGACCGGCACCCGGGGCGTAGGCAAGACCACCATCGCCCGGATTCTGGCCAAGAGCCTGAACTGCGAAACCGGCACAACGGCCGAGCCCTGCGGCGAATGCCAGGCCTGTCGCCAGATCGACACCGGCCGCTTCGTCGACCTCTTGGAAATCGACGCCGCGTCCAACACCGGCATCGACAACATCCGCGAAGTGCTGGAAAACGCCCAGTACGCGCCGACGATGGGCCGCTTCAAGGTCTACATCATCGACGAAGTGCACATGCTGTCGAAGAGCGCGTTCAACGCGATGCTGAAGACGCTGGAAGAGCCGCCGGGCCACGTCAAGTTCATCCTGGCCACCACCGATCCGCAGAAGGTGCCGGTGACGGTGTTGTCGCGCTGTCTGCAGTTTTCCTTGCGCAACATGACGCCGCAACAGGTGTCGACCCATCTGGCCCACATGCTGGACGTCGAGGGCATTCAGTACGAGGCGCCGGCTTTGGCGCTGCTGGGCCGCGCCGCGTCCGGCTCGATGCGCGACGCGCAGTCGCTGCTGGACCAGGCCATCGCCTACGGACTGGGCGAGGTCAAGGAAGACGGCGTGCGCGCGATGCTGGGCGCGGTGGATCGCCGCTACCTGTTCACCCTGCTGCAGGCGCTGGCCGCCGCCGACGGCCCGGCGCTGATGGCCGAGGCCGATCGCCTGGCCGAGCGCGGCGTCAGTTTCGATTCCGCGCTGTCCGAACTGGCGGTGCTGCTGCAGCAACTGGCGCTGGCGCAGACGGTGCCGGCGGCGCTGGCTGACGATGAGCCCGAGCGCGAAACCTTGTTCGCGCTGGCCGACGCCATCGCGCCGCAGGACGTGCAGCTGTACTATCAAATCGCCATCCATGGCCGCAAGGACCTGGCGCTGGCGCCGGACGAGCACGCCGGCTTCAATATGGCGCTGTTGCGGATGCTGGCCTTCCACCCGGTCAACGCGCCGGCGGAGAGCGCCGCGCCCGCGCGCCCGGCCGCTCCGTCCCAGCCGCGCCCGGCGCCGGCCTCCGCGTCGGCGGCATCGGTCGCCAGCGCCTCGGTGCCGGCGGAGCGGGGCATGTCGCCGGCCGCCCGCGCGTTGCAGGCAGCCGGTCTCGGCGGGCAGCCGCAAGGCAAGCCCCGCGCGGCGGAGCCCACCCCGGCCGCCGAGCCGGAACCCGAGCCCGCGCCCCGGCCGCAGCCGGTTGCGGTAGAGCCGACTCCGCCGGCGCAGCCCAAGCCGGAAATCCAGCCTGAGCCGCGTTTGCAGCCGGCGCCGGTTCAAGCCGCGCCCGCGGCTGCCGTTCAGGAGGCGGAGGACGAGCGCGACGAGGAAGAGATCGTCGACGCGCCGTGGTCCGACGACGACGCGATGCCGGCCTACATGCAGCAACCGCCGCTGGAGGATGAGCCGTCCAGCTACAGCTTCGACGGCGATTGGCAGCGGCTGGTCGCCGATCTGGGCATCAAGCTTGGCGCCGCGCGGATGCTGGCGCATAACGCCGTGCTGAAGAGTTGGAGCCAGGACCGCCTGGAGCTGGCGGTGCCCGAGAGCTTCCGCCACATGAGCGGACGCGACTATCAGGAAAAACTCAAAGCCGCGCTGGCCGAACGTTTCGGCCACGCGGTGGATCTCGCGGTGACGGTGGAAGAGCTGGGGATGGAAACCCCGGCGATGACCGACGCCAGGCTGCGCCAAGAGCAACTGGCCGTCGCCCGCGAATGCATGCAAAACGATCCGGTGGTGCAGCAGATGGTGCGCGAATTCGGCGCCACGTTGCTCATCGAGACCATTCAACCCGTACAGGAGTGACCGCGATGTTCGGTAAAGCTGGTATCGCCGGCCTGATGAAACAGGCCCAGCAAATGCAGGAAAACATGAAGAAGGCCCAGGAAGAGCTGGCCCTGGTGGAAGTGGAAGGCCAGTCCGGCGCCGGCATGGTGAAGGTTCTGATGACCTGCTCCCACGACGTCAAGCGCGTCGCCATCGACGACAGCGTGCTCGACGACAAGGAGATGCTGGAAGACCTGATCGCCGCCGCGTTCAACGACGCGGTGCGCAAGGTCGAGTCCACCACCCAGGAGCGGATGTCCGGCTTCACCAACGGCCTGAACCTTCCGGCCGGGATGAAACTCCCGTTCTGATCCCAGGGCCCGGCGACGGGCCTTTTTTGTCGGAGCCGCCGTGTTCGGACACTTCACCTTGCGCAGCCGTCTGCCGCGCCCGCCGGAGGCGGTGTGGGCCGACGCGGTCAGCCGGCGCGGCATCAACGACGAGTTCTTCCCGTGGCTGCGCATGCGGCTGCCGCCGGGCGATCTGCCCGCGCGCCTGGATCAGCCGGCGAGCATAGGCCGCTGCTGGATGCTGTTGCTGGGCTGCCTGCCGGTGGAGTGCGACGAGCTGACGCTGCTGCGCCTCGAGCCCGGCGCTTTCGACGAGCGCTCGAGCATGCTGGGGCAGCGCGTCTGGTGGCATCGCCGCCGCGTGAGGGCGGCGGCCGGCGGCTGCGAGGTGGTGGACCGGGTGGCGTTTCAGCCGCGTTGTGTCTGGATGCTGCCGGTGTGCCGGCCCTTGTTCCGGCTGGTGTTCGCCTGGCGCCATTATCGGCTGCGGCGGCGCTACCGCTGATTTTGATGATTTCCGATCGCGGCCGTCTGGCCGCTTTTTCCAGGTTGATGCCGTGTCGATGAAGAATCCTCCCGCGCTGGAGCAATTGATCTCCGCGTTGAAAGTGTTGCCGGGCGTGGGGCCGAAAACCGCGCAGCGGATGGCGTTCCATCTGCTGCAGCGGGACAAGCAGGGCGCCGACAAGCTGGCGCGCGCGCTGGACCGGGCGCTGACCCAGCTTACTCATTGCCAGCGCTGCAATACCTTCAGCGAGGCCGAGCTGTGCGCCATCTGCGCCGACGAGGCGCGCCGGCAGGACCAGCTGTGCATCGTCGAGATGCCGGCCGACCTGATGATGCTGGAGCAGGCCAAGTGTTTCGAAGGCCTGTATTTCGTGCTGATGGGGCGGATATCGCCGCTGGACAACATCGGCCCCAAGGACCTGCATCTGGACAAGCTGCTGACGCGGGCGCTGGACGGGCGGGTGAGCGAGATCGTCATCGCCACCAACTTCACTGCCGAAGGCGAGGTGACTTCCCACATGCTCAGCGAGCTGTTCAAGGAGCGCGGCCTGACGGTGACACGCATCGCGCGGGGCATGCCGGTGGGCGGCGAGCTGGAGTATGTCGACTTGGGCACGCTGGCGCAGGCGGTGTACGAGCGCCGCGGCGTGTAGGCCGGCATTGTCCCGTCATGGCCGTTTCGCTAGAATCGGCTCTTTCCGCCCCGATTTCATCCTCAGGAGTCCTGTCGAAATGAACAAGTGATGCCCGGATGCCTCCGCATCCCCGATTCGTTCCGCCGTCCGGCGCGTGCGAGCGTGCGCATTGCTTGTTTTCGACAATCCTTCCGAATCCTTCCCGTCCCTTGAGCCTGATGGGAGGCGACTTTCGCGCAGCGCGCGCGCCGGCATTGCTTTCCTTTCCCTTGATGGAGGACAAGATGCCCGATGCCGTTCAACAACATGATGTTTTTCATTACAACCAGGCCGCCTGGGACCGCCAGGCGCGCGCCGATTGCGAGTGGTCGCGGCCGGTGGACGCCGCCGCCATCGCCGAAGCCCGCCAGGGCCGCGTGCTGGCAAGACTGACGCCCGGCGCGCTGCCGGCCGGCTGGCTGGACGATGCGCGCGGTCTGGACGTCTTGTGCCTGGCGGGCGGCGGCGGCCAGCAGGCGCCGCTGCTCGCCGCCGCGGGCGCGCGGGCGACGGTATTGGACGCGTCCGCCGAGCAGCTGGCGCGCGACCGCGAGGTGGCCGAGCGCGAGAGCCTGGATCTGCGGCTGGAGCAGGGCGATATGCGCGATCTGTCGCGCTTCGCCGACGCGAGCTTCGACTGCGTGTTCCATCCGATCTCCAATCTCTATGTGCCGGATGTGGCGCCGGTGTGGCGCGAGTGCCATCGCGTGCTGAGGCCGGGCGGACGCTTGCTGGCCAGCTTCTACAACCCGGCGGTGTTCGTCGCCGACCGCGATCCGGCGCTGATGGAGCAGGGCCTGATCCGGCCGCGGTTCGCCATTCCATACGCCGATCCCGCGCATTTGTCCGAGGCCGAGCTGGAGGCGAAGCGGACGAGGGGCGAGGCGCTGGTATTCGGCCACAGCCTGGCCGAGCTGATCGGCGGGCAGGCGGCGGCCGGCTTTCTGATCGCTGGTTTTCACGAGGATTGGCAGCCGCGGCCGCGTTTCCTGATCGATCGCTATCTGCCCACCTTCATCGCCACCTGGGCGCTCAAGCCGGCGTGACGCGCGAAAAAAAGCCCGCCGGAAACGGCGGGCTTTTTCACGAGGGGCGCGGGGTCAGTCGCCGCTGACCACATCCACGCCCTTGGGCGGAACGAAGGCGAAGCGGGAGGCCGGCAGCGCGGAGTTCTGCTGCGGCTTGCTGAACACGATGCGGGTGTCGTTGCCGAAGCTGTCGGTCAGCTGCATTTCCACCAGCATATTGTTCTTGAAGCCCATGCGGATGGCGCTGAAGGTGTTGTCCTGCTTTTTCGGGCTGGCGGCCAGCCATTCCAGCTCGCCCTGCTTGCCGGCCTCGTTCAGCTTGTAGCTGCGCTCGATTTCGTTGCTGCCGGCCAACAGCGCGGCCGGGCTGGAGCCCAGCGCGGCGCCCTGGGCCTTGCGCGTCGCCTGGGCCAGGTCCTGGTCGTAGATCCACAGCGTCTTGCCGTCGCCGATGATCAGCTGCGAGTAGGGCTTGCTGTATTCCCAGCGGAATTTGCCGGGGCGGGCGATTTCCAGCCGGCCGCTGGCTTCCTCGCGCTTGCCCTTGTTGCTTACGGTCTGGCTGAAGTCGGCGGACAGCGTCTTGCTGCCGGAGACGAAGGCTTTGAGCTGGGCGACGGCGGAAGCCTGGACCGGCGCGGCCAGGCTGGCGGCGATGGCGGCGGCGGCCAGCATCGGGAAAAACGGTTTCATGGCGTCAATGTCCTCGCGGGCGGTGCAGGCCGGAATGAAAAAGGATAAGACCGGCATGGCGCCGGCCCGGTTCATCGCCGGGCCGGGCGATTGTGTTGGCGATTATTGCGCGCGGCGGGCCTTGCGCTTCTTCTTGGGCTTGGCCTGGGGCTGCGCCGCTTGAGCCTGAGGCTCGGCCGGCGCCGCGGCCGCCGGGGCTTCGGCGTGCTCGCCGGGCAGCAGCTTGTCGGTGTCCTTCAGCCAGTCCGGCAGGTCAAGCTTGTCGAAGTCGACGATGTCGTTTTCGCTCAGCTGGTAGACGAATTGCGGCTTGCCGTAGTGGCTGTAGCGCACATTGACGTAGGCGTCGGCGCTGAACTCGGGCGCTTCGATGTGGACTTTCTGGCGCAGGGCCAGCAGGTCGCCGCCGCGGCTGGCGTAGATGTCGCTGACGGTGCGGCTCTTGTCGCCGCTGACCGGGTCGAGCTTGATCAGACCCTGCACCAGGCGAATCATCGCCTCGGCGCCGGACTTGTCTTCGCCGGATTTGTCTGTCGATGGCTTGGCCTGCTCGCGCGCCACTTTGGCCAGACCTTCCAGCATTTGCAGGGTCAGCTTTTGCTCCTGTTCCCGGCTCAGATCCATCCGCAGCTTGTAATGCGCGCCGATTTCGCCGGCGTAGGCGTCCAGCGGCTGGAAGCTGAATGCCTGCTTGTCCGCCTGGGCGTAGGCGTCGTCGATGATCTTCGGCATCGCCTGGTACATGGCCTTCAGCGGAATCTGGCTGGCCATCTCGGCTGGCAGCTTGGCGCGGATGAATTTGCCGGACTGTTTGCGCAGCGAAGGCAGGAACAAGTCGACGGCGGACGGATCCACCAGCAGCGACATGTCCTGGGCGTGGAATTGCAGCGGGACCTTGATGCTGGACATCAGGTTGCGGCGCTCGAAGCGCAGCTCGGGAATGGCTTCCACCCGGCCGGTCGGCACGTCGACCGCGCCGCTGACGTTGACGCGGATGGAGCGGCCCACCTGGTCGATAATGTCGGCGATGTCCGGTTTGGCCGATTTGGCGCCGCCGTCGGAGTCGGCGTCCGAGAAGGCCAGCTTGTCGAAACCGATCTGGGCGTCGAAGTTGTAGCTGGCGTTCTGCCAGTTTTGCAGCATCACCTTGCGGGTGGCTTCGTCGGGCGTCTTGCCGGCCAGCGGCGTGGCGCAGCCAGTGAGCAGGGCGAGGGAGGAAAGGGCGGCGGCGGCCGCCAGTTTCATGCGGGTCATTGTCGTCAAGGTCCTGTTAATGTCCATGGTGCGCGATCTTGGCGGATCGTCTGGGTATTCCGGGATTATATCGCAGCTGCAATGGCTATGCGTTTGACCTGAGTGCGCGGGGGGCGGCGGCCGGGCAGCCGTCCGGGCGAGCGTCAGCTGAACTTGTTGGTGATCGGGTAGCGCCAGTCCTTGCCGAAGCCGCGCGGGGTGACGCGCGGGCCCACCGGCGCTTGGCGGCGTTTGTACTCGTTGATCTTCAACAGCCGAACCACACGGTTCACGTCCGCCTCGGCGTAGCCGGCGGCGATGATGTCGGCGGCCGACTGGTTGTCCTCTACGTAGCGCGCCATGATGGCGTCCAGCACCTCGTACGGCGGCAGGCTGTCCTGGTCTTTCTGGTCCGGACGCAGCTCGGCCGACGGGGGGCGGGTGATGATGCGCTCGGGGATCACGTCGGACACGGTGTTGCGCCAGCGGCAGAGCTCGAACACCAGGGTCTTGGCCACGTCCTTCAGCACGGCGAAGCCGCCTGCCATGTCGCCGTACAGCGTGCAGTAGCCGGTGGTCATCTCGGACTTGTTGCCGGTGGTCAGCACCAGCTTGCCGCTCTTGTTGGACAGCGCCATCAACAGCGTGCCGCGGATGCGGGCCTGCAGGTTCTCCTCGGTGGTGTCCATCTCCAGGCCGGCGAACGATGGCGCCAGCCCGGCCATGAAGCTTTCGTACATCGGCCAGATCTCGATTTCGTCGTACTTGACGCCCAGGCGGGCGATCATGTCGCGGCTGTCGGTCACGGAAATTTCGGCGGTGTAGCGCGAGGGCATCATCACCGCGTGCACCTTGTCGGCGCCCAGCGCGTCCACCGCCACCGCCAGCGTCAGCGCGGAGTCGATGCCGCCGGACAGGCCCAAGAGCGCGCCGGGGAAGCCGTTCTTGCCGATGTAGTCGCGCACGCCGACCACCAGCGCGCGGTAGACGCTTTCCAGCATGTCCGGCAGCGCGGCGCGCTTGCCGGGCTGGAAGTCGCCGTCGGCGTAGTCGACCAGCAGCAGCTCGTCGTCGTAGGCCGCGGCCTGGGCGACCACGTCGCCCGCCTTGTTCAGCGCGAACGAAGCGCCGTCGAATACCAGTTCGTCCTGGCCGCCCACCAGCTGGACATAGGCGATGGGCAAGCCGGTTTCCTCGACGCGGAAACGCGCCATCTGCTGGCGGGTTTCGATCTTGTCGCGGTGGAAGGGCGAGGCGTTGAGCGCCACGATCAGCTCGGCTCCGGCGTCGGCGGTTTCCGCGGCGGGCTCCAGATGCCAGATGTCCTCGCAAATCAGCACGCCCACCTTGACGCCATTCTGCTCGAACACCAGCGGCGCGGCGCCCGGCGTGAAGTAGCGGCATTCGTCGAATACTTCATTATTGGGCAGCTGCATCTTGTGATACTGGCCCAGCCGGTGGCCGTCGCGCAGCACGGTAGCGGCGTTGAAGCGCTCATTGCCTATCCGGGCAGGATGGCCGACGATCACGGTGATGCCGTCCAACTGCTCGATGACGTCCAGGCCCTTGGCCACCTCGCGGTAGAAACTGTCGCGCAGCAGCAGGTCTTCCGGGCTGTAACCGGTCAGCGCCAGTTCCGGCGTCAGCAGGATGTCCGCTCCCTGGGCCATGGCCGCGTTGGCGAGGTCGACGATTTTTTTGGCATTGCCGGCGATGTCGCCGACCACGGGGTTGAACTGGGCGAGTGCGATACGCATCTTGAGAGGGCACCGATGATTCTTGATCGTTCGATTTTACCTGAAGATGGCGTCTGCCCAGAAAGGAAAAGCATTGCAGCTGCAACTGTATGACGGCGTGGCCGCCATCGCGCAACCAGCGTGGCCGGCCGGCGAGGGCGCGGGAGTGTTCGTCGGCCGCGAATGGCTGGCGGCGCTGGAGGAAACCGGCTGCGTCGGCGGCGAGACGGGCTGGCGGCCATTGCCGCTGGCCTTGGAGCGCGACGGGCGGACGGTGGGACTGGCGCCGGCCTATCTGAAACAGCACAACCGCGGCGAGTATGTGTTCGACTGGTCCTGGGCTGAGGCGTATGCCCGCGCCGGGCTGGATTACTACCCGAAGCTGGTGGTGGCTTCGCCGTTCACGCCGGTGACCGGCAGCCGGCTGCTGGGCGGCGCGGACGAGCAGGCGCAGCTGATCGCCGGCTTGCGGCAGCTGGTGGACGACAATGGCTTGTCGTCGGCCCATGTGTTGTTTCCGACGGTGGACGAGGCGAGTCGACTGCGGGAAGCCGGCTGGCTGTTGCGCGACGGCGTGCAGTTCCATTGGCGCAACCGGGCTTACGCCGATTTCGACGATTTTCTCGCCACGCTGAGCCGCGACAAGCGCAAGAAGATACGCCAGGAGCGGCGCAAGGTGGCGGATGTCGGCGTGACGGTGCGGGCGCTGGATGGCGGCGATATCGCCGCGACGGATTGGAAGCTGTTTTTCCGTTGCTACCGGCAGACCTATCTGGAGCACGGTTCTTTGCCCTACCTGAACCTGGATTTCTTCCAGCGGATAGGCGAAAGGCTGCCGGGCCATTGCGTGATGTTTGTCGCCAGCCGGGAGGGGCGGGACATCGCCGCCAGCCTATGCGTGCGCGACGGCGACACGCTGTACGGCCGCTACTGGGGGGCGCTGGAGGACGTGCCCTGCCTGCACTTCGAACTGTGCTATTACCAGGGGCTGGAGTACGCCATCCGCCAAGGGCTGGGGACATTCGAGGGCGGCGCCCAGGGCGAGCACAAGCAAGCCCGCGGCTTCGAGCCGGAGCCGACGGTTTCCGCCCACTATATCGCCGATCCGCGCTTTCGCTCCGCCATTGCCGATTGGCTGCTGCGCGAGCGCGACGGGGTGGCTGATTATGTCGATCAGTTATTTTCCCATTCGGCTTATAAAACACTTGCGCGGGATGAGTAGGGCTTATATACTGCGCAGCCTCTGTGAACGAAACGCCCAGCGTATCGATCCAGGGTCTGGAGAGGTGGATGAGTGGTTTAAGTCGCACGCCTGGAAAGCGTGTTTAGGTTAATAGCCTAACGGGGGTTCGAATCCCCCCCTCTCCGCCAGAATTCATTACGGAATCGCCTGGCGGTTTCGACAATTTAGCAAGACACCTCCGGAGAGGTGGATGAGTGGTTTAAGTCGCACGCCTGGAAAGCGTGTTTAGGTTAATAGCCTAACGGGGGTTCGAATCCCCCCCTCTCCGCCAAATTGAAAAGCCCCGACATGTCGGGGCTTTTCTCTTTTCCGCGGCAAGAAAACCAGCCGGCTTTCTTCATGACGGCAATGGCGGCGGCGATCATGCCGCGGCGCGGCCCATTCATTTGGATAGCAGTTCGCTCAGATTGCCGTGCACCTTTCGCAGCAACGCTTGCAGCTGCTTGGCCTCGCCGGCGTCCAGGCCTTGCTGGGCCTGGCGCTGCAATTCGTCTCCCAAGGCCATCGCCGATTTGAGCGCGTCGTAGGCCGGCGGCAGCAGCTCGATGCGGTTGACGCGGCGGTCGTTGAGGCAGGGCACGCGCTTCAGCCAGCCGGCGGTTTGCATCCGGTCGCACAGGGTCGCCACGCCCATCGGCGTCAGATCCAGCCGGTCTGCCAGCTCCACTTGCGACAGGCCGCCGTCCCCCTCATGCGCCGCCAGCGCGCCCAGCAGCCGGCATTGCGCCAGCGACAGTCCCAGCTGTTGCCGCGCGCGCAGATCGAAAAGGCGGCCGTACAGGCGGCCGGTGTCGCTGACGAGAAAGCCGAAGCGTTCGGTGAGTCGCAGTTTCATAACGCCATAAATAATAAACCAGATTATTGCTTATACATGAATCCGCCTGCCGATGCCAAGCCTTGTCGAAGCTCATCGCCAGCCGCAAGGATTCAAACCGCTTATTCTGTTCTCCAAAATGAAGCGTCGTTATCCGGATGCTAAAGCTGCGGTTGAAACCGCGCAGGAAAATAAATCGCGGAGCGGCAATCAATCGGGCGGCGAGAATTCCATTTCCGGCCATCTGTCGTGTGGAGTAGCGGTAAATAGAGCGTTCTTTTATTTGGATTTCCGGTTTCAGGATATCGCGGCGCGATAAGCGCGGCGTGAATGGCGGCTGGGCGGGTTGTCGCTTGCGGGAGGTAATGGGCGATGCCTGGAGCGGTTTTAAGTGTTGCTCCGGATTGCGAGCCGATCGGCAAGCATCTAACCAAAATAATGCCAATCGAAAACAATACAGCCCGTTTGCCCAGCGCGGCTCATATTTCGCCTGGCATCCCTTGCAATCTCATCCATTTTCCCGCCGCGGCAAAGCGGCGTCGCTCACGAACGCACGAGCACGGATCCGTGACCATGATCCGCATCTGGGAGGAAACATGTCCGATTTGAATCGTCGTCAATTGCTGAAGGGCGGAGCCATCGTCTTCGGCAGCCTCGCCTTGTCCGATCCCTCGATGGCGCGCTTGCTGCGCCTGAGCCGGGGCACCCGCTACAACGTCGCCAGCCCGCAAGGCAAGGCGATGCTGCAGATCTACGCGGGCGCGGTCAAGAAAATGATGGACCCCGCGCTGTATCCGGAGGGCAATCCGCTGAACTGGATATTCCAGTGGTACACCCATTTCGTGCGGGGGGACCGGACCAAGCTGCAGGAATTGAACCGGGTGTATCCGTCGTCATCGGCTAACCGGACGCTGGCGGAAAAGATGTGGAATACCTGTCAGGCCCATAGCTCGGGACAGCGCGAGGATTTCTTCCTGCCTTGGCACCGGATGTTCATCACCTATTTCGAGGACATCATCCGCCAGGTGTCTGGCAGGCATGATTTCACGCTGCCATATTGGGACTATACCGATCCCAATCAGCAAGTGCTGCCGATCGAGTTCCGCCGGCCCGGCGATCCGGTCTGGGGCTCGTTGTATCGCGAGACCCGCTGGCCTGGCACCAATGCGGGCAAGAATGTCACCGATGGGCGCAGCGCGCTGACTTTGGACTGCATGAAGTCCAATCTGTATTCCGGCTCGGCCGGCGACGCGGGCTTCTGCGCGAACACGGACATGAATCCGCATGGCGCGCTGCATGTCGATGTCGGCAACAGCCAGGGCATGGCCCAGGTGCCGTGGGCGGCGAACGATCCTATTTTCTGGATTCACCATTGCAATATCGACCGGATCTGGGCCAGTTGGAACCTTGCCGGCGGCAAGAATCCGTCCGACTCGCCTTTCCTCAACCAGCAGTTCGTTTTCGCGTCGCCGACTGGCGCCGCGGTGGTCGCGACGGTCAAAAACTACCTGTCGCTTCCCAAAGATGCTTATTCCAGCTATGTCTCGCGGCCACCGGGCAGCCTGCCGTTCCCGCTCAGGCTGGCATTGCCCAAGGCCGCGCTGGCCATGCGCCTGGAGAGTTTCGCGAGCGAAGCCGCGGGTCTGGTGAGGCTGGGGAACGCGCCGGTCACCGTCAGCCTGGGCGACGCGAAGTCTACGTCCGCGTCCGCACCGCGGGTGGAGATGCTGTCGAGCCGGCTGAGCACGCTCGGCAAGCAGTCCAGCCTGTTCCTGCGTTTTGAAGGCTTGTCCGCTCATGGCGCCGTCAACGGCGTTTACAGCGTCTATGTCCACACCGGCGGCGTGCCGACGGCGGATGAGCGGGGGCCGGGCTTCGTGGGGCAGATCAATTTCTTCAGCGCGGCCGGCACCCATCAACATGACGGCGAGGATGCCGGCAACAGCCCGGACAAGAAGGCGTTCAGCTTCCTGTTGAGGGCGGAGACGCGCGCCTGGCTGCAGAAGAACGGCGGAGGCGAACCCCAGGTCACGCTGGTGCCCACGATTCCCGACGGCAATGACGAGGCGATGCCGACGATAGACAAGATAGCGCTGGTGGCGTCGTGACGAGGCGCGGCGCGGCCTGGACTCTGGGCAGGCCGCGCCGCCGCCGAGCGCCGGGAGGGCGAGTATATGGGGTCTAGGGCGCGTTTCGCTTGCGCCGCGCTGGCATTGGCCTTGTCCGGCCCGTCGCAGGGCGACGCGGCGGGCATGCGCTTGCTGGGGAAGTACGATGGCGGCGGTCGCGGGGTGGAGATAGGCGCCGATGCGGTTCGCGTGTCGATTTCGCTGGATGCGCGGGCCTGCCGTGGGGCGGGAAGGCGCGTCACATTGTATCTCAGGGGGTTGAGGGCGGACGAGGGGCCGCATCCCGGCTATCGCGTGCTGCTGCTCCAGCACGGCGCGCGCCCGCCTGGCGATCCGGTCGGCGAGTTCAATTTTTACGGCAGCGGGCCCGGCGTTCGTCGGGATGTCAGTTTCGAGCTGGCGCCCAAGCTCCTGGCAACCCGCCGGGAGCCATGCGTCGTTCATCTGTTGCTGCAAGCTGCGGGGCCGGTGGATAAGGCCGGCAGGGCCGCCATCGACAGCCTGGAAATATGGCGCGAATGAGCCGTCGAGGAGTCCGGCTTGGCGGCGCGGACCGCCTGCCTGACTGGTCGGCGCTTGCGTTCCGGCACCGATTCTGCCTGCGGGCTCTCTCTTCCGTAATAGTACGTATCAGGATGGCGGCTTGGCGCGAGCCAAGGTTTTGCGCGCGCCCGCAGGCGGCAATACTGGGCCGGATTGGACTTTCTCCTAACCTTAGCCCCATAGCATAACTACAATGGATTTCGTAAAGCGGGAAATTTGACCAGCAAGCCGGCATGCCGGATGCGGGGCGCCGATGTCCGCATCCAGCTGCCGCCGTCACAGGGAAAAGAGATGTTCAACGACTTGCGACGCGAGCAGGCGAGCATCCTGATCGTCGACGATGTGGCAAGCAATATTCATGTGATCAGGGAGGCGGTGCAAGGCCTGGGGGAGGTGCGTTTTGCCACCAGCGGCAAGGCGGCTTTGGAAATCGCCCAGAAGAGCGCGCCGGACGTGATCCTGCTCGACATCGAGATGCCGGGCATGGATGGCTACGAGGTGTGCCGGGCGATCAAGGAATCCTCCCGGCTGCGGGATATTCCGGTGATCTTCGTCACGTCCCACGATCAGCGCGAGCATGAGCTGCAGGCGCTGAGCCTGGGCGGCGTGGACTTCCTGCACAAGCCGCTGAACGTGCCGGTGGCGCGGGCGCGGATCCAGACCCACCTGGCGCTGCAGATGCGGACCCGGCAGCTGGCGCGGGTCAAGAAGGACCTGGCTGACGTGCTGCAGCATCTGCCGGCTTTCGTCGCGCACTGGAACCGCGATCTGTGCTGCCAGTTCTGCAACGACATCGCTGGACAGTGGTTCGGCGTCGCCGCCGCCACCATGCGCGGCATGCACGTGCGCAAGGTGCTGGGCGAGTCCAATTACGCCGCCATCGAGGATCATTTGAAGGACGTGATGCGCGGCAACTGCCCGTCATTCGATCTGAGCTTCGTCCGGCGCGAGGGCGGCCTGCTGTTCGGCCAGGTGTCGCTGGTGTTCCGCCCGGACGAGGACGGTCAGCCGGGCTTTCTGATGCTGATCACCGACGTCACCGAGCGCAAACGCGCGGAACTGGCGCTGCGCGACGAAAAAGAGCGCATCCGCATCACGCTGAATTCCATCGGCGACGCGGTCATCGCCACCGACGCCAGCGGCAACATCACTTTCCTCAACCCCATCGCCGAGGACATGACGGGCTGGCAGGCCAAGGAGGCGCTGGGCGAGCCGGTGGAAAAGATCATGCCGCTCAGGGAAAGCTCCCAGGGGCATGCGATGTTCAATCCGATCCGGCTGGTGCTGTCCGAGCAGCGCTCGGTAGGCATGGCGATGAACTGCGCGCTGATGCGCCGGGACGGCCAGCTGCTGGAGCTGGAGGATTCCGCCTCCCCCATCCTGGATCACGCGGGCAAGCTGACCGGCGCCATCATCGTGTTCCACGACGTCAGCGAGGCCCGGGCGATGGCGGTGAAGATGACCCATCTGGCCCACCATGACGCGCTGACCAATCTGCCGAACCGGATGCTGCTGCAGGATCGCACGCAACAGGCGCTGCAGCAGGCGGCCCGCGCGGGAGACCGGCTGGGGCTGTACATCCTGGACCTCGATCATTTCAAGGTGATCAACGACTCGATGGGGCATACGGTCGGCGACCAGCTGCTGCAGCAGGTCGCCCTCCGCCTGCAGGCCGTGCTGCGCCCCTGCGACACCGTCAGCCGCCAGGGCGGCGACGAGTTCATCGTCCTGGTGCCGGGCTTGGGGGGAATCGAGCAGGCGGGCGCGATGGCGGACAAGATGCTGAAGGCCATCGCCGAGCCTTACCTGCTGGATGGCAGCCGCTATGATCTTTCCGGCAGCATAGGCGTCGGCCTGTATCCGGACGACAGCAAGGACCAGGAGGAACTGTACCGCCACGCCGACGCCGCGATGTACCGAGCGAAGCAGGAGGGGCGCAACCGCTACCGCTTCTTCTCCGCCGAGATCGAAGAGGCACTGCTGACGCGGCAGGCGCTGGAGCGGCATATCCGGATGGGCGCCGAGCAGGGCGGCTTCCTGGTCTACTACCAGCCCAAAGTGGACGCGCGCGACGGCAGCGTGGTTGGCCTCGAGGCGTTGCTGCGCTGGCGCAACGACAGGGACGAGATCGTGTCCCCGGCCCATTTCATACCGCTGGCGGAGGAAACGGGCCTGATCGTGCCGCTGGGCTTGTTCGTGCTGCGGCAGGCCTGTCTGGACGGAAAGCGCTGGCTGGATGCCGGGCGGAGCTTGCGGATAGCGGTCAACGTGTCGGCGGTGCAGGTGACCGAATCGGACTTCTGCGATACGGTGAGGCGGACGCTGAAGGAAACCGGCATGCCGGCCGAACTGCTGGAGCTGGAAATCACCGAAGGTGTGCTGGCTCAGGACGTCGAGCGGACGATGAGCGTGCTGGCCGAGCTCAAAAGCCTGGGCGTTTCCATCGCCATCGACGATTTCGGCACCGGCTATTCCAGTCTGTCCTATCTGAAGCTGTTCCCGCTGGATGTGCTGAAGATAGATCAGAGCTTCATCCGCGACATGCTGGATGACCGCCACAGCGCGGCTATCGTCGCCGCCATCGTCAGCATGGCGCAGGGCATGAGGCTGCGCCTGGTGGCCGAGGGCGTGGAGCGGGAGGAGCAGGCCAGCGAGCTCCTCCGGCTGGGTTGCCACATCATGCAGGGCTTTCTCTACGGCAGGCCGGAGCCAGTCGCCGAAATCGACAGGTGCTTCGCCTGACGGCCGGCATTCCCGAGGTTTTCCGCGCGCGGCTGGAGTGGCCTGATTTGACGATACCCCTGGGAGCATGCCTTGAGCGGACATTGCGACTCGTCTGTCTGGATGAAAAAACCGTTGTTGCCGATGCCGGCCGCCGCATTGCTGTTGTTGTTGCTGGGCGCCGTGCTGAGCTTGTTGCTGGGGTGGAAGGTCGCGCTCGACAACCGCGCGCGGGTGGCGTCCGAGCTGCAGCGGGAGGCGCGGCAGCTGGGAGCGGAGGTGGCGGCCCGCATCGGGCTTTACCAGTACGGCTTGAGCGGCGCGCGGGGCGTCATCGCCAGCAATGGCGAAAATGGCATCAGCCGCGCGCGTTTCCGGACCTATGTCCGGAGCCAGGATGCTTCCATCGAATACCCCGGCTTGCTGGGCTTCGGCTATATCCGCCGGGTGCCGCAGCCGCAAGTGGCCGGTTTCGAGCGGCGCGAGCGTCAGGATGGCGTGCCGGATTTCACCGTCCATCAATTGCGGCCCCATGACGGCGAGCGCGCGGTCGTCGTCTATTTCGAACCGGATCAAGACAGCCGCCCTGCCATTGGCCTGGACATCGCTTCCGAACCCGGCAGGCGGGCGGCGGCGGAGTCTTCGCTGCGCGGCGGACAGGCTCGGCTGAGCGGACCCATCGCCTTGATGCCGCGTCCGGAAGGCAAGGCGCAAGCTTTTCTGCTGCTGCTGCCGGTGTACAGCGGCGGCGTGACGCCCGCAACCGAGGAGGAGCGGCTGCGGACTGGTTTTGGCTGGGTGTTCTCGCCCATCAGCGCCCATGATGCGATGGCGGGAGTGATGGATGATCTGCCGGGCGTGGCCGTGGAGCTGGCGGATGTGACCGGCGGCGCGGCGGCGGTCTTTTTCAATGGCGGCGCCAGCGTGTCCCGGACGATGGCGACCGCTTCGGCGCGGCAGCAACTGTTCGGCCGCGATTGGCAACTGACGCTGAAGGCGGGCCCAGCCTTTGTCGATAGCCTGCGGCTGCCCAGCGCTACCCAGGCCGCGCTGGACGGTCTGGGCGCGAGCATTCTGGCCAGCCTGTTGGCGCTGGTGGTGGGGCGCAACCGCCAGCGCCGCCTTCAGCTGCTGGCGGCGCAGAACAGGTTGGCGGCCATTGTCGAGGGTTCGGTGGATGCCATCATCAGCAAGACGCTGACGGGCGTGGTCACCAGCTGGAACCACAGCGCCGAGCGCCTGTTCGGTTATCGGGCCAACGAGGCGATAGGCCGGCTGCTGGCCGACCTGATCGTTCCGGCGGGCCGGAAGGGGGAGGAGACGGACATCCTGATGCGGATCGCGAACGGCGAGCGGATCGAGCACTTCGAGACGGTGCGCCAGCGCAAGGATGGCGTCTTGCTGAATGTATCGGTATCGGTGTCGCCGGTGCGGAACGAGACCGGGCAAGTCGTCGGCGCATCCAAGGTGCTGAGGGACCTCAGCGAGCAGAAGCGGATCAAGACCGAGCTGCAGACCCTTAGCGACAACCTGGAACAACAGGTAGCCGACCGCACGGCGGAGCTGGACAAGGCCTGGCGCACCTTGCAGACGGTGCTGGACGCGGTGCCGTTCATCATCGGCTATTGGGACCGCAACCAGATCAACCGCGTGGCCAATCGAGCGTACCAGACCTGGTTCGGCGTGGATCATGGCGAGCTGCCCGGGCGGTCGATGAAGTCCTTGCTGGGCGATGAGCTGTACCAGGCCAACCTTCCCCACGCGGAGGCCGCGCTGCGCGGCGAGCCGCAGGTTTTCGAGCGGAGGATTCCAGGGCCGGACGGCGTGGTGCGCCATTCGCTGATCCAGTACCTGCCCGATGTGGTGGATGGCGGGATCAAAGGTTTTTACGCCACGGTGCAGGATATTTCCGAGCAGGTGGAGAGCCGCAGCCGCATGACCTCGGCGCTGCGGGAGCGCGACCTGCTGCTGAACACCATCAACCAGCAGCTGCTGTATTCGGCGACCGACACCGACGGCCGCATTCTGGAAGCCAACGACCTGTTCTGCCTGGCCCACGGCTACAGCCGCGACGAACTGCTGGGGCAGGACCACCGCAAGTTGAACGCCGGCGTGCACCCGGTGCTGTTCTGGCAATCGCTGTGGCATACGATAGGCTCGGGCCGGGTCTGGCGCGGCGAGCTCTGCAACCGGACCCGGGACGGCAGGCTGCGCTGGTTCGACACGGTGATCGTGCCCCATGCCGGCGATAGCGGCCGCATCGAGCGCTACATCGCGTTGCGCATCGACATCACAGAGCGGAGGCTGGCCGACGCCGAACTCGCCCGGGTGCACCGGCTGCTGACCAATGTGCTGCGCGCGGCGTCGGAAGTGGCCATCATCGCAGCCGACGTGCGCGGCGTGGTTTCGCTGTTCAACAGCGGCGCGCAGCGCATGCTCGGCTATTCGGAAGACGAGCTGGTGGGGCAGGCGATGTTGACCCGCTTCCATCTGGCGGAAGAACTGAGCGAGCACGGCGAGGAGCTGAGCGCGCGCTATGAGCGCCGGGTGGAAGGGCTGCGCGCCCTGGTGCAGGAGCCGGAGGCCGCAGGCGCGGAAACGCGGGAGTGGACCTATGTCCGCAAGGACGGCACCCATCTGCAGGTGTCCTTGATGGTGACCGCGATGCGGGACAGCGATGAGCTGGTGGTCGGCTACCTGGCCATCGCCGCAGACATCACCGTCCAGCAGCGGCAGCAGCGGGAACTGGTCGCCGCCAGAGACCAGATGCAGCTGGCTTCTGAGGTGGCGCAGTTGGGCATCTGGAGCTGGTCTCCCGCCGACAACCAGCTGAGCTGGAACGCGCGGATGTTCGAAATCTACAGCCAGCCCCCAGAGCTGGCGTTGGGCGGGCTGGAGTACCGGCATTGGCGCGACCGGCTGCATCCGGAGGACGTGGACGACATGGAGGCCGGCCTGCGCGAGCTGCTGGCGGGCGGCGAGACGATGGATCGGGTGTTCCGGGTGGTGCATCCAGACGGCGAGATCCGCCATGTGCAAGTGGGCGCCCGTCTGGAGCGCCACGGCGACGGAGTGAGGATCACCGGCATCAACCGCGACATCAGCGAGAGCCGCGCTTACGAGCAGAATCTGTTGGAGTCCAAGAGCCTGGCCGAGCAGGCCAGCGTGGCCAAGAGCCAGTTCCTCGCCAATATGAGCCATGAGATCCGCACGCCGATGAACGCGGTGCTGGGCTTGCTGCAATTGATGCAGCACACCCGGCTGGACGAGCGCCAGCTCGACTATGTGGACAAGATCCAGGCAGCGGCCAAGTCGCTGCTGGGTCTGCTGAACGACATCCTGGATTTTTCCAAGATGGATGCCGGCAAGCTGCAGCTGGATCTGCATCCATTCGAGCTGGAAGGGTTGATGCGCGAACTGGCGGTGGTGCTGTCGGGCAATACCAGCGACAAGGATGTCGAGGTGCTGTTCCGCATGGAGCCGACGCTGCCTTCCGTGTTGCTGGGCGACCGGCTGCGGCTGCAGCAGATCCTGATCAACCTGGCAGGCAACGCGCTGAAGTTCACCAACCAGGGCCAAGTCGTGATCTCGGTGCGCGAATCGTCGCGCGGCGGCGGCGAGGTCAGCCTTCGCATCGAGGTCAGTGATACCGGCATCGGCATCGCGCCGGAGCAACTGGCGCGCATCTTCGAAGGCTTTACCCAGGCCGAGGCGTCCACCACCCGGCGTTTCGGCGGCACCGGCCTGGGCCTGGTGATCAGCAGGCGGCTGGTGGAGCTGATGGGCGGCCAATTGCAGGTGGAGAGCCAGTTCGGCTGCGGCAGCCGCTTCTGGTTCGACCTGACCCTGGGAATGGCCGCGGACGAACCGCTGGCCCAGGTTCCGGTCGAGCAGCTGGGGCCGCTGGCCGTCCTGGTGGTGGATGACAATCCGCTGGCCGGCGAGATTCTGATGGACACCATTTCCACAGTAGGCTGGCAGGCCGAATACGCCGACGGCGGCGAGGATGCGCTGGAGAAAGTGCATCGGGCCGAGGAGGCGGGGCGGCTCTACGACGTGGTGCTGATGGACTGGCGGATGCCCGGCCTGGACGGCATCGGCGTTGCTGAAATGATGCGGCAGCAGCTGTCGAGCGACAAGCCGCCGGTGATCATCATGGTGACGGCCTTCGGGCGCGAGGTGCTGGCCGAGGCGGCGGACAGGCCCAACCCGCCGTTCAGCGATTTCCTGACCAAGCCGATCACGCCCCAGCAGCTGGTGGACGCGGTGGTCCGTTCGGTGAGCGGCGAGGTCGGGGCCGGAAGGGAGGAGTCGCGACCGGCGTCGGTCCGCCGCCTGGCCGGCATGCGCATCCTGCTGGTGGAGGACAACGCGCTCAACCGGCTGGTGGCGTCGGAGCTGCTGCAGGAGGAGGGCGCGCGGATCAGCCTGGCGGAGGGCGGGCTATCGGGAGTGTCCCAGGCGGTGGGGGCGGATCCGCTGTTCGACATCGTGATCATGGATGTGCAAATGCCGGACATCGACGGGCTGGAAGCCACGCGGAGAATCCGCGCCGATCCGCGCTGCCGGAGCCTGCCCATCCTGGCGATGACCGCCAACGCCTCCCAGACCGATCGCGCCGCCTGCCTGCAGGCGGGTATGAACGACCATGTCGGCAAGCCGATAGACATCGACGAACTGGTGTTGAAGCTGTTGGAGCTGGGCGGCAGGGACGCCGGGGCGGGCGGCGGACAAGCGCCGGCGCGGGCCGCCGAGGCGGGAGAAGCGGGCGCGCTGGTCGAGTCGCTGCCTTCCCGGCTGCGCCGTTTCGGCAACAAGCTGCGGGTCTACCGGGCCGCGTTGTCCACCTTCCGTCCCGAGTGCGACGCGCTGCTGACCGGCATCGCCGAAAACGGACGGCTGGGCGCGCAGCCGGAGCTGGCCTCGGGGCTGCACACTCTGAAAGGCTTGTCGGTCACGCTCGGCGCGCAGGCGTTGAGCCTGCAGGCCGCCGCGCTGGAGAAGCGCGCGCGCGCGGGAGAGGCGATAGGCGGCGAGGATCTGGAGCGCTTGCGCGGGCTGCTGGATGACAGCGTGGCGCAGCTGTTCGACAGCCTGCCGGCGGAAGAGGCCAGAAAAGCGTCGAAGCCGCTGCCGGCGGCTGATTGGCTGGGGCAGCTGCGGGATATTCTGGCCTTGCTGGAGGACAGCAATCTGGCGGCGGTGGATCTGGTGGACGAGCTGCTGGACCAGCCGCTGGGCGACCAGGAGGACTCGGTGCGCGAAGTGGCGTCCTGCGTGCAGCGCCTGCAGTTCGAGCAGGCGATCGCCATTGTTAGGGAATTGCTGGCGGAGGCGAGCTGACCGGTCCGCGCAGGCGGCCGGTCCGCATTCAGGCCGCTGCGCGCCTCAGCAGCACCGGCACCGATTTGGAGGTCGGCGTGTTGGACACGTCGGCCACGCTGTCCAGCGGGATCAGCGGATTGGTTTCCGGGAAGTAGGCGCCCAGGCAGCCGCGCGGGATGTCGTATTCCACCAGCCGGAAGCCGTCGGCGCGGCGTTCGATGCCGTCGTGCCAGACGGTGAAGATGTCTACCCGCTCGCCGTCGGCGAAGCCCAGCCTGGCCATGTCCTCCCGGTTGATCAGCAGCACCCGGCGCTGGCCGTAGACGCCGCGGTAGCGGTCGTCCAGCGCGTAGATGGTGGTGTTGTACTGGTCGTGCGAGCGGGCGGTCATCAACACCATCAACTGGTCGCCGTGCAGCGCGCGGGCGCGGGCGATCGGCGTGTCCTTCTCCAGAGCGTTGACGATGAATTGCGCCTTGCCGCTGGGCGTCAGCCAGCGCCGCTCGCGCGAGGCTGGGGTCAGGTGGAAGCCGCCGGGTTTGGCGACGCGGGCATTGAAGTCGTGGAAGGCGTCGAACACCTTGGCGATCTCGTCGCGGATCCGCGCATAGTCGCCGACATAGCCCAGCCAGTCCACCTTGCCGGCGCCCAGCGTCGCGTCGGCGATGCCGGCGACGATGTCGGTTTCCGAGCGCAGCTGCGTCGAGGCCGGCGGATTGATGCCGTAGGACAGATGCACCATGCACATCGAATCTTCCACCGTCACCCCCTGCGGGCCGGATTGCTGCTGGTCGATCTCGGTGCGGCCCAGCGTCGGCAGGATCAGCGCGTCGCGGCCGTGGACCAGGTGGCTGCGGTTCAGCTTGGTGGAGATCTGCACCGTCAGCTCGCAGTTGCGCAGCGCCTCGAAGGTGCGCGGCGTGTCCGGCGTCGCCATGGCGAAATTGCCGCCCAGGCCGAAGAACACCTTGACCCGGCCATCCAGCATCGCCTTGATGGTGTCGACCGCGTCCAGGCCGTGCTCGCGCGGCGGCTCGAAGCCGTAGACGTCGCGCAGGCGGTCGAGGAAGGCTTGGGCCGGCTTGTCCTCGATGCCCATGGTGCGGTCGCCCTGCACGTTGGAGTGGCCGCGCACCGGGCACAAGCCGGCGCCGAGGCGGCCGATGTTGCCGCGCATCATCATCAGATTGGACAGCATCTGGATCGCCGCGACGGAGTCGCGGTGCTGGGTCAGGCCCATGCCCCAGGTGGCGATCACCGCCTTGCCTTTCGCGTATGTCTGGGCCAGCGTGTCGATATCCTGGTAAGGCACGCCGGCGGCGGCGGCCAGGTCCGGCCAGCTTTCGGCGCGCAGGTCGGCGGCGAAGGCGTCGAAGCCGGCGCAATGTTCGGCCAGGAAGGCCGCGTCCAGCACCCGCTCGCCGCCGGCGGCGACGGCCGCGTCGTCCAGTTCCAGCACCCGCTTGGCCACGCCCTTGATCAGCGCGAAGTCGCCGCCCAGCGTCGGGCGGATGAACAGCGAGCTGATGCGGGCGCCGCCGTTGACCAGGTCCAGCGGATGCTGCGGGCTGGCGAAGCGGTCCAGCCCCTTTTCCTTCAGCGGGTTGATCGACACGATGGTCGCGCCGCGCTTGGCGGCGGCGCGCAGCTCGTTCAGCATCCGCGGGTGATTGGTGGCCGGGTTCTGGCCGAAGACCATGATGGTGTCGGCGTGCTCGAAGTCGTCCAGCACCACCGTGGCCTTGCCCACGCCCACCGTCTGCGGCAGCGCGCGGCTGGACGATTCGTGGCAGAGGTTGGAGCAGTCCGGGAAATTGTTGGTGCCGTACATGCGCACGAACAGCTGGAACAGGAAGGCGGTTTCGTTGCTGGTGCGGCCGGAGACGTAGAACGAGGCCTGGTCCGGGTGCGGCAGCGCCTTCAGATGGCGAGCGACCCGCGCGTAGGCGTCATCCCAGCTTATCGGCAGGTAGCGGTCGCTGGCGGCGTCGTAGGCCAGCGGTTCGGTCAGGCGGCCGTGCTGTTCCAGCTCGTAATCGCTCTGTTCCAAGAGCTCGGCGACGGTATGCCGCGCGAAGAAATCGGCGCCGATGCGCTTGGAGGTCGCCTCGGCAGCCACCGCCTTGACGCCGTTTTCGCAGAACTCGAAGGTGGAGGTATGCTCCCTGTCCGGCCAGGCGCAGCCCGGGCAATCGAAGCCGTCGGGCTGGTTCTGGTGGAACAGCGTTTTGTAGCGGCTGCCGGGCACTTTTTCCTTGATCAGCGAAACCGTGGTGCTCTTGAGGGAGTCCAGCCCGCCGGCGGGTTGCGCGTACGGCTGGATGCGTTCGCTGGTCTTGGAATGGCTCATGTCGGGGCGGCTCCTGCAGGAAAGGTGTGGTTCCGGTTTTGCTTTGGGTCAAGAGATGCAAGGATAAAGGATGGCGGCGGCTTGCGGGAAATTCCTTGTCGGCGGATCCGCCCGGCGCTGGCGCGCGGGGCGGCGCGGGCGGGATAATGTCAGCTTTGTCCCGGCGCGCCGAACCACTCCTGGCAGCAGGCCAGGCCTTCCTCGCTGAGCCAGGCGCGGCCGCGGCCGTTGTCCTGGATCTCCATGCGGGCCAGTTCCAGTTCGGCCAATTGATGCAGGCAGCGCAGCAGCGTGCTCATTCCCAGGCCGGATTGCTTGGCGAGCCGCGCCAGCGACCAGGGATGGCCGCCAGCGGCGGCGGCCCGCCATAGCTGCGCGAGCAGGGCGGCGATATTGGGGTCCAGTTGGGCTATGGGCGGCAGGTCGGTCATGGCGGTCGCGCAGTGTCGGGCGCGCCAGTGTAACCGATGGCGGCGCGGCCGATGGATGAATGACGGTTTTTCACGGCGACCTTCTTCGAGGGCGCGAAGACGAGGCGGACGGATGGGCAAGCAAGACAATGACGGGACGGAAGAGGGCATGACATCGCTGGCGGTGGTGCGCCATCGCGATGGGAAAAGCCTGCCGGACCTGGACCGGGTGGCGGAAGAGACGCCGGTGGCGCTGGTGTTCAACGGCATCTCGCACGCGGTGATGATGGCCACGCCACTGGATCTGGAGCGGTTGGCGGTGGGCTTCGCGCTGAGCGAGGGCATCGTCGCGCGGCGGGCGGAGATTTTCGACGTCGAAGCCGATTTCGTCGCCGGCGGCGCCGAGGTCAGGCTGGAGATCGCCCAGCCGGCTTTCCTGGCGTTGAAGGACCGGCGCCGTTCGCTGGAGGGCCGCACCGGTTGCGGCGTGTGCGGCATCGAGAGCCTGGCCTTGCTGGATCTGGCGCCCGAGGCGATGGCGAAGCCGGCCCGCCCCGTGGTCGCGGAGGCGGCGGCGATCGCGCGCGCGGCGGCCGAATTGCCCGCTCATCAGCGGCTGATGAAGGCGACGGGCTGCGCGCACGCGGCGGCTTGGTGCAGCCGCGATGGGGGAGTGAGGGCGGTGTTCGAGGATGTGGGGCGGCACAATGCGCTGGACAAGCTGATAGGTTGGCAGGCGTTAGAGGGTGTGGATCCCAGCGACGGCTTCGTCTTCATGTCCAGCCGCGCCAGCTACGAGTTGGCTCGCAAATGCGCCCGGGCGGACATTCCGCTTTTGGCTACCATTTCCGCCCCCACTTCGCTGGCGGTGGACATCGCGCGCCGAGCCGGCGTGGCGCTCGCCAGCTTCTGCCGGCAGAACGGCTTCGTCGAGTACACCGGCTAGCGCCGCGAGGCGGCGGCCAGGTCGTCCGGGGTATTGAGATTGCGGAAGGCTTGCGGCACGTCGTCGAAATCCACCATCGCCGCGCCGGCCTGGGCCTGCCATTCCCTGACCTTGCGTCCGCCGCCGCGCAGATAGTCGCGCAGCGAGGGCAGCAGCTTGGCGGAAACCGCCATGCACACCGGGTGCGGATGTCCATCGCAGCGAGCCACGCTGAGCAGGGCCTCGCCGCGCAGCAGCGGCGCCAGCAGCCGCTCGGCCAGATCGTCGGGCAGGAAGGGCAGGTCGCAGGGCGCGGTGACCAGCCATTCGGTCTGGATGGCTGAAAGGCCGGCCTCCAGCCCCGCCAGCGGCCCGCCGCCGGCGAATTCCGGCGCGTCCGCCGCCACCTGTCCCAGCGCGGCGTAGCGCTCAAGATTGCGGTTGGCGCTGATAATCAAAGCGTCGGCCTGCGGCCGCAGCCGCGCCGCCGCCCGCTCGGCCAGCGGCACGCCGTCGAGCGCCACCCATCCCTTGTCTACGCCGCCCATGCGCCGGCCCTCGCCGCCGGCGAGCAAGAGGGCGGTGACGAATTCGGCGGAGCGATTGCTTGGCATGCGATTTTCCCGTGGCTGGAATGAAAACAGGCGGCCGGAGCCGCCTGTCGGATCATAGCGCAGGAGCGAGGGTCAGTGCTGGGCGGCTTCTTCCAGCGCCGGCTGAGCCTTCTCTTCGCGGCGCGAGGCGATGAACATATACATCGCCGGCACCACGAACAGCGTGAACAGCGTGCCGATGGACAGGCCGGTGAAGATCACCAGGCCCATCGCGTAGCGGCCGGCCGCGCCGGCGCCGGAGGCGATCACCAGCGGGATCACGCCGAACACCATCGCCGCGGTGGTCATCAGGATGGGGCGCAGCCGGATGGACGCCGCCTCCTCGATCGCCTCGCGCTTGGACAGGCCGGTCTTGCGCAGCTCGTTGGCTACTTCGACGATCAGGATGCCGTGTTTGCTGATCAGGCCCATCAGCGTCACCAGGCCCACCTCGGTGTAGATGTTGAGCGAGGAGAAGCCCAGGAAGATGAAGATCATCGCCCCGAACAGCGCCAGCGGCACCGACACCAGGATCACCACCGGATCGCGGAAGCTTTCGAACAGCGCCGACAGCGCCAGGAACACGATGATCACCGCGAACAGCATGGTCACCAGGAAACCGCCCGATTCCTGCATGAACTGGCGCGACTGGCCGGAGTAGTCGACCGAATAGCCGGTCGGCGCCACTTGCTGCACCGTGTCGCGCAGGTATTGCAGCACTTCGCCCTGGGACACGCCCGGCACGCCGGAAATGGTCACAGAGTTGAGCTGCTGGAAGCGGGTGATGGACTGAGGCACCACGTCGTACTTCAGCGTGGCCACGGTGCCGACCGGAATCACGCCGTTGTTGGGCGTCTTGATGTAGTAGTCCAGCAGCTGCGAAGGATTGAGCCGGTCGACCTGCTGCACCTGCGGGATCACCTTGTAGGAACGGCCCTCGATCGAGAAGTAGTTGACGTAGCCTCCGCCCAGCGCCGCGCTCAACGCGTTGCCGACATCCTGCTGGCTCAGGCCCAGCGCGGTGATCTTGTCGCGGTCCATCACCACCGTGGCCTGCGGCTTGTCGATCTTCAGGTCGGCGTCCAGGAAGTAGAATTTGCCGGACGCGCGCGCCTTGTCCATCACTTGCTGCGCCACTTGGTTCAGGTTCTCGAACGGTTCAGTGGTGTTGATCACGAACTGCACCGGCAGGCCGGAGGCGCCCGGCAGCGGCGGGAACTGGAACGCCGCCACGCGCGCGCCGGCGATCTTGTTCCAGCGCGATTGCAGGTCCATCTGGATCTCGTGCGCGCTGCGCGAGCGCTGATCCCACGGCTTGAACAGCACGCCGCCTATGCCGGCGTTGACGGTGGGCACGCCGGTGATCTGGAACATCTGCTGGTATTCCGGCATGCCCTTGGCCACCTGGAACACCTGGTTGGCGTAGGTCTGCATCTGGTCCGAGGTGGCCGTCGGCGCGCCCACCACCTGGGACAGCACGATGCCCTGGTCCTCTTCCGGCGCCAGCTCCGACTTGGACATCTTGAACATCACCGCCAGCAGCGCGATCAGGATGGCCCCCATCACGATCAGCACCGGCCAGGTTTCCAGCAGGCTATGCAGGATGCGGCGATAGCCGTGGCGCACGCGCTCGAAGGTGCGGTCGATGGCGTGGACGAAGGGGCTGTTGTCCATGTCAGCGTTGAAAAAGCGCGAGCACATCATCGGCGACAGCGTCAGCGCCACCACGCCGGACACCGTCACCGCCGCCGCCAGCGTGAAGGCGAACTCGGTGAACAGCGCGCCGGTCAGGCCGCCCTGGAAGCCGATCGGCACGTACACCGCCACCAGCACCACCGTCATCGCCAGGATGGGGCCGCCCAGCTCGCGGGCGGCGATGATGGAAGCCTCGAACGGCGTCTTGCCCTCGCGCATGTGGCGGTCCACGTTCTCCACCACGATGATGGCGTCGTCCACCACCAGGCCGATGGCCAGCACGAGCGCCAGCAGGGTCAGCAGGTTGATCGAGTAGCCCAGCATCAGCATGATGAAGAAGGTGCCGATCAGCGACAGCGGCATCGCGATCACCGGCACCACCACCGCGCGGAAGCTGCCCAGGAACAGGAAGATCACCACGGTCACGATCACCAGCGCTTCCAGCAGCGTCTTCACCACCTCATGGATGGAGGTGTTGATGAAGTCGGTGGAGTCGTAGACGATCTGGCCGGTCAGGCCGGTGGGCAATTGCTGCTGGACGGCAGGGAAGGCCTTGCGCACCCGCGCCGCCACGTCGAGGATGTTGGCCTCCGGCGCCACCTTGATGCCGATGAACACCGAGCGCACGCCGCTGAAGGCGACGTTGAAGTCGTAGTTTTCCGAGCCCAGCGTCACCGTGGCCACATCTTCCAGGCGCACGATGGCGTCGCCGTTGCGCTTGATCGCCAGTTGCTTGAATTCGGCGACCGTGTGCAGGTCGGTGTCGGCGGTCAGCGGGATGGTGACCATCTGGCCCTTGCTGGAGCCCGGCGCGCTCAGCGCGTTGTTGCTGGCCAGCGCGACGCTGACGTCGGCCGCGGTGACGCCGTAGGCCGCCATCTTGGCCGAATCCAGCCAGGCGCGCAGCGCGAACTGGCGCGCGCCCAGGATTTCGGCGGTTTGCACCCCGGGCACCGAGTCCAGCTTGGGCTTGACCACGCGCACCAGGTAATCGGTGACGTTGTTGGTCGGCAGCGTGTCGCTGTAGAAGCCCATGTACATCGCGTCGGTGGTCTGGCCGGTCTGCACCGTCAGCACCGGCTGCTGCGCCTGGGCCGGCAACTGGTTCTTCACCGAGTTGACCTGGGTGTTGATCTCGGTCAGCGCGCGGTTGGCGTCGTAGTTGAGCCGCAAAGTGGCGGTGATGGTGGACACGCCGTTGCTGCTGGAGGACGACAGGTAGTCGATGCCCTGGGCCTGGGCGATCGCCGACTCCAGCGGCTGGGTGATGAAGCCGGCCACGGTCTTGGCGTCTGCGCCGTAGTAGGTGGTGGAAATCGTCACCACCGCGTTCTGCGTCTGCGGGTACTGGTTGATCGGCAGGCCGAACAGCGAGCGCAGGCCCAGCACGACGATCAGCAGGCTGATGGTCGTGGCCAGCACCGGCCGCTTGATGAAGATGTCGGTAAAGTTCATGGCGCGGCCTTAGTGTTCTTGCGGCGTCGGGTTCGGATTGTCCGACGGGCGCACCGAGTTGTTGACCGTGATCGGCGTGCCGGTCTTCAGCTTCAGCTGGCCGCTGGTCACCACTTCCTGGCCTTCTTTCAGGCCGCCGGTGATCGCCACCTGATCGCCGCGGGTGTCGCCGGTGGTGACGAAGACCTGCTGCGCCTCGGGGCCGTTCTTGCCCTTCTGGACGATGAATACGGTCGAGCCGTACGGGTTGTAGGTGATCGCGGTCTGCGGCAGCGTCAGGCGGTTCTGCTTGCTGCCCACATCCACGGTGGCGTTGCCGAACATGCCGGGCAGCAGCTGGCGTTTCGGATTGGCGATGGTGGCCTGGATCTGGACGTTGCGGGTAGCCGGGTCGATCTTGGGGCTGATCGCGTTGATCCGGCCGTGGAACTGCTGGGCGCCGAAGGCGTCGCTTTTCACCTTGACCGGCTGGCCCGGGCGGATCTGGGCGATCTGGCGTTGCGGCAGGTAGAAGTCAATGTAGACCGGATCGATGGTCTGCAGCGTGACGATCTTGTCGCCCGGATTCAGGTACTGGCCGGGATTGACCGGGGTGATGCCGACGCGGCCGGCGAACGGCGCGCGTATCGTCTTCTTGGCCACCAGCGCCTCCTGCTGCGCCACCTGGGCCTTCTTGCTCTTCAGGTCGGCCTCGTCGGCGTCCACCTGGGCCTGGCTGACGCCCTGCACCGCCAGCTGCGCACGGTCGCGCTTCAGCGTGGTGGCCGCCAGCTCGGCCGCGGCCTGCAGCGCGCGCAGCTGGGCGACGTCGGCGTCGGCGTTCAGCTGCACCAGCACCTCGCCGGCTTTCACGTCTTCGCCGGACTTGAAGTGCAGGCTGCGCACCTGGCCGGCCACTTCGCTGCTGACATCCACGCCGTGCACGGCGGACAACGTGCCCACCGAGCCCAGCTGCGGCTGCCATTCCTGCATCTTGGCCACCGCGGTGGACACCGTCTGCGGTCCCGGCTTGGGCGAGCTGGCGATCAGCTTCTGGATGTGGAGGAAAAAGCCCACGCCCAGCGCCACCACCAGCGCCAGCACGCAGCCCAGCATGATCAACATTCGCTTGGTCATGATTCGTCTTCTCTTTGATTTAATGGCGATTCGTATTGGCCGGCCCGCCGCTCGCGGCGGGCGATGTGTGTGTGTCCTGTCGGTCAGTCGGCGGCTGCCGGCTGCTTCCACCAGCCGCCGCCCAGCGCCACGAACAGCGCCGCGGTGTCGCTGTAACGGGCGGCCTGGGCCTGGATCAGGCCGATCTTGGCCTGCTGGTAGCTGCGTTCGGCGTCCAGCAGGGCCAGGTAGCTGATGCCGCCCAGCTTGTATTGCCGCTCGTGCACCGTCAGCGATTCGCGCGCCTGGGATTCGGCGTCGGCCTGGGCTTTCAACGCCATGGCGTCGGCGTCCACCGCGCGCAGGCTGTCGGCGACGTCCTGGAAACCCTTCAGCACGGTTGCCCGGTATTGCGCCTCGGCTTGCCGGTAGGCCGCCTCGGCCGCGCGGCGCTTGGCGCTGAGCGCGCCGCCGTTGAACAGCGGCTGCAGCAGCCCGCCGGTGACGTTCCACAAGGTGTTGCCGACATCCATGTTGGGCAGCACCGTGTGCTGAGTGCCGTAGCTGCCGCTGAGGGTGATCTGCGGATACTGGTTCGCGGTGGCGACGCCGACATTGGCGCTGGCCTGATGCAACAGCGCCTCGCTGGCGCGGATGTCCGGGCGCTGGCGGGCAAGGTCGGACGGCAGCGACACCGGCAGCTCGTCCGGCAGCTTCAGCGATTCCAGCCGGAATTCCGGCAGGCCGCCTTCGCCGGGGAAGCGGCCCGCCAGCGTCGCCAGCAGGTTGCGGGTTTGCGCCAGCGCTTTTTCCAGCGGCGGCAGTTGGGCGCGGGTCTGCGCCACCAGCGTGCCCTGGCTCAGCGCCGCGGAGCGGGCCTGGGCGCCGAGCGCCACCTGCTTGTCGACGATGGCCAGCTGGGCTTCCTGAGCCTTCAGCAATTCCCGCGTGGACTGCAACTGGCCGCGCAGCGAAGCTTCCTGAACCGCGGCGGTGACCACGTTGGCGACCAGCGTCTGGTAGGCGGCCTCGGTCTGGAAGCGCTGGTAGTCGGCGGCGGCCATCAGGCCTTCCAGCTGGCGGCGGGAGCCGCCGAACAGGTCCAGCGTGTAGGACACATTGAGGGTGGCGCTATAGACGTTGAACTCGCTGGGCGTGGTGCCGGTCAGGATCGCGCGCTGGCGGCCGCCGCCCAGCTGGGCGTTGACATTGGGGAACAGCAGGCTGCCCGAGGCCGCGTTGTAGCTCTCGCGGGTCTGGACCAGCGCCGCCTGGGCGGCTTCCAGCGTGGGGTTGTGCTCCAGCGCGGCGCGGATCAGCTGGTCCAGCTCTGGAGAGCGGAACAGCGTCCACCATTGCGCGGGCAGTTCGCCGCCGTTGACCAGCCGCTGGCCGGCGCCGGCGGAACCGGCCCGTTCGGTGCTGGCGGTGGCTGCCGGCAGCGGCGTTTCCGAATAACCGCGTTTGGCGGCGTCCGGCAGGATGGGGGATTTGAAGTCGGGGCCGACCGCGCAGCCGGCCTGGGACAGGACCAGGGCAAGCAGCGCGAGGCGGCGCCAGGACGGCCTGCCGGCGGCGGCCTGCCGCGGACGGGCGGATGGAGAATTGGATCTGGAATACACAGCGTGCTCCTGAATGTGCAGGAATGCCGCGCGGCCATCATCCGGATCTGCGGCCTTCCCCGATTTCTTCCCTTGCGAGGGCTCTCTTGGACGGAGCAAGGGAATGAATCCCGTATGCTCTCTGGATTTCGTTCATATGTCTACTGGGTTGATGGTGTGGTTTTGTGAATGTCGTCTTGTTGAACATGACTGTCGCTCCCGTTTGGCCGAACGCGGGGGAGGGGGCGGAGAGTCAGATGGACGACAGCCATTGCCGAGCGGCCGCGGCCGGCGCCATGCCCTCGCGGCTGATCAGATGGTCCAGCCAGGCGACGGTCCGGTTGCCCAGCCGCAGCGCGCGCAAGTTGTCTACGGCAGCTGGCGGCAGGCGGGCCAGCGCGGCCTTGCGGATGAGCAGCGTCGCCTGATCTTGGCCGCGCAACAGCTTGTCCGGGTCCGCCAGTTCGCGGATGCGGTGGCGCCAGTGCAGGAATTGTGGTTGCCACAGCGGCACTACCATCCAGTCGCGCCGCGCGACGGCGTGTTCGAACGCGGAGACGCAATCTTCCAGGCTGCCGTTTTCGAAATGGTAGCCATCCTCGTCCAGCCGGTAGCGGGCGACGATTTCGCGGGAGAAGCGGCTGATGCCGGCGCCGGGATTGATGCCTTGTATCTTCTTGACCATCCGCGCCGAGACGTCCGGTTTTTTCAGATCGGCGATTTCGGCCACCGCTTCCGCCGGCACATAGTCGGGCACGCCCCACAGCGCGTAGGGGGAATACAGCGCGGCCAGCTTTTCGATTTCGTCCGCTATCGGCGCGAGATAGGCGCCGTGGCTGCCGGGCAGCCAGGCGCTGCACAGCATGTCGCCCTGGCCAGCCGCCAGCAGCTCGAACGCGCGCTCGTGCGGCGCGCGACGCTCTTCGACCGCCACGCCGTGCCGTTCCAGAACGGCGGCCACCGCGGCGGCGCTGGCGGCATGGAAGGACAGGTCTATCGTGATCAGGGTGATGCGGTCAGTTGTCATCGCAGTTCCTTGGCTGAATTGGCGGATGCCTGCCGCAGCGCGCGGCCGGCATGCAGCAGGATGGCGCGCGCGGCGGGCGCGACACCGTCCAGGTGAAGGCTGGCATGAATCAAATCCGGCAGCAGGATGGTTTCGGCCGGCACGCCGGCCGTTCGCAGCTGGGCGGCGTAATCCAGTCCGTCGTCGCGCAAGGGATCCTGTCCGCAGACGATCACCGTGGCCGGCGGCAAGCCGGCCAGGTTTGCGCGCAGCGGCGAGGCATAGGGCGACGCGGCGGCGGCTTCGTCGGGCAGATACATATGCCAGCAGGCCTGCATCGCTTCGCGGGTCAGCAGGTGGCCGTCAGCGTAGCGCCGGTAGGATTCGGTGTCGAAACGGCAATCGGTGGCGGGGTAGATCAATAGCTGGTGGCGGATCGCCGGGCCGCCGTGGTCGCGCAGCCACAGGCAGGCCGCCGCGGCCAGGTTGCCGCCGGCACTGTCGCCGGCCAACGCCGGAGCCTCGGCGTCGGCGCCCAGCTCGCGGGCATGGGTAACGGCCCACTGAACGGCGGCGACCATGTCCAGCAGCGGCGTAGGGAAGCGGTGCTCCGGCGCCAGCCGGTAGTCCGGCACTAGCAGCAGGCAGCGGCCGGCATTGGCCAGCGCCCGCGCCGGGGCGTCGTACAAACCCAGCGAGCCGCGCGTCCAGCCGCCGCCGTGGGCGAATACCGCCAGCGGCAGCTGCGTCGATCCGCTGTCCGCCGGGCGGTACAGCCGCGCCGGCAGGGAAAAGCCGTCGGCGACCGGTATCGCCAGCGTCGTCACCGCGTCCACCGGTTCCGGCGGCGCCTGCCAGCGGCGCAAGGCCTCGGCGGAGGCCCGCGCCCGTTCCAGGCTCTCGGGCTCGATGTCCAGCGCGCCGGCGGCGCGGGCCTGCGCCAGGAAGGCCGCCATCGGCGCATCGGCCCGCTGGCTCACAGCGCCGGGTCCGGCTGGAAGTGGACTAGTTCCGGCTCGCCGTCGAAGTAGCGCCAGAAGCTTTGGGCGAACGGCTGGAAATCCTCGTGGGCCATGAAAGCCCGGTGGGCGTCCAGACTATCCCACTGCACCGCTAGCAGATAGTCGCGCTCGGTCTCGAGCTGGCGGCCCAGCTTATGCGCCTGATAGCCCGGTTTGCCGCGCAGGTAGCGGGCCGACGCTTCGGCCCAGGCGGTTTCGAAGTCTTGCAGTTGGCCCGGCTTGACGCGCAGGCGGACGATTTCAACGATCATTTCACATGAGTCCTGGTGGATGAGGGGGGGCTCAGAACCTGTGTACGATCTCGCGAGCTAGGGCGCGACAAGGCGAAAATGGCTGAAGAAGCGGAATATGCATATGGGGGTGCATGAGCGTTCTGAAGACATTTCAACGCCGTATCGCCGACGCGCGGCAGATCGCAAGCAGGTTCTCAGAAGCCGGCCAGCACGATCTTGCCTTTGGCGGTATTGCTTTCCAGCAGCGCGTGGGCGCGCTTGAGATTGGCGGCATTGATCGCGCCGAAGCGCTCGGCGACCGTGCTCTTGACGATGCCGGCGTCCACCAGCCGCGCCAGCTCGGTCAGCAGCTTGTGTTGTTCGATCTGGTCGTCGGTGGCGAACATCGAGCGGGTGTACATGAACTCCCAGTGCAGCGAGAGGCTCTTGCGCTTCAGCTGGGCAATGTCCAGCGCGGCCGGGTCGTCGATCAGCGCGAGCTTGCCCTGCGGCGCCAGCGATTCGACGATCTCGGAGAAGTGGGCATCCGTCTGGTTCAGGCTGGCGACGTAATCGACTTGGTCGACGCCGATGCGCTTGAGCTCCCGGCTCAGCGGCTGGCGGTGGTCGATGACGTGATGGGCGCCCAGTTCTTTGACCCAGGCCTGGGTTTCCGGCCGCGAGGCGGTGCCGATGATAGTGAGGCCGGTCAGCTGGCGCGCCAGCTGGACCAGGATGGAGCCGACGCCGCCGGCCGCGCCGACCACCAGCAGCTTCTTGCCGGATGGCTGCTTGTTGGCCAGCACCTGAAGGCGGTCGAACAGCAATTCCCAGGCGGTGATGGCGGTCAGCGGCAGCGCGGCGGCGGTTTCGAAATCCAGGCTGTCCGGCATCTTGCCGACGATGCGCTCGTCCACCGCGTGCAGTTCGCTGTTGGCGCCGGGCCGTTGCAGCGCGCCGGCGTACCAGACGCGGTCGCCCGGCTGGAACAGGCTGGCCTTGGCTCCGACGGCCTTCACCACGCCGGCGGCGTCCCAGCCCAGCACGCGGGCTTGGCCGGCCTCCGGCGCCATATTGGCGCGCACTTTGACATCCACCGGGTTGACGGAGATGGCTTTCACTTCCACCAGCAAGTCATGCTCGCCGATGGCCGGCTCGGGCAGCTGCACGTCCTGCAGCGCTTCTGGGTGGGAGATGGGCAGGCTTTGGTAGTAGGCGACGGCTTTCATTTCGGTTTCCTTGTTTGCTATCCGGGCGGCGCAGGGTCCGCCTTCGTGATGCCTCGCATGGTATTGTGGTTTGATTTAAAGAAAATCCGGCTAATATATGAATCAGTTTCAAAAAAATTTTGATGAAAATGGTTCGAGTAGACGATTTGCAGGTATTCATCCGCGCCGCGGACAATGGCAGCCTGTCGGCGGCCGCGCGGCAGCTGGATCTCAGCCCGGCGGTGGCCAGCGCCGCCTTGAAGCGGCTGGAGCAGGCGCTGGGCGCGCAGCTGCTGGCGCGCTCCACCCGCAGCCTGAGGCTGACGCTGGCCGGAGAGCGCTATCTGGAGCACGCCCGCGGCGCGCTGGACGCGCTGCAGGCGGGCAGGCTGGCGCTGGAGCAGGATCGGAGCGAACTGTCCGGCAGCCTGTCGCTGTCGATGCCGTCGGATCTGGGACGCAACCTGCTTAGGCCTTGGCTGGACGATTTTTTGCGATCGCATCCCGGGCTGGGCCTCCAATTGCGGATCAGCGACCGCGTGGCCGATCTCTACCGCCAGCCGGTGGACGTGGCGCTGCGCTATGGCGTGCCCGAAGATTCCAGCCTGGTGGCGTTGCCGCTGATGCCGGACAACCGCCGCGTGCTGTGCGCGTCGCCGGACTATCTGGCCCGCCATGGCGCGCCGGAGACGCCGCAGGATTTGCGCGGCCACCAGTGCCTGCGGATGGTGTTGGGAACGGCGGTGCACGAGCGCTGGAGCTTCGAGCGCGATGGCCAGCGGCAGACGGTGGCGGTGGGAGGGCGCTGGCTCAGCGACGATGGGGAGGTCGTGCGGCGCTGGGCGGTGGATGGCTGCGGCATCGCCTACAAATCCCGGCTGGACGTGCTGGCCGATCTGCGCGCCGGACGGCTGGCGCGCTTGCTGCCCGGCTATGAAACCGAGGCGACGCCCTTGTGCCTGGTGACCCCGCACCGCTTGATGCTGTCGCCGGCAGTGGCGGCGCTGCGCGCGCATCTGCAACATTGCCTAGAACAGTATCTGGCGGAACCCGGTGCCGACCGCGCCGATTGAAACAAGTTTCCTGGGGAGGGAAGGGCCGATGTGTATTTTCCGCGGGGATTCGGGCTATAATCGCGACCTTGAATCTCTAACCTTGCGAATCCAGCATTCCAAGCCACTATCTTCCAAATGATCCGCAAGCTCATCCGTAAAGTTCTGGAATTGCCCATGGGCAAGCGCCGCGGCAAGCCGCGCGTCTATCCGCTGCCGCAGCACGGCGTTCGCCGCGACCAGCTCAGCCACGCCGCGCTGCGCGTGACCTCCCGTCTGCAGGAGGCCGGCTTCTCCGCCTTCGTGGTGGGCGGCGCGGTGCGCGACCTGATGCTGGACGTGTCGCCCAAAGACTTCGACGTGGCCACCAACGCCACGCCGGAGCAGGTGCATCATCTGTTCCGCCGCTCCCGCATCATCGGCCGCCGTTTCCGCATCGTCCACGTGATGATGGGCCCGGAAACCATCGAGGTGACCACCTTCCGCGGCGGCAGCGTCGACGACACCAATGAAACCGGCCGCATCATGGCCGACAACAGCTTCGGCAGCCAGGAAGAGGATGCGCACCGCCGCGACTTCACCGTCAACGCGCTGTTCTACGATCCGTCCAACGAAACCGTCATCGATTACCACAACGGCGTCAGGGACCTGCACGCCAAGAAGCTGGTGATGATAGGCCAGCCGGCGCGCCGCTATCAGGAAGACCCAGTGCGCATGCTGCGCGCGGTGCGCCTGGCGGCCAAGCTGGGCTTCGAGATCGACGAGGACACCAAGAAGCCGATCCGTTCCCACGCCCATCTGTTGAAGAAGGAGCCGCCGGCCCGCTTGTTCGATGAATTGCTCAAGCTGCTGATGTCCGGCCATGCCTACGCCTGCCTGAAAAAGCTGCGCGAAGAAGGCCTGGCGCGCGGCGTGTTCCCGCTGCTGGACGCGGTGATGGACGACAAGGGCGGCGAAGACGCCTTCCTGAAGCTGAGTCTGGACAGCACTGACGCCCGTCTGCGCGCCGACAAGCCGATTTCCGTAGGTTTCCTGTTGGCCACCTTGTTGTGGCGCCAGGTGGCCCAGGGCTGGCAGCGCCGCTGCGAGGCCGGCGAGAAGAGCCTGCCGGCGTTGCTGGACGCCATTTCCGATGTCGAGAACGAGCAGGACAACGATTTCGCCATTCCGCGCCGCTTCAGCGTGACCATGCGCGAAATCTGGACGCTGCAGGCGCGTTTCGACAGCCGCACCGGCGGCCGTCCGTACCGTTTCCTTGAGCAGCCACGCTTCCGCGCCGCCTATGACTTCCTGGCGCTGCGCAGCGAGGCCGGCGAAGTGCCGAGCGCCCTGGTCGAGTGGTGGGAGCGCTTCCAGCGCGCCGACGGCGATGAGTGCGAGCGCCTGATCGCCGAGGCGAAAGAGGGCGGGGCGGAAGAACCCGCCAAGAAGCGCCGCCGCCGGCGCAGTGGCCGCCGCAAGCCCGAGGGCGCGGGGGAGAGCGCCGAGTGACGCTGGCCTACGTGGCTCTGGGCAGCAATCTGGAGCAGCCGGAACAGCAGGTCAGGGCCGCTCTCGCGGCCCTTGGCCATTTGGCCGGGACCGAGATGGTCCGCCACTCCTCGCTGTACCGCACCGCGCCGGTCGGTTACGCCGACCAGCCCGATTTCATCAACGCGGTGGCCCTGCTGGACACCGCGCTTCCGCCCCACCGGCTGCTGGACGAATTGCTGGCGCTGGAGCAACGCTTCGGCCGCGAACGCAGCTTCCGCAACGCGCCAAGGGTGCTGGATCTTGACTTGTTGTATTACGATGGCGTCTTTCTCGAGGATCCGCGGCTGATCCTGCCTCATCCCCGGATGCATGAGCGCGCCTTCGTGATGGCGCCGCTGGCCGAGATCGCCGGCGGATCGACGCTGCCGGGCGTCGGCGACGTAGCCGCGCTGTCGGCGGCGCTGGCCGGCGACGGCGTGGAGCGCCTGGACGACGAGGCCAACCCGAACAAACAGGAACAAGCATGAGTCAATTGCGATACGTGGTGGTGGAGGGGCCGATAGGCTCGGGCAAATCTTCGCTGGCCCGCCGGCTGTCAGAGTACTGGGGCGTGCAACTGAAGGCCGAGGACCCGGCCGCCAATCCCTTCCTGCCGCGCTTCTATCGCAATATGCCGGCCCACGCGCTGTCCACCCAGCTGAGCTTTCTGCTGCAGCGGGCGGACATCGCGCGCGAGATGATCAGCGGCGAGCTGCAGGCCGCACCGCTGGTGTCGGACTTCCTGTTCGAGAAGGACGCGCTGTTCGCCCGCCTTAATCTGGACGAGAACGAGCTGGCGGTTTACCAGCGTTTGGCGCGGCTGTCGCTGCCGGAGCATCCGGTGCCGGACCTGGTGATTTATCTGCAGGCGTCCGAGGACATCCTGCTGCAGCGGGTGGCCGCGCGCGCGGTGGACTACGAGGTGAACTTCCCCGAGGGCTACCTCAAGCGCGTCCATGCCGGCTACAGCGAGTTTTTCCATCAGTACGAGTCGGCGCCGTTGCTGATCGTCAACACAGACCATCTCAATCTGGTGGACGACGGCGAGGACTTCGAGTTATTGATCCGCTGCATTGCAGAAATGCGCGGCCAGCGCAGTTATTTCAACAAGAGCGTCTGACCGGGGACCGGTTGCATCGTCCCCCTGGACGCCGCAGATGGAACACGAGGAAGTCGAGAAATGAAAATAACCGTCAATACCCTGCACAAGCTGGCCGCGGAAGGCCAGAAGATCAGCATGCTGACCTGCTACGACGCCAGCTTCGCCAGCCTGCTGGATGAAGCCGGCGTGGAAATCCTGCTGGTCGGCGACTCGCTGGGGCCGGTGATGCAAGGCGTGGACTCCACGCTGCCGGTCAGCGAGGAGGACATGCTCTACCACATCCGCTGCGTGGCCCGCGGCAGCAAGAACGCGCTGATCCTCGGCGACATGACTTTCGGCGCCTACCAGGAAAGCCCGCAGCAAGCGTTCGCCCACGCCGCGCGCCTGCTGCAAGCCGGCGCCCACATGGTGAAGCTGGAAGGCGGCGCCTATATGGCCGAGACCACCCGCTTCCTGGTGGAGCGCGGCATTCCGGTGTGCTCCCACATCGGCCTGACGCCGCAGTACGTCAACATGTTCGGCGGCTACCGCGTGCAGGGCAGGGGCGAGGACGCGCAGCGCATCCTGAACGACGCCAAGGCGCTGGCCGAAGCCGGCGCCAGCCTGGTGTTGATGGAATGCGTGCCGGCGCCGCTGGCCAAAGAGATCACCGAAACCGTCAAGGTGCCGACCATAGGCATAGGCGCCGGCGCGGATACTTCCGGCCAGGTGCTGGTGCTGCACGACATGCTGGGCGTGTATCCGGGCAAGAAGGCCAAGTTCGTCAAGAATTTCATGGAAGAGGCGGACAGCATCCAGGGCGCTGTCCAAGCCTACGTCAAGGCGGTGAAGGACCAATCCTTCCCGGCGGCGGAACACACTTACTGAGCCCGGAAGAGAACGAGAGATGGAAATCATCCGTACCGTGGCCGAGATGCGCGCCTGGCGCAAGCAGGCGGGCAAGCTGGCTTTCGTGCCCACGATGGGCAATCTGCATGAGGGGCACCTGAAGCTGGTGGCCGCGGCGCGAGAACGCGCCGAAAAAGTGGTGGTCAGCATCTTCGTCAACCGACTGCAGTTCGGCCAGGGCGAGGACTTCGACGCTTACCCGCGCACTTTCGACGCCGATTGCGCCAAGCTGGCCGCCGCCGGCGTGGACGCGCTGTTCTTCCCGACCGAGCGCGAGCTGTATCCGCGCGTGCGGCAGGACTTCAACGTCGAGCCGCCGCATATCCAGGACGAGCTGTGCGGCGCCTTCCGTCCCGGGCACTTCCGCGGCGTGGCCACCGTGGTCACCAAGCTGTTCAACATCGTGCAGCCTGACCTGGCCTGTTTCGGCAAGAAGGACTACCAGCAGCTGCACGTGATCCAGGCGATGATCGCCGACCTGAACTCGCCGATCGAAATCGTCCCGGTGGACACCGGCCGAGCCGCCGACGGCCTGGCGTTGTCGTCGCGCAACGGCTACTTGTCTGCCGAAGAGCGCGCCGAGGCGCCGCGTCTGTACCGCAACCTGTCCATGATCCGCGACGGCCTGTTGTCCGGGAGCCAGGACTACGCCGCGCTGGAGAACGCCGCGCGCGACGATCTGGCCGCTGCCGGCTGGACCGTGGATTACGTGGAGGTGCGTCAGGCCGATACGCTGGAAATCGCCCATGCCGGCGAGAAACGGCTGGTGGCGCTGGCCGCCGCGCGGCTGGGCAAGACCCGTCTGATCGACAATATCGAGGTATTCCGCTGAGAGCCGTCGGCGCGGCTGACGCCGCGCCGGGCGCTCCGAAACGGAACGAGAAGGAAAACTGCCATGCAACGCAATATGCTCAAGTCCAAGCTCCACCGCGTGACCACCACGCACGCGGAGCTGCATTACATCGGCTCCTGCGCCATCGACGAGAACCTGCTGGAAGCGGCGGACATTCTCGAGTACGAAGAGGTGCAGATCTGGAACGTGACCAACGGCGAGCGTTTCGCCACCTACGCGATCAAGGCCGAGCGCGGCTCCGGCGTGATCTCGGTCAACGGTTCGGCCGCGCGCCGCGCCGCGCCGGGCGACCTGCTGATCATCGCCTCGTTCGCGCAGTACGAGGACGCCGAGCTGAAGGGGCACTCGCCCAAGCTGGTGTTCGTCGACGGCGAAAACCGCCTCACCGAAGTGAAGGGCGCCACGCCGACCCAGCCGGCCTGATCTTCCATTTGTTTCGCCTTGTCGCCGCGCGGCAGTCCGAAAGGGCCGCCCGCGGCGATTTGCTTTTTTGCTAGCGTTTGACGTACTTGGCCAGCAGGCGGGCCAACTGGCCGGAGCGGCGCATCGATTCCAGCTCTTCGTCGACCAGCTGCCTCAATGCCTCGCCGCGCGGATTTTTGCGGCTGAAAATCATATGGAAGGGGTTGGGGTGGGTGCCGGGCAGCGGCGCGTGCCCTATCGCCGAGTCGCCGATCACGTCCAGCGTGCCGACGCTGGCCAGGCCGGCCATCACTTCATAGTCTTCCGCGAACACGTCTAGTCGGCCGGCCTTCATCATCTTCACCAGTTCGGTATAGCTGGCGGCGAGTATCATTCTGCTCTTGTCCACGCTATCCAGGCTGGCGTAGGCATAGCCTTTGACGCCGCCCAGCCGATAGCGGTTGAGGTCGGCCTGGCTGTCCAGCTTCAGCCCCTGGGGAAAACGGTCTTTCGCGTAGAACACGTAATAGTGAGTCTGGTAGTAGGGCGCTGAAAACAGGAAGCGCTTCTCCCGATCCGGGTTCTTGCTGGCGCTGAGCGCCATCACGTAGTTCTCCCCAGCCTCTATCGATGCCAGACAGCGCTTCCATGGCGGCAGGACAATGGAGAACGGAATGCCGTGCTTGCCGAGAATGGCGCTTATCACTTCGACCGAGAAGCCGGTGATTTCGGTCGTCGGCTTGCCCTCGGCCCGGCGGTAATAGGTGTACGGCGGCCACTCATCGCCGTCGTCGCAGATGCGCACCGGCGAGCGGTCGGGCTCCTGAGCGGAAGCGGGCGCATGCGGCAGCGCCAGGCAGAGCAGGACGGCGGAGAGGATGCGGCGCATGGCGGTTTCCCGAGAAGTGCATATTCCATTGTATGCGGCGTTTGCCATCTGTCCGGGATGTCTGAAGGCATTGGCGCAATGGTTTTTTTGCACTTGCAGCATGGCTGAGGCATAGTGAAATGGAGAGGCGGCGGATGCCGCATTCCAATCCTGCGAAGGAGCGTCGATGAGCGTAGGCCTGACCGGAGGCTGTCTGTGCGGCGCGGTGCGCTATCGCTTGCGCGGCACGCCATGCCACATCACCCATTGCCATTGCCGCAGTTGCCGCCGGGCCAGCGGCGCCGCCTTCGTCACCTGGTTCACCATCCGGGTGCACGAGCTGGAGTGGCGCGGCGAGCGGCCGATGCAGTATCACTCGTCGGCGGCGGTGTCGCGCGGCTTCTGCCCGCATTGCGGCTCCACGCTCACCTATTTCCACGAGTCCGACCCGGAAGAGATCGACGTCACCGCCGCCTCGCTGGACACGCCCGAGGTGCTGGTGCCGGAGCACCATACCTGGTGGGAGCAGCGGCTGGAGTGGGGCACCGCCAACGCGCAGAGCGCGCTGCCCGTGCATCAGCGCTGCGGCGGCTGAGCGATTAGCCCTTTCTTGCGCGGGGCGGACTGAAAAGCGGCTTCTTGGGCCCGGGTGGGCGTTAAGCTAGCTGCCTGGGGCTGACGACCACGCCGTCTTCGTCGGCGTACAGCCATTGGCCGGGCGAGAGGTCCCCCCCGGCGATGCGCACCGGCAGTTCCTTCTGGCCGCTTCCCAGCTTTACCGACTTGCGCGGATGCGCGGCTAGCGCCTTGACGCCCAGCGGCAGTTTGCCCAGCGCCGCGCTGTCGCGCACGCAGCCGTCTATCACCAGGCCGGCCCAGCCGTTCTTCACCGCCAGTTCGCCAAGCTGGTCGCCCAATAGCGCGCAACGGCGCGAGCCGCCGCCATCCACCACCAGCACCCGGCCGTTTCCGGCTTCGCCCAGCGTCTCGCGCACCAGGCTGTTGTCCTCGAACAGTTTCAGCGTGGCGATCGGGCCGTGAAAGCGGATGTTGCCGCCGAACGATTGAAAGATCGGGTCCAGAACCTGGATTTCCGCGTCGAAAGCGTCGCACAGGTCGGTAGTGGCCAAGCTCATGTCGTCTCCCGGATATGAAAATGCCGCCCACCGGTGAGGGTGGGCGGCATCGCCCGCGGGGTACGCGGGCTTTGGGTGCGCCGCTTGTGGCGGCTTAATGGAACTGTTCTTCCTCGGTGGAGCCGGTCAGCGCGGTGACGCTAGAGGTTCCGCCCTGGATCACGGTGGTGACGTCGTCGAAGTAGCCGGTGCCCACTTCTTGCTGGTGGGACACGAAGCTGTAGCCGCGGTCGCGGGCGGCGAACTCGGGCTCCTGCACTTTTTCGACGTAGGCGGACATGCCGCGCGCCACGTAGTCCTGCGCCAGGTCGTACATGTTGAACCACATGCTGTGGATGCCGGCCAGGGTGATGAACTGATACTTGTAGCCCATCGCGCCCAGCTCGCGCTGGAACTTGGCGATGGTGGCGTCGTCCAGATTCTTTCTCCAGTTGAACGACGGCGAGCAGTTGTAGGCCAGCAGCTTGCCCGGATGCTTGGCATGCACGGCTTCGGCGAACTTGCGGGCGAACTCCAGGTCCGGCGTGCCGGTCTCGCACCATACCAGGTCGGCGTAGTCGGCGTAGGCCACCGCGCGGCTGATCGCCTGCTCCAGACCCTTCTTGGTCTTGTAGAAGCCTTCGGCGGTGCGCTCTCCGGTCAGGAAGGGCTCGTCGTTGGGGTCCACGTCGCTGGTCAGCAGGTCGGCCGCTTCGGCGTCGGTGCGGGCGATCACCAGCGTAGGCACGCCGTAGACGTCAGCCGCCAGGCGGGCGGCGATCAGCTTCTGGATCGCTTCCTGGGTCGGCACCAGCACCTTGCCGCCCATGTGGCCGCATTTCTTCACCGAAGCCAGCTGGTCTTCGAAGTGCACGCCGGCTGCGCCGGCGCGGATCATCGACTTCATCAGCTCATAGGCGTTCAGCACGCCGCCGAAGCCGGCTTCGGCGTCGGCGACGATGGGCGCGAAGTAGTCGACATAGCCCTTGTCGCCTTGTTCGATGTTTTTGGCGTGCTGGATTTCGTCGGCGCGGGTGAAGGTGTTGTTGATGCGTTCCACCACCTTGGGCACCGAGTCCACCGGATACAGCGACTGGTCCGGGTACATCGCCGAGTATTCGTTGTTGTCCGCCGCCACCTGCCAGCCCGACAGGTAGATGGCCTTGACGCCGGCTTTCACCTGCTGCATGGCCTGGCCGCCGGTCAGCGCGCCCAGACAGTTGACGTACGGTTCGTTGTTGACCAGCTTCCACAGCTTTTCCGCGCCGTGGCGCGCCAGGCTGTGCTCCACCTGCAGCGAGCCGCGCAGGCGCTCGACGTCGGCGGCGCTGTAGCCACGCTTGATTCCCTTCCAGCGCGGGTTTTCGTCCCAGTCTTTCTGGATCGCTGCAATGCGTTGTTCGCGAGTCGTCATGTTGAAACCCTTCTCGAAACGTTTCTGTGCTCGCCGGCGAACCGGCGTCCTCGATGGCTGTACGGCGTATCCGGTGTGCCGGATTTTTGTCGAAACCGGGTCTGTTCGACCTGATTTTTCTTGGCCGAGCGGGGCTGCGTTTTTTGCGCCGCCGCAACGGTTTTCTCCTTGGTGTGCGGCCATTATAAGCACAAAAAAATCGCATTGTGTGCAGTGCAGCACAGAAAAAATCCAATATTTTCATTAGCTAACAATGTGCTGCTTCAAACGAATATTTCAGTGCGGCAAATGCATTGTTTGCGAAAAATCAGCCGTAGAAATACGCGCATTGACTATTTTTTTCTTGATGTAGAGATATGCGAGTCAGGGCTTGAAATCGCTGCGAAAGTCCCTACCTTGGGTCTGGACATCAATTTAGCCGGTGCAATTCCGAGGAAACGTCATGCAAGAGAACCAAAACCAGGCGGCGGAAGCCGTGGAAAACGAAATGACCGATACCGCCAGCGCGGCGCATACCGAGCTGGAGCAGACCCCCGAGCAGCATATCGCCGGGCTGGAAGCCGAAATCGCCGAACTGAACGACACCCTGCTGCGCGCCCGCGCCGAGCTGGACAACCAGCGCCGCCGCGCGCAGGACGAGGTGGCGGCCGCGCATAAATATGCGATCGGCAAGTTTGCCGGCGAGCTGGTGACGGTCAAGGATTATCTGGAAATGGCGCTGCTGGACCAGAGCGGCCAGATCGACACCCTGAAGATGGGTGTGGACATGACGCTGAAGCAGCTGGTCTCCGCCTTCGACAAGGCGCAGATCAAGGACATCGCGCCCAAGGCCGGCGACAAGCTGGATCCGCACCAGCACCAGGCGATGAGCGCGGAAGAGTCCGACGCCGAGCCGAACACCGTGGTGCGCGTGATGCAGAAGGGCTATTTGCTGGCCGACCGCGTGCTGCGCCCGGCCATGGTGGTGGTGGCGAAGGCCAAAGCATAAAAAAGGCGGATGCCGCCCTCTTGAAAAGCGCGGCATAGCCAATATTTATTGAGACAACAGGCTCTGGCTATCAAACCAGCCAAAGCCGGAACGAATAGAGAAAAGGAATACATCATGGGTAAAATCATCGGTATCGACCTGGGCACCACCAACTCCTGCGTGGCAGTGGTGGAAGGCGGCAACCCGAAAGTCATCGAAAACGCCGAAGGCAACCGCACCACCCCGTCCATCATCGCCTACGTCGAAGACGGCGAGATCCTGGTGGGCGCGCCGGCCAAGCGCCAGGCGGTGACCAACCCGAAGAACACCATTTATGCCGCCAAGCGCCTGATCGGCCGCCGCTTCGAGGATAAGGAAGTGCAGAAGGACATCGACCTGATGCCTTTCGAAATCCTGAAAGCCAAGAACGGCGACGCCTGGGTGAAGGCGCGCGACCAGGAACTGGCTCCGCCGCAAATCTCCGCCGAAGTGCTGCGCAAGATGAAGAAGGCCGCCGAAGACTACCTGGGCGAAGAAGTGACCGAAGCGGTGATCACCGTGCCGGCCTACTTCAACGACAGCCAGCGCCAGGCGACCAAGGACGCCGGCCGCATCGCCGGCCTGGAAGTGAAGCGCATCATCAACGAGCCGACCGCGGCCGCGCTGGCCTTCGGCCTGGCCAAGCAGGAAGGCGACCGCAAGATCGCGGTATACGACCTGGGCGGCGGCACCTTCGACGTGTCCATCATTGAAATCGCCGACGTGGACGGCGAGCACCAGTTCGAAGTGCTGTCGACCAACGGCGACACCTTCCTGGGCGGCGAAGACTTCGACCAGCGCCTGATCGACTACATCGTCACCGAGTTCAAGAAAGAGCAAGGCGTCGATCTGAAGCAGGACGTGATGGCGCTGCAACGCCTGAAGGAAGCCGCTGAAAAGGCCAAGATCGAGCTGTCCAGCGCCACCCAGACCGAAGTGAACCTGCCGTACATCACCATGGACGCGACCGGTCCGAAGCACTTGGCGATGAAGATCACCCGCGCCAAGTTCGAAAGCCTGGTCGACGACCTGATCGCCCGCTCGATCGAACCGTGCCGCGTGGCGCTGAAGGACGCCGGCGTGTCGCTGTCCGACATCACCGACGTGATCCTGGTCGGCGGCCAGAGCCGCATGCCCAAGGTGCAGGACGCGGTCAAGGAATTCTTCGGCAAGGAGCCGCGCAAGGACGTGAACCCGGACGAAGCCGTGGCCGTCGGCGCCGCGATCCAGGGCTCCGTGCTGTCGGGCGACCGCAAGGACGTGCTGCTGCTGGACGTGACCCCGCTGTCGCTGGGCATTGAAACCCTGGGCGGCGTGATGACCAAGCTGATCCAGAAGAACACCACGATCCCGACCAAGGCTTCGCAAACCTTCTCCACCGCCGACGACAACCAGACCGCGGTGACCATCCACGTGCTGCAGGGCGAGCGCGAGAAGGCCGCCGCCAACAAGTCGCTGGGCCAGTTCAATCTGGGCGACATCCCGCCGGCGCCGCGCGGCATTCCGCAGATCGAGGTCGAGTTCAACATCGACGCCAACGGCATTCTGCACGTGTCCGCCAAGGACAAGGCTTCCGGCAAGCAGGCCAACATCACCATCCAAGCCTCTTCCGGTCTGTCCGAAGCCGAGATCGAGCGCATGGTGCAGGATGCCGAAGCCAACGCCGAGGAAGACAAGAAGCTGCACGAGCTGGTGACCGCGCGCAACCACGCCGAAGGCTTGATCCACAGCATCAAGAAGTCGCTGTCCGAGCACGGCGACAAGATCGGCGCCGATGAAAAGGCCAAGATCGAAGACGCCATCAAGGCGGCCGAGGAAGTGGTGAAGGGCGACGACAAGGAAGCCATCGAAGCCAAGGCTGAAGAACTGGCCAAGGCCAGCCAGAAGCTGGGCGAGATCATGTATGCCCAGGCTGCTCAGGCGGAAGGCGGCGCCGAAGGCGCGCAGGCCGCCGCTGGCGACAAGAAGGACGAAGGCAACGTGGTTGACGCCGAGTTCGAAGAAGTGAAGAAAGACAAGGCCTGATAGCCGTCTTGTCATGAAGGCGCCAGATGACCGGGCCAAGCCCTCCGGGAAGCCCCGGGGCTTGCTCCGGTCATCGGCGTTTGCGTGACGCCTTCAGGTCCGGTCTTTTGGAGAGTGCATGTCGTCCCGTATCACCTTTTCGGCCCGCGGGCCGTTTTTCGAAACGCTGAAGTCCCGGGTTGATGCCTATTTTCAGCAAACCGGCCAGCGCCACACCGGCAACCGGCTATTGCATTTCAAGACTGTGTTTTCCTACGCGCTGGCTGGTTTCAGCTACGCGATGCTGGTGTGGGGCGCGGAGCATTTGTGGACGGCGCTGCTGGCCGGTTTCGGCCTGACGCAAGGCTTGGTGCTGATCGCCTTCAACGTGATGCACGACGGCGCGCACGGCAGCTATTCGCGCAAGCGCTGGGTGAATTGGCTGATGGGTTCCAGCATGGAAGTGCTGGGCGGCAGCCAGAGCATGTGGCAGCAGAAACATAATGTGTTGCACCACACTTACACCAATGTCGACGGCAAGGACGACGACATCGCGCTGGGCAGCCTGATGCGCTTGTCGCCCGCCACGCCGTGGCGGCCCTGGCACCGGCTGCAGCATTGGTACGCGGTGGTCCTGTATAGCCTGTTGACGCTGTTCTGGTTGCTGTTCAGCGATTGGCACAAGATGATACGCGGCAAGATCGGCGACACGCCGCTGCCGAAGCGGGCATGGTGGGAATGGCCTTATTTCGTGGCCACCAAGTTGCTGTATATCGGCTATGCGCTGGTTTTGCCTGCTTTGTACCATCCGTTTTCGCATGTGCTGCTGGCCTTCCTGGGCGTGCACCTGCTGTTCGGCCTGACCTTGTCGGTGGTGTTCCAGCTGGCCCACACGGTGGAAGGCGCGGCGTTTCCGCTGCCGGGCGACGACGGCAAGATGGCGGACGAGTGGGCGGTGCATCAGTTGAAAACCACGGCCAATTTCGCTTGCGGTAACCGCCTGGTGACTTTTTACATGGGCGGCCTGAATTTCCAGGTCGAGCATCATTTGTTCCGCAAGACCAGCCATGTCCACTATCCGGCGCTGAGCAGGATAGTCGCCGAAGCCTGTCGCGAGCATGGCATGCCCTACCAGTCGTTCCAGTCGGTGTGGTCGGCGATGAGGGCGCATTTCCGCTTTTTAAAACAGATGGGGCGACAACCGGCCGCGCTGAGCGTGGGTCCTGTTGCTGCGGCAACCAGAATTTGAGAGTGACAGCAAGATGTCCAAACGAGACTATTACGACGTGCTCGGCGTCAACCGCGACGCCTCCGACGACGACATCAAGAAAGCCTACCGCAAGCTGGCGATGAAGTACCATCCGGACCGCAATCCGGACAGCAAGGAAGCGGAGGACAAGTTCAAGGAGGTGAAGGAAGCCTACGAGATCCTGTCCGACAGCCAGAAGCGCGGCGCCTACGACCAGTTCGGCCATGCCGGGGTTGACCCGCAGGCCGGCGCGGGCGGCGGCCAGGGCTTCGGCGGCTTCGGCGATTTCGCCGACATCTTCAGCGACATCTTCGGCGGCGGCCGGGGCGGCAACGGCGGCGGGCGCTCCAATGTCTACCGCGGAGCCGATCTGCGCTACAACATGGAGATCTCGCTGGAAGAAGCGGCGCGCGGCTGCGAGAAACAGATCCGCATTCCGTCGCACGAGTCCTGCACAACCTGCAGCGGCACCGGCGCCAAGCCGGGCACCCAGCCCAAGACCTGCGCCACCTGCGGCGGCCACGGCCAGGTGCGGATGAGCCAGGGCTTCTTCTCGATCCAGCAGACCTGCCCGACCTGCCACGGCAGCGGCAAGCAGATCACCGATCCATGCACCAGCTGCCACGGCGCGGGGCAGAAGAAGACCACCAAGACGCTGAACGTGAAGATCCCGGCCGGCGTCGACGAGGGCGACCGCATCCGTCTGGGCGGCGAGGGCGAACCAGGCCAGAATGGCGGCCCGGCAGGCGATCTGTATGTGGTCACCCACATCAAGCAGCACGCGGTGTTCCAGCGCGACGGCATGGACCTGCATTGCGAGATGCCGATTTCCTTCTCCACCGCGGCATTGGGCGGCGAGGTGGAAATTCCGACGCTGGACGGCATGGCCAAGGTGAAGATCTCGCCGGAAACCCAGAGCGGGCGCGTCTACCGTCTGCGCGGCAAGGGCGTGAAGGCGGTGCGCGGCGCTGAATTCGGCGATCTGCATTGCCATGTGGTGGTGGAGACTCCGGTCAAGCTGACCGAACGCCAGAAAGAGCTGCTGCGCGAGTTCGAGGCAATCAGCCAGGGCGATGTGGCCACCCACAACCCGCGTTCCAAGTCCTTCATGGACAAGCTGCGCGATTTCTTCGAATAAGCCGCTGTTGGCCAGCGGTGCCAAACGCCAGCCTCAGGCTGGCGTTTTTGTTTGGCCGCAGCAAAGCAAAACGGCCGCCCATTGGGCGGCCGTTCGCACATTCCTGAAACCGGGATGACTTAGAAGTTGTGCTTCATCATCGCCCAGATGGTGGACGAAGTGTCCTTGGCGTGCTTGTTGATGGTTTGAGCGTCGCGGTTTTCCTTCACCTGGCCGTAGCCGGCTTCCAGCAGCGTGCGCTTGCTGAGCGTGTAGTCCAGACCGATGGCCCATTGGGTGGCGCCCAGGCTGTAGCGGATGCCGTCCACTTTGGCGTCGTTGCGCTTCGAGTAGAGTATCGAAGGCTTGAAGTTGCCGATGGTGTAAGCGGCGTTCAGTGCCCAGCCGGTGTTTTCCAGCTTGTTGATGCCGGTATTGATGATGGGGCTCAGGCTGGCGACGCCGGGCAGTTTCAGCGAGCCGTCCTTGTTGGCGGCGTGGGCGTCGCCATACAGCGTAACCCACTGATAGCTCGCCGCCAGGTACAGCGCGTCGCTGGTGTAGCCGCCTTCCAGACGGTTGGTCGAGCTGTTGCTGCCGCCCTTGGTGTTCATCGCGCCGGCATAAGCCCAGGCGCCGAAGAAGCCGGAATTCTGGTAGGCGAGGCGCAGGCCGTATTTATCGCCTTGCTTCATCTGGCCGGCGGTGCTGTTTTCGCCCGCGCCGTATTGCAGAGAGGCGTTGAAGCCGTAGAAATCCGGGGAGTCGTAGCGGACGCTGTTCTTGAAGCGGGAGTCGCCATAGGCGCCGAACACGTCGGTGGCTTCGTACAGCGGGAAGCCGGCGCCCATGTTGTCGCGGTACGGGCCGTACAGGTTGTCGGTGGATTCGGTGTCGCCCAGCACATCGGTGATGTAACCCATGCGGATCTTGCCGAAGCCGCCTTCCAGGCCGACGAAGGTCTGGCGATTGGCCAGCGTGCCGGAATCGGTGCTGGCAAAGCCATTGGTTCCGTCGGTTGAGAAGCCGGTCTCTACCTGCCAGATGGTTTTCAGGCCATTGCCCAGATCTTCATTGCCGCGGAAGCCGATACGGCTGCCGAAATCGTCGACGCCGAAAGTGGAGCTGTAGTTGTTGGTGCTGTTCTTGGTGATGGAGACGCCGGTGCGCAGCGAGCCGTAGATGTTGACATCGGCTTGGGCGAATGCCGGGATGGCCGCTGCCACGGCGGCGGCGAGTACGATTTTCTTCATTTTCTCTAAAACCCTTTGTTTCGATTTTTTGCCCTGGGGCGCCTTCCGACGGTGTTGTTTTTATTCCGCCGTGATAGGTTCGGCAGTGTGTGGGAGGGATGAGTTTTCCGTCAAGACATACTTCTTAACATATCAGGATGGCTTGCTGTAATGACGTGTGTATTTTTTAGGCCTTTATTTCAATCTTTATTGGTATTTTCTTTCTATTCAGTGATTTATTTTTGTTTTTAATGCTGGGGATGGCATTTTTGGCAAGAATTGATTTGTATGGAATATAAAAATTTTAGTTAATAATGATAATGCTTGTTGCTTTTTTGCATTTTGCTGCAATTGCACAATTAATGATGATTGAGTTTTGTTCATGCAGAGCCATGGCTCGGGAATGAGGGCAGGGCTGATGGCAGCCAGGCTCCGCTGCGCATGAGTGCCAGCGGGTGGCCGGATATGCGCTGCGGAGGCTTGTCATCAAGGATGTCGTCTATGGTTGAACGGGTCTGTCTTGATCATGGTTGTCGCTTGATCAAGCGCTTGCGCCGGGAGGAGAGGCTGGAGTCGGCCTGCGGCGTGGAATGCGGAAGTGTGAGGGCAGGCATTGGGAAAACTGATGGATGCTTAAATGAATTTGAAAAATGGGCGGTTTCGCTTTTTCGCCATGATAACGAGTCGAGGATGTCCTGCGCCGTCACGGGTGGCGCGTGGCGGAAAGGCCGCCGCTGCGCGGACGCATCGGGGCGATGCGTAAAGCCCGCTGCCGCATCGTGGGGATTGGGCGTACAATTGCCGATGTCTTTTTTAAGGGGCTGTCGTCATGATTTTTGCTAATCGCTATTTCCCGGTGACCCGCATGCGCAGAATGCGCAAGGACGAGTTCAGCCGCCGGTTGATGCGCGAGAACGTGCTGACCACCAACGACCTGATCTACCCGGTCTTCGTGATGGAGGGCAGCAATCAGGTGGTGGACGTGCCGTCGATGCCGGGCGCGCCGCGCCTGACGCTGGACAGGCTGCTGCCGGTGGCCGAAGAGGCGCTGGAACTGGGCATCCCGATGCTGTCGCTGTTTCCTGTGATCACCGGCAACAAGGACAATGAAGGCAGCGAGGCCTACAACCCGGACGGTTTGATCCCGCGCGTGGTGCGCGAGCTGAAAAAGCGCTTTCCGGAGCTGGGGGTGATGACTGACGGCGCGCTGGACCCCTACACCATCCACGGCCAGGATGGCGTGATTGACGCCAACGGCTACGTGCTGAACGACGAGACCACCGAAATCCTGATCAAGCAGGGCCTGTGCCATGCCGAGGCCGGCGTCGATGTGTTCGGTCCGTCCGACATGATGGACGGCCGCATCGGCGCCCTCCGCGAGGCGTTTGAGGAAGAGGGCTTCATCCACACCAAGATTCTGGCGTACTCCGCCAAGTATTCGTCCGGCTTCTACGGCCCGTTCCGCGACGCGCTGGGCTCGTCCGCCAACTTGGGCAAGGCCGACAAGAACAGCTACCAGATGGACCCGGCCAATATCGAAGAGGCGATCCAGGAAGTGGCGCAGGATCTGGAGGAGGGTGCCGACATGGTGATGATCAAGCCCGGCATGCCTTACTTGGACGTGATCCGCCGCGTCAAGGACACCTTCCATGTACCTACCTTCGCCTATCAGGTGTCCGGCGAGTACGCGATGCTGAAGGCGGCGTTCCAGAATGGCTGGCTCAACGAAGAGAAGTGCATGATGGAAAGCCTGCTCGCCTTCAAGCGCGCCGGCGCCGACGGCATCCTCACCTATTTCGCGATGGATGCGGCTCGCTTGCTGCGCCAGCGCTGATATCATGAATAGATGAGCCGCACCCCTTGCCAAGACAGCGGCGAGGGGTGTTTGTCTATATAAGGGCGATATATGGATGTGCTGCACTCCACCTGGTTCTGGCTGGCGGTGATCGCCGCGCCGGCCATCACCGCGGCCGGCGTGCTGGCCAGGCTGGCCAGACGCGAGCCACCGGTCAAGCTGCCGCCTGGCGTCAAGCCGCTGAACTGGGACGAGGAGGACGATGCCTCGGAAAAGTTACATGACGGTGACAGAGAGCCGCCAAAACACTGATAACTGTCACTGCTAGCGCGCATGCGGCTGGGCTAAAATGGCGACAGTTTCGGCGCGCAGCCGCCATAAGCGGCGCGCGGTGCCTGCGGACGCGGGTTCGATTCCCGCGTCCCGCCAATCCAAAGGACTGCCATGAACCACACTTATCTTGCCCACCTGCAGGCGACGCTGGCCCAGATCAAGGCCGACGGCTTCGAGAAGCCGGAACGCGTGATCGCCACGCCGCAAAGTTCCGGCATCGCGCTGGCCGGCGGCGAGCAGGTGCTGAATTTCTGCGCCAACAACTACCTGGGCCTGGCCGACGACAAGCGCCTGGTGCTGGCGGCCAAATCCGGCATGGACCAGTACGGCTACGGTTGCGCATCGGTGCGTTTCATCTGCGGCACCCAGTCCATCCACAAGCAACTGGAAAAGTCGATTTCCGATTTCCTGGGCACCGACGACACCATTCTGTATTCCAGCTGTTTCGACGCCAACGGCGGCGTGTTCGAAACCCTGCTGACCGAAGAGGACGCGGTGATCTCGGACGAGCTGAACCACGCGTCCATCATCGACGGCGTGCGCCTGTCCAAGGCCAAGCGTTTCCGCTACAAGAACAACGACATGGCCGATCTCGAGGCGCAACTGGTGGCGGCTGAAGCCGCCGGCGCCCGCTTCAAGCTGATCGTCACCGACGGCGTGTTTTCGATGGACGGCATCATCGCCGACCTGAAGGGCATCTGCGATCTGGCCGAGCGTCATGACGCGCTGGTGATGGTGGACGATTCGCATGCGGTCGGCTTCATCGGCGAAACCGGCGCCGGCACCCCGGAATACTGCGGCGTGTCCGACCGCGTCGACATCTACACCGGCACGCTGGGCAAGGCGCTGGGCGGCGCGTCCGGCGGCTACGTCGCCGCGCACAAGCCTATCGTCGACTTGCTGCGCCAACGCTCGCGCCCCTATCTGTTCTCCAACACGCTGGCCCCGGCCATCGCCGCCGCCAGCGTGGAAGTGCTGAACATCCTGAAGAGCGGCGAGGGCGCCGAGCTGCGCGCCAAGGTGCGCCGCAACGCCGAGCTGTTCCGCAAGGAAATGTCCGCCGCCGGCTTCACCCTGGTGCCGGGCGAGCACCCGATCATCCCGGTGATGCTGGGCGACGCCCGCCTGGCCGGCGAAGTGTCCGCCAAGCTGCTGGCCGAAGGCGTGTACGTGATTGGCTTCTCCTACCCGGTGGTGCCCAAGGGCAAGGCCCGCATCCGCACCCAGATGTCCGCCGCGCACAGCGAAGAGCAGGTGTTGAAGGCCGTGGCCGCGTTCACCAAGGTCGGTCGCGAGCTGGGCGTAATCTGATTTGACCGCATGACAGGCGGCGCGGGCAAGACGCCCGCGCGCCCAAGGATAGAGACATGAAGGCGCTTGCCAAGCTGAAGGCCGCTCCCGGCCTGGAAATGACCGACGTTCCGCTGCCGGAAGTCGGCCACAACGATCTGTTGATCAAGATCGTCAAGACCGCGATCTGCGGTACCGACATCCACATCTGGAACTGGGACGAATGGTCGCAAAAGACCATCCCGGTGCCGATGCACGTCGGCCACGAGTATGTCGGCGTCGTCGCCGGCATGGGTTCGGAAGTGCAGGGCTTCAAGATCGGCCAGCGCGTGTCCGGCGAAGGCCACATCACTTGCGGTTATTGCCGCAACTGCCGCGCCGGCCGCCGCCACCTGTGCCGCAACACCACCGGCGTGGGCGTCAACCGCGAAGGCGCGTTCGCCGAATACCTGGTGATCCCGGCCTTCAACGCCTTCCCGATTCCGGATGATGTTTCCGACGATCTGGCCTCCATCTTCGATCCGTTCGGCAACGCCGTGCACACCGCGCTGAGCTTCAACCTGGTGGGCGAGGATGTGCTGATCACCGGAGCCGGCCCGATCGGCATCATGGCGGTGGCCATCGCCAAGCATGTCGGCGCGCGCCACGTGGTGATCACCGACGTCAACGACTACCGTCTGGATCTGGCGAAGAAGATGGGCGCCACCCGCGCCGTCAACGTCGCCCGCGAAGACCTGAAGGCAGTGATGCAGGAGCTGCACATGACCGAAGGCTTCGATGTGGGTCTGGAAATGTCCGGCAATCCGCAGGCTTTCCGCCAGATGCTGGAAACGATGAACCACGGCGGCAAGGTGGCGCTGCTGGGCATTCCGCCGTCCAACACCGCCATCGACTGGAACCAGGTGATCTTCAAGGGCCTGGAAATCAAGGGCATCTACGGCCGCGAGATGTTCGAGACCTGGTACAAGATGGTGGCGTTGATCCAGTCCGGTCTGGACATCAGCCCCATCATCACCCACCACTTCAAGGTGGACGAGTTCGAGCAGGGCTTCGCCGCCATGCTGTCCGGCCAAAGCGGCAAAGTGATTCTGGATTGGCGCTGAGCATCGTCCCGTTTCCACCGCATGCGAAGCGGCTCTGCGAGGAGCCGCTTTTTTCATGCCCGCTCAGGCGGTTTGGAAATAGGCGATCATCCGCCGCAGGTGTTCCGCCTGCGTGTTCAACTGGTCGGAGGCGGCGGACAGCTGTTCGGAGGTGGAGGCGTTCATCTGGGTGGCCAGCGACAGGTGGTTGACCGCGGCGTTGATCTGCTGCAGGCCTTCGCTTTGCTCATGCGAGGCCAGCGCGATCTCCTGCACCAGGCTGGCGGTTTTGCGGATGGCGGGCAGCATTTCGTCCAGCGCCGCGCCCGCCTGTTCCGCCATGTCCACGCTGCAGCCGGCCAGCGAGCCGATTTCCCGCGCCGCCGTCTGGCTGTGCTCGGCCAATTTGCGCACCTGGGCGGCCACCACGGTGAAGCCTTTGCCTTGGCTGCCGGCGTGGGCGGCCTCGACGGCGGCGTTCAGCGCCAGCAGATTGGTCTGGTAGGCGATGTCGTCTATCACGTCTATCCGGTTGGAAATGTCGCGTATCGCCGCCACGGTGCGGGTCACGGCCTCGCCGCCGCCGCCGGCGCTTTGCGCCGCCTGGCTGGCCATGGCGTCGGTGAGGCGGGCGCTTTCAGCGTTCTGAGTCACCGTGGCCGCGATCTCCTCTACCGAAGCGCTGGTCTCCTCCAGGCTGGCGGCCTGCTGCGACGCGTTCTGGCTCAGCGCCTGCGCCGAGGCGGCGACTTCGGACGAGGTGGCGTTCAGCTGCTCGGCGTCGAGCCGCAATTGCTCGATCACTCCGGTCAGCCGGCTCACCATGTGCTGCATCGCCGCCAGCACGCTGCGATCGTCGCCGTCGCGCAGCATCGGCCTTGCCGTCAGGTCGCCGCCGGCCACCCTGCGGGCGATCTCGGCCACCGCCGCCGGCTCGCCGCCCACCTGGCGGAACAGGCCCCGGCCGATGTGGCCGATGGCGCCGGCCAGGACCAGCAGGCTGAGGGCGGCGACGGCGATGAACAGGCTCAGGGTCTGGCGGTAGCCGCGGTCGGCTTCCGCGATCCGGTCGGCCAGCATCTTCTCGAATCCGTCCTGGACCTGGGCGCTCTGCCGCAGCAACTGATCGGTCATCGCGCGGTCCATGCCGCGCACCAGCTTGTCGACGGCTTGCCCGGAGAGCGGGTCTTCCTGGCGGAAGGAGGCCAGCGCCGCGCGGTAGCGGACGGTCAGCCGGAGATGCTCGTCGCGCACCGCGTCTATCGCCGCGCTGGACTCGCCGTCGTCGCGCAGCGCGGCGGAGGCTTGGGCCAGCGTTTGCTCGACGATGGCGCGCTCGGCTTCGAAGGCGGCGAGGTAGCGCTGGTAGTCGGCCGGATTGTTGCCGCGCAGCAGCACGTCCTTCCAGTCCTGCACTTGCACCTTGAAGTGCAGATTGGCCAGCTGCATCGCATGGTTGATCCGGCTGCCGCGGCTGACTTGCTCCAGTTCCCGCCGGGTGTTTTCCGCCATGTCGCGCAGCTGGCCCAGGCAGGATAGGGACAGCAGAAGCAGGACCGTCAGGTTGATCAGGGCCAGGAGCCAGAGCCTGGTTTTCATGCTGAGAGCTTTTTGCATCGGCATTTCTTCGCATTGGGCTGGTTGCTATCGGTATAGCCCGCCGCGACCGAGTCTTCGCGTTCCCGCGCGATGCCGGCCGCTGTTGACCGCAGTCAATGAGGGCGGGGCGGGGGCAGCGATAATCGTGCTTGAACGGTTTTTTGGGAGACGATGATGATCGCGATAATCGGCGCGGGCGTTTCAGGGCTGTCCTGCGCCTGGTGGCTGCAACGGCAGGGCGTGGCGGTACGGGTATTCGAGGCGGCGGAGCGCGTCGGCGGCAAGGTGAGCACCTTGGCGGCTGACGCCTTGTGCGAACAGGGGCCCAATATGCTGTTATTGGACGAGGAGCTTCAGCAGTGGCTGGCCGAGTTGGGCCTGTCTCCGCTGTGGCCGGAGCAGGGCGGCGGCTTGCGGCATGTGCTGCAGCGGGGCCGGTACCGGCCGCTGCCATCCGGGCCTTGGCAGTTGCTGGCGGGGAGCTTTTTGAGCTGGCCGGCCAAGTGGGCCTTGCTGCGCGGCTTGCTGCGGCCGGGCAGTCCCAAGGAGGCCGAGGCCAGCCTGGCCGAGTTCTGCCGCCGCCGTTTCGGCCAGGAGGTGCTGGACAAGTTGCTGGACCCGCTGGCCGGCGGCGTGTTCGCCGGCGATCCGGAAGAACTGGCGCTGGAGGAGACGCTTCCCCGGTTGGCGCGGGCGGCGGCGCAGCCGCTGCCTTTGTGGCGGGGACTGTGGCGGCAAAGGACCGCGCGCGCCCGGATGTGCACGCTGCAAGGCGGGCTGCAGCAGTTGCCGCGGCGGCTGGCGCAAGACCTGGACGTGAGGCTGGGCGCGCCGGTGACCGCGCTGCGCCGCGACGGCGAGGGCTGGCTGCTGCGCACCCGCGAGGGGTGGGCGCGGGCCGAGCGGGTGGTGCTGGCCCTGCCGGCCGACGCCGCGGCCGAGCTGCTGCATCCGCTGGCGCCGGAGATGGCCGACATCTGCCGGAGAATCCCGTACGCGCCGCTGGCGGTGGTGTCCACCTTGCTGGACGGCGAGGCGATGGACCGGCCGCTGCCCGGCTACGGCGCGCTGCATCCGAGCGGGGAGGGGGCGCTGACGCTGGGCCACCTGACGGTCAGCAATATCTACCCTCATGTTTGTCCGGCGGGCACCCGGCTGGTGACCAGCTTCATCGGCGGCCGCAGGCATCCGGAATCGCTGGAGAGCAGCGACGCCGCATTGCTCGATGGGCTCAACGCCGAGCTGGAGAAGCTGTTCGGCATGCGCGGCAAGCCGCTGGCGCAATACCTGGCCCGCTGGCCGCAGGCGCTGCCGCAGGGCACCGGCTTGCAGCGCAGGCTGCGCGGCGCGGCGGCGCCGTGGAGCGGCAGGGGGCTGCATCTGTGCGCCAACTGGCTGGACGGCGCCTCCCTGCCGGATTGTCTGGGAAAGGGGCGAAGGCTGGCGAAGCAATTGGCGGCGAGGGCGTCCGGCTTTGCGTGAGCGGCCGCAGGGGGTAGAATCGACCCCTGTTTCTTCAATTTTCCAACACCACCTTTATGCTTACCTTCCAGGAAATCATCCTCACGCTCCAGCACTACTGGAACCGCCAGGGCTGCGCGCTGCTGCAACCGTACGACACTGAAGTGGGCGCGGGCACCTCCCATACCGCCACCTTCCTGCGCGCGCTGGGGCCTGAACCCTGGAACGCCGCCTATGTCCAGCCCAGCCGCCGCCCGAAGGACGGCCGCTACGGCGAGAACCCGAACCGCCTGTTCCAGCACCACCAGTTTCAGGTGGTGCTGAAGCCGTCGCCGTCCAATATCCAGGAACTGTACCTGGGCTCGCTGCGGGAGCTCGGTCTGGACCCGACGGTGCAGGACATCCGCTTCGTCGAGGACAACTGGGAAAACCCGACGCTGGGCGCCTGGGGCCTGGGCTGGGAAGTATGGCTGAACGGCATGGAAGTGACCCAGTTCACCTATTTCCAGCAAGTGGGCGGCCTGGATTGCAAGCCGGTGCTGGGCGAGATCACCTATGGCCTGGAACGCCTGGCGATGTATCTGCAGGGCGTGGAGAACGTTTACGACCTGATCTGGACCCACTTGCCGGACGGCCAGCCGGTCACCTACGGCAATGTGTTCTACCAGAACGAGGTGGAGCAGTCGAAGTACGCGTTCGAGCACAGCAACGTCGAGCTGCTGTTCCGCCAGTTCAACGACTACGAAGCCGAAGCCAAGACGCTGCTGGACGCCAGCCTGCCGCTGCCGGCCTACGAGATGATCCTGAAGGCCGGCCACGCCTTCAACCTGCTGGACGCCCGCGGCTCCATCTCGGTGACCGAGCGCGCCGCCTATATCGGCCGCATCCGCAATCTGTCCCGCGGCGTGGCGCAGGCGTATTACGATGCCCGCGAGGCGCTGGGCTTCCCGATGTGCCGCAAGGACTGAGCCGAGGGAAGTCTATGCTGTTAGGGGCGGCGGCAATCGTCGTCGCGCCTGACAGGGGGTGGATATGAGAGTCAAAGCCGCATTCTGGCTGTTGTTCGCTTTGCCGGCCTGGGCGCAGCCGGCCGCCGACTGGGTGGTGTATCAGGATGGCGGCCAGATGCAGTTGGCGATAGACGGCAATTCGCTGTGGCTGGGCAAGGACGGACTGGTGCATTTCATCAACCAGGAACGCTTCGCCAAGCAACGCTACGAGAAGTCGTACCGGCTGAACTTCTATATCCGCCGCACCACCGGCTACGCCGATTGCAAGCAGTATCAGTACGTGTTTGTTGGTTCCGAGTATTTCGACAAGAACAACAAGCATCTGTTTTCCACCATGTTCCCGGTGCCGCGCTATGCCTGGAAGTGGCAGCCGGTGAACGAGGATTCGGTCGCCCACGCCATGATGAAGGTGATTTGCGAGGCGGCGGGATCCGCATCCCGATAATTGAAGCTTGAGAGAATGAACGCGACCCTGTTGATCGAACTCCTGACCGAGGAGCTGCCGCCCAAGGCCCTGCCGCGTCTGGCCGCCAGTTTCGCCCAGACTATCGCCGAAGAACTGAAGAAGATGCAGTTCGCCGCCGCCGACGCCGAGGCGGTGGTGTACGCGTCGCCTCGCCGCCTGGCGGTGCAGCTGTCCGGCGTGCTCGCCGTGCAGCCGGAACAACGCATCACCCGCCAGGGCCCGGCCGCCGCCGCCGGCATGAAGGACGGCCAGCCGACGCCAGCCTTGGCCGGCTTCGCCCGCTCCTGCGGCGTGGACGTGTCCGAACTGTCCATCGTCAGCAACGGCAAGCAGGATGTCTACGCCTATTCCAGTACCAAGGCGGGCGAAGCGCTGTCCGCGCAACTGGCTGACGTGGTGTCGCTGGCGCTGAAGAAGCTGCCGGTGCCCAAGCTGATGCGCTGGGGCGATTCCGACGTGCAGTTCGTCCGTCCGGTGCACGGCCTGATCATGCTGCACGGCGACAAGGTGATTGACGGCGAGGTGCTGGGCCTGAAGAGCGGCAGCGCCACCCGCGGCCACCGCTTCCTGTCGCAGGGCGACGTGGCCATCGCCAACGCCGATGCCTACGCCCGCGCGATGCACGAGCAGGGCAAGGTGATCGCCAGCTTCGACGCGCGCCGCGAGCTGATCCGCCACAAGCTGGCCGAGGCCGCCGCCAAGCTCGGCGCCACCATCGCCGCGCCGGATGAGCTGTTCGACGAAGTGACCGCGCTGGTGGAGTGGCCGGTGGTGCTGGAGGCCGGCTTCGAGGCCGAGTTCCTGCAAGTGCCGCAGGAATGCCTGATCCTGACCATGCAGCAGAACCAGAAGTACTTCCCGCTGCTGGACAAGAACGGCAAGCTGATGAACCGCTTCCTGCTGGTGTCCAACGTCGATCCGCAGGATCCGTCCTTCGTCGTCGGCGGCAACGAGCGCGTGCTGCGCGCCCGTCTGTCCGACGCCAAGTTCTTCTTCGAGCAGGACAAGAAGCACCGCCTGGACAGCCGCCTGCCGCGCCTGGCCAACGTGGTCTACCACAACAAGATCGGCTCGCTGCTGGAGCGCGTCGAGCGCCTGCAGAGCATCGCCGGCGGCATCGCGCATGAGCTGGGCGCAGACGCCGCGCTGGCCGCCCGCGCTGCCTATCTGGCCAAGGCCGATCTGGTCAGCGACATGGTCGGCGAATTCCCGGAATTGCAGGGCATCATGGGCATGTACTACGCCCAGCACGACGGCGAGAACGCCGAAGTGGCCGCCGCCATCGAGGGCCATTACCACCCGCGCTTCGCCGGCGACACGCTGCCGGAAGGCAAGATCGCCACCGCGGCGGCGCTGGCCGACAAGCTGGAGGCCATCGTCGGCATCTGGGGCATCGGTCTGATCCCGACCGGCGACAAGGACCCGTTCGCGCTGCGCCGCGCCGCGCTGGGCGTGGTGCGGATGGCGCTGGAAGCCGACCTGGACCTGAAGCGCCTGCTGGCCGTCGTCGCCGAGGCCTTCCCGGCCGGCAAGCTGTCCGCCAACGTCGCCGAGGAAGTGTTCGGCTTCATGATGGACCGGCTGAAGAACTTCCTCGCCGCCGATTACAAGGGCGATGAGATCGACGCCGTGCTGGCGCTTTCGCCCAGCCGCCTGAACGAAGTGCGCGCGGTGCTGGCCGCCGTGGCCGCGTTCAAGTCGCTGCCGGAAGCCGCCGCGCTGGCCGCCGCCAACAAGCGCGTCAACAACATCCTGAAGAAGGCCGAGGGCGAAATCGGCGCGGTGGATGCCGCGTTGCTGCAGGAAACCGCCGAGCAGGCCTTGTACGCCGCGGTGCAGGAACTGGCGCCGGCGGTGGAGACCAAGTTCGCCGCCCACGACTTCGCCGGGGCGCTGTCGCAGCTGGCCAGCCTGAAGGCGCCGGTGGACGCGTTCTTCGACGGCGTGATGGTGATGGCCGAGGACGCCAAGGTGCGCGCCAACCGCATCGCGCTGCTGGCCAGCCTGGCCGCGCTGTTCAATCGCGTGGCCGACATTTCGCTGCTGGCGGAATAAGCGGCGGGCAGGCAATGGATGGGAGGGGGTCGCGGCGACGCGGCCGGCCTCCCGTTTTGACAAGATGGCTGCGTGAAAGGATTATCGGGTGAAGCTAGTCATTCTGGACCGCGACGGCGTGATCAACGAGGATCGCGACGATTTCGTGAAGAACACCATCGAATGGGTGCCGCTGGATCACAGCCTGGAGGCGATCGCCAACCTGACCCAGTCCGGCTGGCGCGTGGTGGTGGCGACCAACCAGTCCGGCATCGCCCGCGGCCTGTTCGACATGCATGCGCTGAACGCGATGCACGAGAAGATGCACCGGCTGGTCGGCCAGGCCGGCGGCCGCATCGACGCGGTGGTGTTCTGTCCGCACGGGCCGGACCACGGCTGCGAATGCCGCAAGCCGCTGCCCGGCATGGTGCTGGAGATCGCCGAGCGCTTCAACGTCAAGCTGGAAGGCCTGCCGATGATAGGCGACAGCCTGCGCGACCTGGAGTCCATCGCCGCCGTCGGCGGCCAGCCTATCCTGGTCAAGACCGGTAAGGGCGCCAAGACGCTGGCCAAGGGCGGCCTGCCCGAGACCACGCTGGTGTTCAACGACCTGTACGATGCCGCCGAGCATCTGATCAACCATCATTGAGGCAGAGACTGAAAGCATGATTGGTTTGTGGATACGCAACTTGCTGTACTGGGTGGTGCTGATTATCGCCACGCCGGTGTTTTTCCTGCTGCTGATGCTGGCCGCGCCGCTGCCGCGCCGCAGCCGCCACGTGTTCGGCGTGAGCTGGGCGATGACCCTGCTGTGGATGCTTGAGCATGTGATCGGCCTGAAATACAAGGTGATCGGCGCGGAGAATATTCCGTCGGTGCCGTCGGTGATCACGTCCAAGCACCAGTCCGGCTGGGAAACGCTGGCGCTGCAAAAAATCTTCCCGTGGCAGGTGTATGTGGCCAAGCGCGAGCTGACCTGGATTCCGTTGTTCGGCTGGGGCCTGGTGCTGATGAACCCCATCATCATCAACCGCTCCGACCGCGCCCGCGCCAACCAGCGGCTGCTGGACCAGGGCCTGGAGCGCAAACGCCACGGTTTCTGGATCACCGTGTTCCCGGAGGGCACCCGCACCAAGCCCGGCGTGGGCGGCAAGTACAAGCTGGGCGCCGCGCGCATGGCCAAGCAGTTCGACATGCCGATGGTGCCGGTGGCGCATAATGCCGGCGAGTTCTGGCCGCGCAACGCCTTCCTGAAATATCCCGGCGAGATCACTGTGGTGATCGGCCCCGCCATCCATCCCGGCGAAGAAACCGGCCCCGAGGCGATGATGGCCGAGGCCGAGGCCTGGATCGAGGCCCGCCAGCGCGAAATCGGCGGCGTCGGCCCGTTCGCCCATCCCGATGAAAAACGCCAGCGTCTGGCACCGCCTGCCTCTGCCTGACGGCGAGGTGCCCGTGCTGCTGACGCGCCGGTCGCGTCAGAGCATAGGCATCAAGGTCCACGGCGGGGTGGTGGAACTGATCGCCGCGCCGGGTGTCAGTCAACAGCGTTTGCATCAAGTGCTGCAGCAGCGCTACGACTGGATCGTCGGCCACGTGTTGCGCCAGCGCAGCCATCTGGCGGCCGGCGAGGCGTTGAGCAGCCTGACGCTGCTGGGCGAGCAGCTGGCTATCAGGCTGACAGGCGGCGCGCGCAAGGCGGCGCGGCGCGAGGGCGGCGAGTTGCTGGTGGCGGGCGTCGCCGACGGCGACGCTGCCGCGCTGAAAGCCGTTCTGGCCAAATTCCTGAAACGCGAGGCGGCGACACTGTTTCCCGGCCGCCTTTCCCTTTTGGCCGCGCATTGCCGCCGCAAACCAAGCGGGTTGCAGCTGTCGTCGGCGCGCACCCGCTGGGGCAGTTGCAGCGCAGATGGCCGCATCCGCCTGAACTGGCGGCTGGCGCAGGCGCCGCTGGCGGTGGTCGATTACGTGACCGCCCACGAGCTGGCCCATCTCGAACACATGAATCACTCGCCGGCGTTCTGGGCCGAGACCGAGCGTCTCTGCCCGGGCTGGCGCGACGCCCGCCGCTGGCTGCGCCAGCACGGCGGCGGCTTGTTTGTCTTAGACTGATCTTTAAAAAGGAAAACGCCATGAGAATGCTCCACACCATGCTGCGCGTCGGCAACCTCGATCGCTCGATCGCCTTCTACCAGGAAGTGCTGGGCATGAAGCTGCTGCGCCGCAACGATTTTCCGGAAGGGCGTTTCACGCTGGCTTTCGTCGGCTACGGCGACGAGGCCGCCCACACCGTGCTGGAGCTGACCCACAACTGGGACACCGAATCCTACGACCTGGGCAGCGGCTACGGCCACATCGCCATCGAGGTGGAAGACGCCTACGCCGCCTGTGACATGGCGCGTGCCAAGGGCGGCAAGGTGACGCGCGAGGCCGGCCCGATGAAGCACGGCACCACCGTGATCGCCTTCATCGAGGATCCGGACGGCTACAAGATCGAGTTCATCCAAAAAGGCAGCCGCTAAGCGCTGCCGGCGGGATGCCCGACGCGGGCGTCTTGCCGAATTCGCCGGCCGTTTCGACGCGGCCGGCCATGGGCGGGAGGGGCCGCCCAGGCGGACCGGCACCCGGAAGCCGGTCCGCTTCCAACAACAACCGGGAATGTTCCGGCAGCCGCGGCTGCGTTTTGGCATCACGGGCACCTGCTCGTTCGGGAAGGACTGATGAATAAAAAACTGATTGCACTGGCGGGAGGGCTGCTGCTCCCCGCGTTCGCCGGCGCCGCCGATCTGGACGGCGCCACGCTTGGCTTGGGCTGGGGCGCGCCGTTCGCCGGCATCCTGCTGTCCATCGCGCTGTTTCCCATGCTGGCTCCCGGCATCTGGCACCACCATTTCGGCAAGATCACCGCGGTCTGGACCGCGCTGTTCCTGCTGCCTTTCGCCGCGGCCTTCGGGCTGGGGCATACCGGCGCGCTGGTGCTGCACGCGCTGTTCACCGAATACATCCCCTTCATCGTGCTGCTGTTCGCGCTGTACACGGTGTCGGGCGGCATCCTGGTTTGGGGCTCGCTGCACGCGTCGCCCCGGCTGAACACCCTCATCCTGGCCATAGGCACCGCGCTGGCGTCCATCATGGGCACCACCGGCGCGGCGATGCTGCTGATCCGGCCGCTGCTGCGCGCCAACGAGGGCCGCAAGCGCAATGTGCACGTGGTGGTGTTCTTCATCTTCCTGGTGGCCAACGTCGGCGGCGGCTTGACGCCGCTGGGCGATCCGCCGCTATTCCTGGGCTTCCTCAAGGGCGTGACTTTCGGCTGGACCTTCCAGCACATGCTGATGCCGGTGCTGCTGCTGTCGGCCCTGCTGCTGATCATCTTCTACTTCCTGGACCGCCACATGTTCGCCAAAGAGGCGAAGGAGGGCACGCTCAAGCCGGTGGACACCAGCCACGACAAGCCGCTGAAGCTGCACGGCAAGCGCAATTTCTGGCTGCTGGGCGGGGTGGTGGCCGCGGTGCTGATGTCAGGCCTGTGGAAGCCCGGCATCGCTTTCGAGCTGCCCGGCGTCCATCTTGAGCTGCAAAACCTGCTGCGCGATCTGATCCTGCTGCTGCTGGCCTTGGCCTCGCTGTGGATCACCCCCAAGCAGGTGCGCGCCGGCAACGAGTTCAACTGGCTGCCCATCCTGGAGGTGGGCAAGCTGTTCGCAGGCATCTTCATCACCATCGCGCCGGTGATCGCCATCCTGCGTGCCGGCGACCACGGCGCGCTGGCCGGCCTGGTGCAGACGGTGTCGGGCCCGGACGGCAAGCCGCTGGACGGCATGTACTTCTGGATGACCGGCATCCTGTCCAGCTTCCTCGACAACGCGCCGACCTACCTGGTGTTCTTCAACCTGGCGTCCGGCGACGCCGCGGAGCTGATGGGCCCGTTCGCCAGCACCTTGCTCGCCATCTCGATGGGCGCGGTGTTCATGGGGGCGATGACCTATATCGGCAACGCGCCCAACTTCATGGTCAAGGCCATCGCCGAGCACCGCCACGTCAAGATGCCGGGCTTCTTCGGCTACATGCTGTGGTCGGGCGCGGTGCTGCTGCCGTGCTTCCTGTTGCTGACGCTGGTGTTCTTCCACTTCTGATCCCGGCTCGGCCCGCAAGCAAAAGCCCATCGCAAACGCGGTGGGCTTTTTTGTCGGAAAGAGGGGGCCGCCATCCGGCGCGGCGAGCGGTCATGGACTGGGTTGCCAGTCCTGATAGGGCAGATGCACCCGGGCATAGGCCTTCTGCAGCTCGCCGCTGGCGCGCGCGGCGCGTATCGCGCGGCTGAGCGCCTGGTTGACGAAGTCGCCGCGGCGGTTGCATGACATGAACAACACGTCGGGGAAGTCGTCGAAATGCTCGCGGTGAATGTCGGTCAGCTTGTACTTGCGCACCAGATAGTCGGCCTCCTCCTGCGCCCACAGCACCGCGTCGATGCGGCCCAGATTCAGCTGCTTCAGCGACAGTTCGAGCTTGACCACGCTTTTGCTGGGAAAGCCCCAGTTCACCGGCGGCGCTTCCACCGTGTAGCGGGCGAGGTTGGCGGTGCGCAGGATGTCGATCTTGCGCAATGGCCTGGCCTTGTTGGAGTAGAGAACGAAGGCGACCTTGCCCATCATCTCGTGGGAAAACTGGTAGGGCGTGGCGCTGTCGGCGTTGTCGCGTACCTTCATGATGGGGAAGCGGAAGTCCGCGCCTTGGTCGTCGGTGTCCAGGTACACGCGTTTGACCGGCTTGATCTCGAAGCTGATTTTCCCCTCCGGATAATGGCGGGCGATGGTCTTGAGCAAGTCGGCGAAGGGGCCTGATTCGCTGTTTTCCAGTACCTGGGGCAGAAACACCGCGATGCCGCGCAGATCGGGAGCATCCACCCGGGACGCGGTTTCCGGCGTGACGGTGCCGTTGCAGGCGAAGGCCTGCGCGGCGCACAGGGCCAGCGGCAGGCAAAGCGTTCTCGGCGCGATCATGGCGGTTCCCCTGGTTGTCTCAGGCGTTGTTCCGCGTCTTGAGCGCGGATGGCGCTTGTTGATTTGGGTGTAGCACAAGGGGCGTCAGCCGGGAATGTCCGGCCGCGCGCCGAGGATGCCGGGAGCGGCGCAGAGGCGCGTCGGTGTCGGCTCGGCCGGCTTTCCGGTATCCTTGCGGTTTCGTCTGTTTTTCCTGCGCTGAACCGATATGCACATCCACATCCTGGGTATTTGCGGTACCTTCATGGGCGGCATCGCCGCCATCGCCAAACAGGCTGGCCACAAGGTGACCGGCTGCGACGCCAACGTCTATCCGCCGATGAGCACCCAGCTGGAGGCGATGGGCATCGAGCTTACGCAAGGCTTCGGCGCGGAGCAGGCGGCGTTGAACCCGGACGTGTACGTGATCGGCAACGTGGTGACGCGCGGCAAGCCCTTGATGGAGGAAATCCTCAACCGCGGCCTGCCGTACATCTCCGGCCCGCAGTGGCTGGCCGAGAACGTGCTGCAGGACAAGTGGGTGTTGGCGGTGGCCGGCACCCACGGCAAGACCACCACCAGCTCCATGCTGGCGTGGATTCTGGAAGACGCCGGCCTGGCGCCGGGCTTCCTGATCGGCGGCATTCCGGAGAATTTCGGCGTGTCGGCGCGTTTGCCGGGCAAGCCGGCGCTGGATCCGGACAGCGTCAGCCCCTTCTTCGTGATCGAGGCCGACGAGTACGACACCGCCTTCTTCGACAAGCGCTCCAAATTCGTCCACTACCGGCCGCGCACCGCCATCCTGAACAATCTGGAATTCGACCACGCCGACATCTTCGCCGACCTGGCCGCCATCGAAACCCAGTTCCACCATCTGGTGCGCACCATTCCCGGCAACGGCCGCATCGTCAGCAACGGCCGCGAGGCCAATCTGGACCGCGTGCTGGAGCGCGGCTGCTGGACCCCGGTGGAGCATTTCGGCGCGGACGTCGGCTGGCAGCTGGGCGCGCTGCACGAGGACGGCGGCTTCGATGTGCTGCTGAACGGCGAGATGCAGGGCGCGGTGAGCTGGGGCCTGATGGGCGAGCACAACCGCCTGAACGCGATCGCCGCCATCGCCGCGGCCCGCCACGCCGGCGTGGCGGTGAAAGACGCCATAGCCGCGCTGTCCCGCTTCGCCAACGTCAAGCGACGGATGGAAGTGAAGGGCATGGCGAACGGCGTCACGGTGTATGACGATTTCGCCCACCATCCGACAGCCATCGCCACCACGCTGGAAGGCCTGCGCCGCAAGGTGGGCGCCGCGCGTATCCTGGCGGTGCTGGAGCCGCGCTCCAACACCATGAAGCTGGGCACGATGAAGGACGCGCTGCCGGGCTCGCTGGAGCTGGCCGACAAGGTGTTCTGCTCGGCGGCGGGGCTGAACTGGAATCCGGGCGAGGCGCTGCAAGTCATGGGGGCGAAGGCGCAGACCTTCGGCGATTTCGACGCGCTGATCGGCGCCATCGTCGCCGAAGCCAAGCCGGGCGACCATGTGCTGGTGATGAGCAACGGCGGTTTCGGCGGCATCCACCAGAAGTTGCTGGACCGGCTGGGCTGAGCCGCCATGCGCTTTGCTGCCGACGCGCTTCCCGCGCCGATCCTTCTGGCGCATGAGCTGGCCCCGGTTCTGGATGGCCTGGACTGGGGAATCGGCGGCAGCGCGCTGTTGTGGCGGCTGGGTTTGGAGAATGCGCCGCGCGATCTAGACATCGTCGTGGCTCCTGAGCACGCGGAGGCGGCCGCCGCAACGTTGGATGACAGGCTGGAGCGGCTGCCTCGTCCCGTTCACGCCGATTACGCCAGCGAGGTTTTCATCCGTTATCGGTCGCCGTTCGGCGTGGAACTGGATTTGATGGCCGGCATCGCCGTGCGGCGCGAAGACGGGTTGCTGCGCTGGCGGTTTGATCCGCAGCGGGTGATGTTGCGGGACGGCTTGCCGTTCATGGCGGCCGAGGACTGGCTGGAGCTGTACCGGATGTTTGGCCGGCCAGCCCGCGTGGCCCGGTTGCGCGCCTATCTCGGTCTGCCGGATCAGGGCAGTTCGATGATGTAGTTGGCGCCGCCGGCGCGGGCTTTGGTCAGCGCATCCTCCAGCCGCTCCAGCATGGGGGCGGGGCTGGCTTCCTCCGGCCGCAGCGTGCTGATGCCTACGCAGGCGGCCGCCTGGTTTTCGGCGCCCTGATACAGGAAGGTGAGCTGGCGCAGCGATTTGATCAGGCGCCGCCCCATCTCATGGGCCCCGCCGATCGGCGTGTGCGGCAGCAGGATGACGAAGGTATTGGCGCTGCGGCGCGCCACCAGGTCGCTGTCGCGGCTGCTTTGCAGGCACAGGCTGCCCGCCAGCTGGATCAGATGGCTGTAGGCGGAGCCGTCGTCCTCGCGCGGCACCATCTCGGGGATGTTGACCAGTTCCAGCGCCAGGCTGGACAGGCTGCCGCCGTAACGCTTGGCGCGGCTGGTTTCTGCATGCGCGCTGGACATCAGCCTGTGCATGCCCACTACGCCGGTCAGCTTGTCTTCGTCTTCGTTCTGCCGGCCTTCTTCCTTCAGCGTTTTGACGATGCTCAGCGAGCGCTCCACCAGCTGGCGCTCGAAATCCAGCAGCTGTCCCAGCACCTTGGTCTCGGTGCGGTCGGAGAAGCTGACCACCAGCAGCGGCACTTGATCCAGCATGATGCGCCGCGCCGACAGCTGGACGTCGAACAGCCGTCCGGTGCCGGTGCTCAGCTGCATGCCGCGGTTGTAGATCATATTGTTGCCGGCCAGCTCGCGGCAGATGTTGTAAGCCTCGGTCTTGTCCGGCAGAAAATCGTAGACCGACGACTTGAGCAGCTCGCTTTGGGGGCTGGCGAGCAGGATGCAGGCCAGCTGGTTGGCGCAGTAGATGCGGCCATCCTCGGGCGAGGCCAGCAGCAGGCTGCCTTGCACCGTGTCTATCAATGGCTGGAATGCCTGCAATGTAACCATCTCTCCGTCTCCCGTGGCTGCCGAAGGTAATGACGCGGCTCGGGCACCCGGGGGAGGCGTCGCAGCACACTACGTTCTTCTACTTAGTTTATTCATAGTTTTCGCCATTTTCACGTTGTTTGATGAAGATTAACTGCTTAATTTTCAATTAGATATCTGTGTTCCAGGCTGGGCGGGCTTTTCGCCGGGATAGGGCGGAATCGGCGGCGCATCGTTTCGCGCGCATGGGACAACCGGCCGGCCAGTCCGGCCTGGCAAGCGGCAGAACCATGAAAAAGCGCGCCCGAGGGCGCGCTTTTCGCATGAAGATGGCGGCTTCTTATTGCCAGAGCTGACAGTATTCGGTGTTCGCTTCGTAGTTGTCGCTGACCGTGCCGTCGTTGTAGATCTTCTTCACCCAGCCGTTGGGCTGCCGGCTGGTCGGCTGCGCGCCGCAGTTGGGATGCACCCAGTGGATGCCTACGCCGCTGGTGTACAGCTGGCCGCACAGCTGCAGGCGGTCGCCTTGCTGAATGGTGTTCAGCGGGGAGGGAACGTCTTCGCCGGCGTAGTCGTAGCCGTAGGCGTAGACATTGTCCATCGCCACGTCGTAGGTGCGGCCGTCCTGGTCGGCGCGCAGGCGGACGTGGGTGTGCGACAGCTCGACGCCGTTGAGCGACTGGCCGGAGGCGAAAGTCGGCCCGCTCACCACGGTGCCGGTCAGATAGCTGCCGGCGGCGGCGCGGCAGTCGGATTTGGCGTCCGCCAGCGCGGCGAAGGAAACGCCCAGCAGGCAGGCGGCCAAAGCAAGTTTCTTCATTTCATGACCCTTGTAGTTTTAATGACATTGTTTTAATGCGAGAGTCATTCTAGTGATGATGAATAAGGCTTATGTTTCAATTGCAATAAAAGTGATGTGTTTGTTTTGCAATGGTGAATAAAGTGTTAAGCGGGCGGGTCGGCGCAGGCGGAAGCTGGTGGCAACGCGGAAATCCGCCGGTCTTGTCCTGCCGGCGGCTGATTCTTTACCTAGTGAATGTCATGTAAACGACTATTTACACTGGCATGAATTAGAGACTGCTCGCAATCGTGTTACATTCTGAAACGCATCTCCAAGATGCATCGCGAGGACTGGCAGGCTCCACCACCCCGGAGCGCCAGTAGCAACCGTTCAACAGACGGCTTCCTCCCCCGGTTCCGCCGCGCAGGCGGCGCGGCTCGCTCCAGCGGCCCGTAATGCGCGCGACGGACATCTCGACTCCGCGGTTTGCCGCATCGGCAGGCGCGGACGTTCGGCGACGCCGCGGCATCGCGCGCTTCCCGTGCACGTTAGACCGGCTCCGTTTCGGCGGGGCGATTGCGCGTGCCCGAACGCGCGTGGCGGCACACATAAAACCTATTACACGACAAAGATTTACAGGACATGGCTAGATCTCAATGGGGCTCGCGCCTCGGTTTCATTCTCGCGGCAGCCGGCTCGGCCATCGGGCTGGGCGCCATCTGGAAGTTTCCCTACGTGGCCGCCACCAATGGCGGCGGGGCGTTTTTGTTCATTTACCTCGGCATCTGCCTGACGCTGGGCCTGGCGCTGATGGTGTCGGAAATGGCGTTGGGACGCGCCGCCAACGCCGGCGCCGTCGGTGCCTTCCGCAAGCTGGCCGGCGGCTTCTGGCCGGTGATCGGCTATATGGGCGTGCTGGTGTGCTTCCTCATTCTGTCGTTTTACAGCGTGGTGGGCGGCTGGACCGTCGCCTATATCGTCAAGTCGCTGCAGGGCAGCATCATGACTTCCGATCCCAAGGCGCTGGGGGCCATCTTCACCGGCTTCATCAGCGACCCGGTGCAGCCGGTGCTCTACCACGGCGGCTTCGCGCTGCTGACGCTGGCGGTGGTGATCGGCGGCGTGCAGAAGGGCATCGAGGCGCTGTCCAAGTTTTTGATGCCGGCGTTGTTCGTGCTGATGCTGGTGTTGATCGCGCGCGGCCTGACGTTGCCGGGCGCGCTGGAGGGCGTCAGCTACTTCGTCGCGCCGGACTTCTCCAAGGTGAGCGCGGCGATGCTGGTGGACGCGCTGGGCCTGGCCTTCTTCTCGCTGTCGCTGGGCCTGGGCATCATGATCACCTACGGCTCCTATGTCGGCCGCGAATCCAAGCTGGTGAGCTCGGCGCTGTGGGTGATCGCGCTGACGGTGGCCACCTGCTTCCTGGCCGGCCTGATGGTGCTGCCGGCGGTGTTCGCCTTCGGCTTCGATCCATCCGCGGGTCCCGGCCTCACCTTCATCACCATGCCGGCGGTGTTCGCTCACCTGCCGCTGGGGCAGCTGTTCGCGGTGATGTTCTTCTGCCTGCTGCTGCTGGCGGCGCTGACATCCTCCGTTTCGCTGCTGGAAGTGGTGACCAGCTTCGCCATCGACGAGTTGCGCCTGTCGCGCCGCGCCGCCGCCATCCTGATGGCCGCCGGCACCTTCCTGCTGGGCATCCCGGCCTCGCTGTCGCTGGGCGTGTGGGGCGACTACCAGCTGGGCGGCATGAATTTCTTCGACCTGCTGGACTTCGTCACCTCCAAGCTGCTGATGCCGGCCGGCGAATTGCTGCTGGCCTTGTTTGTCGGCTGGAAAGCCTGGCCGGTGGTGAAGGCCGAGCTGTCATCGGGCCGCTCGCCGCGGGCGATGCAGTGCATGCGCGGCTTCTGCATGGCGCTGGCACCCTTGCTGATAGGCTGGATCATGCTGGCCGGCATCTGACGCCGGCATGAGAAGACGGGGAGCGATGGCTCCCCGTTTTGCTATGGTTCAGACAGTACGGATAGCCTGGAGAGACGATGTCTGGATGGCGAGCGGCGGCGGTCTTGTTGGGCGCGTTGCAGGTGGGGGGGGCGCAAGCGGAAACCCTGCGCATGCTGCTGACGCAGATTCCCGGCGTCATCGAGCTGGCGCCGGACGGCGAGTCCATGCGAGGCACCGGCGTCGACCTGATGAAGGAAGTGGGGCGCCGGGCCGGCGTGGCGCTGCGCTTCGAGGCCTATCCCCAGGCGCGCGCCCGCCTGCTGGTGGAACAGCAGGCCGACGCCTGCTTTCCCGTCGGGCGCTTGCCCGAATTGCAGGCGAAGTACAAATGGACCGCGCCGCTGCTGCACATGCGCCTGGTGTTGCTGGCCAGGGCGGACGACGGCCGTCAGCTGGGCGGCTTGGAACAGGCTCAGTCGCTGCGGGTGGGGGCGATGCGCGGCACCATGGCGGCGGCGCGGCTGAAAGAGCGGGGCGTGGCGGTGGAGGAGAGCGCCGATTATCTGAGCGGGCTGGAGAAGCTGCGGCTGGGCCGGTTGGACCTGTGGGCGATGCTGGACGTCGGCATTTCGTCGCTGGCCAAGCGTCTGGACATGCCGCCGCCCAGGGTAGCCTGGGTGATGGATACGCTGGACGTATCCTTCGCCTGCAACCGGAAAGTCGACGACGCGCTGATCGCCCGGCTGGACCGCGCCATCGCCGCGATGCGCGCCGACGGCAGCATGGCCCGTTTCGATCTGCGTTGACGGCGGACATGCCAAATGGGCCCGCGCTGGGCTACACTGCCGTTTTTGCCCGTCTGCGAGAACACGTTGAAAGCCCGTCTGACCCTGCTGGCAGGCAGCCTGCTGCTGGCCGCCTGCGCCACGCCCCCCAATCCCGCTTCCGCACCGGCGCCCATCGTCGCGCCGGACATGTCCGCCTCCGCGCCCGCCGTCGATGTGCCGGTTCCGCCCCAGCCGGCCTCCGCGCCGGCCGTGACGCTGCCGTCTCGCCCGGTGGCGCGGCCGGTGCAGCCGCCTGCGGCCATTTCCGACAGCCAGGGCCGCGCCTTGCTGGACCGGCTGCTGCTGCCGGGCATCCCGGACCGCAAGGGCTGGAGCAACGACGTGATGGGCGCGTTCAGCCATCTGAAGATTCCATACACGCCGCAGTTCTTCTGCGCGGTGCTGGCGGTGGCGGAGCAGGAGTCCGGCTTCAGTCCAGACCCGGTGGTGCCCGGCTTGTCCAGGATCGTCTGGGGCGAGATCGAGCAGCGCCGGCAGAAGTACCTGATTCCGCAGTTCGTCGTCGACGCGGCGATGAGCAAGAAATCGCCGGACGGCCGCACCTTCAAGCAGCGGGTGGACGCCTTGCGCACCAAGCGCGAGATGAACGCGCTGTACGAGGACATGGTGCGCGAGCTGCCGTTCGGCCAGACCATCTTCGAGCATAAAAATCCGATCCGCGACGGCGGGCCGATGCAGGTCAGCGTCGCTTTCGCCGAAACCCACATCCGCGCCTGGCCGTACCCGTACAGCTATTCCAGCCTGCGCGACGAGGTGTTCGGCCGCCGCGGCAGCGTCTACTTCGGCACCGCCATCCTGCTGCAGTACCCGGCGCCGTACCACGAGATGGTGTACCGCTTCGCCGACTACAACGCCGGCCGCTACGCCAGCCGCAACGCCGCCTTCCAGCAGGCGGTGGCCCGCCTGTCCGGCCGCAAGCTGGCGCTGGACGGCGACATCATGCTCTACAGCGACAAGATGAACCGCGTGCTGTCCGGCGAAACCAGCGACACCCAGCGCGCGCTGCAGTCCATCGCCGGCCGGCTGGGCATCAGCGACGCCGACATGATGCGCGACCTGCGCTTGGAGAAGCTGTCCGGCTTCGGCCAGAGTCCGCTGTACCAGAAAGTGTTCGCGTTGGCCGGCCCCAAGGCCCCACGCGAAATCATCCCGCAGATCGTGCTGGTCAGCCCCAAGTTCACCCATAAGCTGACCACCGAGTGGTTCGCGCGCCGCGTGGACGGCCGCTACCAGCGCTGCCTGCAGCGGGGAGGCTGAGCGGGCCCGCCGGCTTGAGTCTGAACCGATAGCGCCTATAGTGATTGCAGCGGCGCCGAGGCGGGATTCCGCCCGGCGCCGGTTCGCATCCGGACGGCGGCCATGGCATGGCCGTCGTCTTCTGTTTCTCGGCTCGGGAGGCAAGGCATGAAGGTTTCCATCAACGGCAAGGAGGTGGAGCTTAACTCCTCTCCGGACACGCCCATTCTGTGGGCATTGCGCGACGAACTGGGCCTGACCGGCACCAAGTTCGGCTGCGGCGCGGCCTTGTGCGGCGCCTGTACGGTGTTGAAGAACGGGTTGCCGATCCGCTCTTGCGTGACGCCGATCTCCACGCTGGCGGCGGACGACAGCATCACCACGGTGGAAGGCAACGCCGACAAGGTGGGCCAGGCGGTCAAGCAGGCCTGGCATGAGCTGGACGTGGTGCAGTGCGGCTTCTGCCAGAGCGGCCAGGTGCTGGCCGCCACCGCCTTGCTCAGTGCCAATCCCCATCCTTCCGATCAGGACATCGACCTGGCGATGAGCGGCAACCTGTGCCGCTGCGGCACCTATCCCCGCATTCGCGCGGCCATCCACGCCGCCGCCAAGCTGCTGTAGGAGACCAGGATGACGACTACCGGAGTGTCCCGCCGCAGTTTCCTGAAAATGAGCGGCGCGGTCGGCGGCGCGCTATGCCTGGGTTTCGTTCTGAGCGAGGGCGGGCGCAGGGCCGAAGCGGCCGAGGCCAAGAACGCCATTCCTTCTCCCAACGCCTTCGTCCGCATCGAAAAGGACGGCGGCGTCACCATCGTCAGCAACAAGTCGGAAATGGGGCAGGGCATCTACACCTCGCTGGCGATGCTGATCGCCGAGGAGCTGGAATGCGATTGGAACCGGATCAAGGTGGTGTCCGCCCCGGCGGCGCCCATCTACGTCCATACCGCCTTCCATATCCAGATCACCGGCGGCAGCACCAGCACGCTGTCCAGCTATGACCAGTACCGCAAGATAGGCGCCGCCGCGCGCGACATGCTGATATTGGCCGCCGCGCAACGCTGGCGCGTGCCGGTTTCGCAATGCCGCGCCGAAAACAGCCGGGTGTTCAACAACGCCAACGGCGCCAGCCTGGGCTACGGCGAGCTGACCGAGGCCGCCGGCAAGCTGCCGGTGCCGGACACGGTGGAGCTGAAGCCGCGCCACCGCTGGAAGCTGCTGGGCACCCGCGTGCACCGGGTGGACGGCGACGAGAAGCTGGATGGTCGCGCGCAGTTCGCGATGGACGTCCGCCTGCCCGGCATGTTGACCGCGCTGGTCAAGCGCTGCCCCAGCTACGGCGGCAAGCCCAAGGGCTTCAATGCCGACGCGGCCAGAGCGGTGCCCGGCGTCAAGGACGTGTTCGCGATCAGCAACGGCGTCGCCGTGCTGGCCGATGGCTTCTGGCCGGCCAAGAAGGCGCGCGATCTGCTGGAGGTGGAGTGGGACCGCGGCGCCAACGCCGAGCGGGACTCGGCCCGGCAGCGGGCGGATTACCGCGCCCGCGCGGCCAAGCCCGGGCAGGTTTATCGAAGCGAAGGCGACGCCAAGGCGGCGTTGGCCGGCGCGGCCAAGAAGCTGGAGGCCTGGTACGAGGTGCCGTACCTCTCGCATTCGCCGATGGAGCCGCTGAACTGCGTGGTCTGGCTGAAGCCTGGCAGCTGCGAAATCTGGAGCGGCACCCAGTCGCAGACGATAGACGCCGGCATGGCGGCCGCGATGTCGGGGCTGAAGCCGGAGCAGGTCACGCTGCACACCACCTTGCTGGGCGGCGGCTTCGGCCGGCGCGCGGTGCCGGTCGGCTCCGACTGGCTGAAGGAGGCGATGGAGGTGGCCAAGCATCACGGCCAGGGCGTGCCCGTCCGGCTGATGTGGACCCGCGACGACGACTTGGCCGGCGCCTACTACCGGCCGATGTGGCTGGACCGCGTGCGCGGCGGCATAGCCGCCGATGGCAAGCCCGCCGCCTGGCTGCAGACCGGCGTCGGCCAGTCCATCATCGCCGGCACGCCGTTCGCGCCGATGATGATCAAGAACGGCATCGACGCGGTGTCGGTGGAAGGCACCGACGACATGCCCTACGCGCTGCCGGCGGTCTCGCTGGACCTGCACACGCCGGAGATCCCGCTGCCGGTGCTGTGGTGGCGCTCGGTCGGCCATTCCCACAGCGCCTTCGCCAAGGAAAGCTATATCGACGAGCTGGCGCGGCTGGCGCGCCAGGACCCGGTGGCTTACCGGCTGGCGCTGATGGACAAGGCTCCACGCGAGCAGGCGGTGCTGCGCGAGGCGGCGAAGATGGCCGGCTGGGGCCGCAAGCTGCCCAAGGGCCATGGCCTGGGCGCGGCGGTGCACACGTCCTTCGGCTCCCATATCGCCCAGGTGGTGGAGGTGTCGGTCAAGGGCAAGGAATTGAAAGTGGTGCATGTCTGGTGCGCGGTCGATTGCGGCGTGGTGGTCAATCCCGACCAGGTGGCGGCGCAGATGGAGGGCGGCATCATGTTCGGCCTGTCGGCGGCGCTGTTCGGCGAGATCACCTTCAAGGACGGCGAGGTGGAGCAGAAGAATTTCGACGGTTACCCCATCGTCAGGATGTTCCAGGCGCCCAAGGTGGATGTTTCCATCGTCGCCAGCGAGGAAGCGCCGGGCGGCACCGGCGAGCCGGCGGTGCCGGTGGTCGCGCCGGCGCTGGCCAACGCCATCCAAGCGGCTTCCGGCCAAAGGCGGCGCGAGCTGCCGCTGAGCCGGCACGGCTACCAGATGGTGTGAGGGAGACGGACATGAAAATCTCGATAGTCTTGTGCTGGGCGCTGGCCGCCTGGCTGCCGGCCGCGTGGGCGGCAGGCGACCCGGCCGCGTCGCGGCAGGCCTTCGGCGATGTGGTCAGGGTGCTGCAGTCGCCGCGTTGCCTGAACTGCCACACCGTCACCGATTTTCCGCGCCAGGGCGACGACCGCCATCCGCACCAGCAGATGATCAAACGCGGACCGGCGGACATGGGCCATCCGTCGCTGATGTGCCTGGCCTGCCATCAGACGGCCAATTCAGCCGACGGCGGCGTGCCGGGCGCGCCCAACTGGCACCTGGCGCCGCTGAGCATGGGCTGGGAGGGGCTGAGCGCCGGCCAGATGTGCCGCCGGCTGGTGGACAAGTCGCGCAACGGCAACCGCGACGTTCCCGCGCTGGTCGCCCACATGACGACGGACCCGCTGGTGCAGTGGGCTTGGCATCCGGGCGGGCGGCGCACGTTGCCGCCTTTGTCGCAAAACGATTTCCACGACGCGGTGCGGCGCTGGGCCGATACCGGCGCCTACTGTCCGAAATGAGCGCGGCGGTGCGCGGCAACGACGAGACCGTGCTGGCGCAGACGCTGGACTGGCTGCGGCAGGGCCGCCGCGTGGCGCTGCTGACGGTGCTGGGCACTTACGGCGCCAGCCCCAGGCCGCCCGGCGCGCTGGCGGCGATACGCGACGACGGCGTGATCTGCGGCTCGGTGTCCGGCGGCTGCGTCGAGGACGATCTGCGGCGGGAGATCGCCGAGGGCGGCGTGTTTGGTGATGGCCGTACTGCCTGGGTGCGCAGCTTCGGCGCCAGCGTCGAGGAGAGGCAGCGTTACCGGTTGCCCTGCGGCAACAGTCTCCGGGTGGCGGTGGAAACGATGCCTGACCCGGCGCAGCTGGAGGCGCTGCTGGCCGCGGTGCGGCAGCGCCGCTGCCTGTGGCGGCGGGTCGATTACCAGAATGGCGCGGCTTATCTGCTGAATGAAGGGCCGGCGGACGCCTTCGCAGAGGATGAGGCGGGTTTCTCCGTGCTGCACGGGCCGCGTTGGCGGCTGCTGATCATCGGCGGCGCCGAATTGGGCCGCTATCTGGCGCAGATCGCGCAGACGCTGGACTACGCGGTGACAGTGTGCGAACCGCGCGAGGAGTACGCGGCGGGCTGGGAACTGGGCGGCGTTGCGCTGTCGGCCGAGATGCCGGACGACCTGGTGCTGGCTTTCGGCTGCGACGAGCGCACCGCGGTGGTGGCTGTGACGCATGATCCCAAGCTGGACGACCTGGCGCTGATGGAGGCGCTCAGGCTGCCTTGCCATTATGTCGGCGCGCTGGGCTCGGCCACGACTACGATGAAACGAAAGGCGAGGCTGGCCGAGTACTTCGGCCTGACGCCGGCAGAGCTGGACAGATTGCACGGACCGGTGGGGCTGGCGATAGGCTCGCGCACCCCGGCCGAGATCGCGGTCTCCATCGCCGCCGATCTGATCGCCAGCCGCAGCGCTTGTCACCGGGAGGGGGCTCATGGCGAGGAAAGGAGTTGCCGGACATGATGGCGGGCGCCCTGCTGGCGGCGGGCCAGGCGCGCCGTTTCGGCGCCGACAAGCGGCAGGCGCGGCTGCCGGACGGCCGCACGTTGCTGGAGGCCAGCGCCGAGGCGTTTATCGGCCGGCTCGGGCCGTTGGCGCTGGTGTTGCCGGAAGACGACGCCTTCGGGCTGGAGCTGTGCGGCAGGCTGGGCCTGCAGCCGCTGGCCTGCCGGCTCAATCGCGGCGGCATCGGGCATTCGCTGGCCTGCGCCGCCGCCTGGGCGCTGGGGCTGCCGGGTTGCCGCGGCCTGGTGCTGGGGTTGGCGGACATGCCGGCGGTGCGGCCGCACACAGTCAGCCAGGTGGCGGCGGCGCTGGCGCACGGCCAACTGGTGCTGCCCTGCTATCAGGGGCGGGCGGGCCATCCGCGCGGGCTGCCGGCGGATTGTTTGCCCGGATTGCTCGATTTGCGGGGCGATGCCGGCGCGCGCGACATCCTGGACTGGAATGGGGCCCTGAGGCTGGAACTGGACGATCCGGGCGTGCTGTTGGACATCGATCAGCCGGAGGATCTGACGAAGCTGGTCTGAACCGCGCACCCTGGTATTTACGCTTAGCGGCCAGCCTCTCCTATAGTGGGAAGTGTTCCGGCTCGGGGTGGATGACGGATATGCGGGTTCGCTTCACGGTTGCCCACAAACTGGTGCTGCTGATCGCGCCGCTGGTGCTGGCCCTGTCCTGCGTGGCGATAGGCTACGCCTGGCATCAGCGACAGTTGCTGCAGGTGCTGGATCGCGATCAGGTGCTGAGCGCGAATATCGAGATGGTGGGAGAGCTGATTCAGCAGCTGCAGGTCGAGCGCGGGCTGGGCTATGGTTATCTCAACCGCCATCAGGCGCTGCCTGCCGAGCTGGTCCGGGCGCGCGCGGCGGCCGATATCGTGTTGCAGAAGCTGCGAGCCCAGCCGCAGGACGAGCTGTCCGACGGCCTGCGAGCCTATCTGGGCCACAGCGTGCCGACGCAGAATGATCTGGACCAGCTGCGCCGCGACATCGACGCCCGCCACATCTCGCCCGCGCCGGAGTTCAACCGCTATTCGGACATGATCGAGCAGCTGTCCGGCATCATCACCCTGTTCAATGCCCAGACGCCCGAGGTGCAAGCCCTGCTGTTGCAGTGGTCGGCGGTGAATTGCCAGAAGGAATTCACCAGCCGCACCCGCGGGCTGGTGACCGGCGTGCTGACCGTGGGCAGCTTCAGCATCACCAATTTCCGGCTGGTCAGCGGCGTGGAGTCGCAGGAAGAGCTGTGCCGGTCGCAATATCGGCAATACGGCGGCGACGAGGCAGCGCTGCGGGCGGCGATGGACCGCAGCCGGCAGTTCGAGTCGGCCCGCGACGCGGTGTTGGCGCGCGGCGCCGGCGCGATGCAGAGCGAGACGCCGGATGAATGGTTCCGCGTCGCCGGCCTGCGGGTGGCGGAGCTGTACCAGTTGCAGGGCCAGCTGTTGCAGCAGATCCGCGGACAGCTGGACGCGCAGGCGAGCAGCGCGCGGGTGTACGGCTATCTGGTGCTGCTGGGCCTGTTGCTGCTGCTGTTGCCGATCGGCCTGGCCGTGCTGGTGGGCCGCAACATCATCCGCACCCTGGGAGCGGAGCCGGACGAGGTGGCGCGGGGCATGCGCGAGCTGTCCGCCGGCCGGCTGGACTTCTTCCTGCCGCTGCGGCGCGGCGACGACCACAGCCTGGCCGCCCACATCCGCCAGATGGGCGAGCGGCTGTCCGGCGTGATCCTGCAGGTGAAGGAGGACGCCGACGCGGTGGCCAACGCGTCCACCGAGCTGAATTCCGCGTCGCAGGGCCTGTCGCAGGGCGCGGCGCGAACCTCGTCCGACGCGGAAGAAAGCAGCAGCGCGATTGACGACATCGCCTGCAGCATGTTCAGCATGGCCGGCGACGCCAATCACGCCGGCGGCATGGCGGACACCGCCAGCGCGCAGGCGGCCGAGGGCAACCGGGTGGTGCAGCAGACGATAGCGGCGATGCGCCAGATCGCCAAACGCACCGACATCATCGACGACATCGCCTACCAGACCAACCTTCTGGCGCTGAACGCGGCGATAGAGGCGGCGAGGGCCGGCGAGCATGGCCGGGGCTTCGCGGTGGTGGCGGACGAGGTGCGCAAGCTGGCGATGCGCAGCCAGACCGCGGCCAAGGAGATCGGCCGGGTGGCGATAGACAGCGTGGAGCTGGCGGAGAGCGCCGGCCAGCAGCTGAGCGACATCGTCGAGTCCAGCCGCCAGACCCTGGATCTGGTGAAGGGGATTTCCAGCGAGGCGACGGCGCAGGCGCAGCGGGTGGGCAATATCAACCAGGCGATGCGGCGGCTGAACCAGTTGTCGCAGGACAATGCCGCCGCCAGCGAGGAACTGTCGGCGGCGGCGCAGGAAGTGGCGATGCGCGCCGACAGCCTGCGCCAGCAGATGCATTACTTCCAGCAGGGGACCGAGCCCGCGGATTGACGCTCAGCGCACCTCGCGCAGATTGTCGCGGTCGAAGCGCAGCCGCACCGGCGCGCCGGCCGGCAGCAGGTCGGCCGCGTGGCGGTTGAGCCGGTCCACCTGCAGCGTCGCGCCGCCGGCGTCCACCTGGTAGCGGATGATGTTGCCCAGCAGTTGGTGCTGGCGGATCACCGCCGGCAGGGCTTGATCGTCGGCGTCATCGTCGTTGCCCAGCAGCTCGATCGATTCCGGCCGCACCGCCAGGTGGCCGCGGATTTCCAGGCCCAGCAGCGCGTGGCTCTGCTCGGCGGTCAGCAGATTGTAGTTGCCCATGAAGCGGGCGACGAACTCGGTGGCTGGCTGGGTGTAGATGGTCTCCGCCGCGCCTTCCTGCTCCACCTTGCCCTGGTTCATCACGAAGATGCGGTCCGACATCGTCAGCGCCTCTTCCTGGTCGTGGGTGACGAAGACGGTGGTCAATCCCAGGCGGCGCTGGATGTCGCGGATCTGCTCGCGCAGGTTCTTGCGGATGCGGGCGTCCAGCGCCGACAGCGGCTCGTCCAGCAGCAGCACGCGCGGCTCCACCACCAGCGCGCGGGCCAGGGCCACGCGCTGGCGCTGGCCGCCGGACAACTGGTGCGGCAGGTGGCGCTCGCGGCCGTTCAGCTCCACCAGCGCGATCACTTCGCCCACCTTGCGGCGGATTTCGTCGGCGGAGCGCTTCTGCATCTTCAGGCCGAAGGCGATGTTGTCGGCCACGTTCATATTGGGAAACAGCGCGTAGCTCTGGAACACCATGCCGATGCCGCGCTTCTGCGGCGACTGGTGGGTGATGTCGTCGCCGGCCAGGCGGATGGCGCCGCCGCTGGGCGTCTCGAAGCCGGCGATCATGCGCAGCACCGTGGTCTTGCCGCAGCCGGACGGGCCGAGGAAGGTGACGAACTCGCCGGCCTCCACCTGCATGTTGAAATCGTGGACCACGGCCTGCTGGCCGAAGCGCTTGTTCAGATGGTCGATTTGCAGAAATGCCATGATGCTTTCCGTTTCCAATTCAATGTTCGTCTGCGCCGAAGGCGGCGCGGTTGCGGCTGAACACCTGCATCAGCCCCATCGCCGCCCAGGTGACCAGGAAGGCGATGATGGCGAGCGCGGCCGGCTCGTAGGCGCGGTTGGCGCCGATCAGCTGCAGATAGGGGCCGAAGGCCGGGCGGGCCAGCAGGCTGGCCAGCGTGAACTCGCCGATGACGATGGCGAAGGTCAGGAAGGCGCCGGACAGGATGGCGGTTTTCAGATTGGGGAAGATCACCAGCCTGAGGATGTCGAACCAGCCGCTGCCCAGGCTTTGCGCCGCCTCGGTCAGCGAGCGCACGTCTATCGCCGACAGGCCGGTGTCCACCGAGCGGTACAGATAGGGCAGGGCCAGCGTCACGTAGCCGAACACCAGCAGCACGTCGGTGCCGCGCTCGCTGCCGGTGAACGGCAGCCAGCCGCCGCTGCCGTAGAGGCGCAGGTAGCCGAACACCAGCACGATGGCGGGAATCACCAGCGGCAGCAGGGTGATGAATTCGATCAACGGACGCAGCCGCGGCAGCTTCAGCTGGATCCAGAAGGCGGTGGGCACCACCAGCAGGATGCCGGCCAAAATGGTCAGCAAGGCCAGCAGCGCTGAGTAGCCGAAGCTCGCCTGAAAGCCAGGATCGGTCAGCACGACTTTATAGGCTTCGAAGCTGTAGCCTTCGCGTTTCATCTTCAGGCTGAATTCGAAGGTGGCGATCAGGGGCAGCAGGAAATAGCCGCTGCCGAGCAGGATGGCGAGCCAGGCGCCTAGGCGCGAGGTGGCGGTGGGTTTCATGCGGCCTCCCTCTGGCTGCGTTTGCGCAGCCAGATGTAGCCGGCGTTGGCGCTGCCGGTGATCAGGACCATGCCCAGCGCCAGCGCGTAGCCCAGGTTCTGGTCGTGCAGCACGTCGCCGTGGATTTGCGCGTACAACAGGATGGTGACGATGTTTAGCGAGCTGCCGGTCAGCGCGTAGGCGGTGGCCACCGCGCCGAAGGCGTTGGCGAACAGCAGCAGCGCGGCGCCGACCATGCTGGGCCACAGCACCGGCAGCGCGATGTGCCGCCAGTAGGCGAAGCCGGAGCCGCCCAGGCTCTCGCAGGCCTCGCGCCATTCGTCCTTCAGCCCTTCCACGGCGGGGGCGATGATCAGCACCATCAGCGGCACCTGGAAGTACAGATAGGTCAGCGTCAGGCCGGCGAAGCTGAGGATGGAGAAGCCGCCGGCGTACAGGTCGAAGTCCAGGTATTTGCGCAGCAGCATGGTCACCAGGCCCATCCGGCCCAAGGTGGACAGGAAGGCGAAAGCCAGCGGGATGCCGGCGAAATTGGACGCGACGCCGGAGAAGGTGGTCAGCGTCGGGCGGATCCAGGCGGGCAGGCCGCCGCGTATCGCCGCCAGTGCCAGCAGCAGGCCCAGCAAGGTGCCCAGAATGGCCGAGGCGGCGCTGATCTGGAGGCTGATCTTGTAGGCGCCGAGGATGTTGTCGTCGAACAGGCGGACGATGTTGTTCAGCGTGAAATGGCCCTGCGCGTCCTGAAAGGCGCCCACCATCAGCATGCCGGTCGGCAGGATCAGGAACAGCAGCGCGAAGATCAGGAAGGGCGCAACGCCCAGCCACGACAGCAGCGAGGCGCGGGCGGCGCTGGGCGGATTGGCTGTGCGGGAGGAGGGCGTCGGCATGGATTCTGAGGATGCGGACATCAATGTTTCTCGTCAGATAAAAGGGCCGCCAGCGGCGGCCCCGAGGTGAAACTGGGAGATCGTTTTACTTCACGTTGCTGCCGACCACGCTGTCCCACTGCTTGGTGATGCCGGCCTTGTAGGCTTCCTGTTGCTCGATGGTCGGGAACACCGCTTTCTTGTAGGCGGCGGCGTCCGGCAGCTTGCTGATCAGCTCGGACGGGATCTTCTTCCGGGCGGTCAGGTCGTTGAAGCGGATCGGGTGGCAGTAGCCCTTCAGCCAGGCTACCTGGCCTTCGTCGGAGAACAGGTATTCCATCCACAGCTTGGCGGCGTTCGGGTGCGGCGCGTAGGCGCTGATGGCTTGGGCGTAGACGCCGGCTACTACGCCGCTCTTCGGCACGATCACGTCCACTTTCGGGTTGCCCTTCAGGGTGTCGCGGTCGGCCAGCGCGTTGTAGTCCCAGCGCACGATGATGGGGGTGGTGCCCTGAGCCAGCGAGGCGGCCTTGCCGATCACCGGCACGAAGTTGCCGTTCTTGTTCAGCTGGGAGAAGAATTTCAGGCCGGCGTCGGCGGATTTGCCCACGTCGCCCTTGGCTTGCGCCAGGCCGGCGGCGAACACGCCCTGGATGGCCTGGTTGGCGGCGCGCGGGTCGCCGGCCAGCGCCACGGCGTTCTTGTATTCCGGCTTCAGGAGGTCGGACCAGTCGGCCGGGGCCTTGCTGATCAGGTCGCGGTTGACCTGGAAGGTCAGCACGCCGTAGTAGTCGCCGTACCAGTAGCCATCCTTGTCCTTGACGTTGTCCGGAATGCTCTTCCAGGTGGATACCTTGTACGGCTGCAGCAGGCCGGCGGCCTTGGCTTGCGGGCCGAAGGACAGGCCGACGTCGATCACGTCCGGCGCCTGCGGGCCCTTGTTGTTCTTGTTGGCCTTGATGGCTTCCAGCTCGTCGGCAGAGCCGGCGTCTGGATTCAGTTCATTGACCTTGATGCCGTACTTGGCTTTGAAGCCGGCGATCACATTGCCGTAGCCACACCAGTCGTGAGGCAGGGCGATGGTGTTCAGTTCGCCTTCCTTCTTGGCGGCCTGGACCAGCGCGGCGAGATTGTCGGCGATGGCCGCGTTGGCGATCAGACCCAAGGCGCCGGCGACGGCGATGTAACCCAGTTTGTGCTTCATCATTGCTCCCCTTCTGCGGCCGGTGGCCTATCTATCGAAAAACTGATGCGATGGTATGAGGGATTGATGACAAAACGACGTCATTAATATGACAAAACGGTTTCACCCGTCGATGTCCGCCGGCGCGGGCGAAAAAAAACCGCCAGGCCATCAGGCCGTGGCGGCTCAGTGAGAGGAACTTGATCAGGCGTGCAGCGCGAAATCCATCTGTTTTTCGGTGCGGTTGGGGAAACGGCCGGCCAGGAAGGGCGTGACGTCCAGCGGCAGCGGCTCGCCGCGCACCAGCCCGTTCAGCATCACCCCGGTGATGGCCGAGGTGAGGATGCCGGTGCGGAAGTGGCCGCAGGCGTTCAGATAGCCTTCGACGCCGTCTTCCGGCCCCAGGATGGGCAGCTCGTCCGGCGTGCCGGGACGCAGGCCGGCCCAGCAGCGCTTGATGTTGACGTTGGCGAGCTCCGGCACGCAGCGGATCGCGCCCTGCACCAGGCCGTTGATTTCCGGATAGGTGATGGTGGTGTCGTAGCCTTTGTCCTCGGTGGTGCTGCCGATCAGGATTTCGCCGTTGTCCTTCTGCGCGATGTAGCAGTCGCTGGTGGTGATGCAGCCGCGCAAGAGCTTGGGCATCTTCTCGGACAGCACGATCTGGCCCTTGACCGGCTTGACCGGGATGGTGCGGCCGGTGGCCCAGCGCGACAGCTCGGCCGCCCAGGAGCCGCCGGCGTTGATCAGCGTGTGGCAAGAGAAGTCGCCGGCCTCGGCGGTGCTCACGCCGGTGACGCGGCTGCCCTGGCGCGCGACGCCGGTGACGTTGACGTTGAAGAACACGTCGACGCCGTTCTGGCGCGCCGCTTCGGTGTAGGCGTCGGTCAGGCGGAAGGGGCTGACCTGGTGGTCGCAGAGGAATTCCAGCGCGCCTTGCGCCTGGTCGCTGACATAGGGTTCGTCCGCGCGCAGCTGGGCGCGGTCCAGCCAGCGCACTTCGCTGGCCAGATGCGGAATCTGGGCGGCGATATGCTCGGCGTACAGCTGGTCTTCCTCATCGTAAATGATGTATTTGAGCCCGGTGCGCTCGAACTTGAAGTCCATGCCGTGGTTTTCCATCAGCTCCTGGTGCAGCGTCGGGTACAGCGCGTTGGAAGCCAGTGCGAAGTCGAAGAAGCTCTGCGGCAGGATGTGCGGCGTGGTGGCGTCCACGGCCACCGCCGCGCCGGCTGCGTCGCGCTTGCGTTTGGCTGAAGTCATGCGGAAGAAGATCACGCCGCAGCCCAGGCCCACCGACTCGCCGATCGCCCACAGGCCGCCGGCCGACGCGCGCGACGCGTTGCCGGGGCGCTTGCTGTCGATCAGCGCGATCTTCAGATCGCGGTTCTTGGACAGCTGGTAGGCGCAGGAGGCGCCGATCACGCCGCCGCCGGCGATCACGATGTCGTATTGCTTGCTCATGTCAAATCTCTTCAGTCTGTTGGGCATCGATTGCGGAGAACGCCGAGAACGGCAGCGGGTCCAGCGGGAAGCGCGGGCGTATCCAGCCCACGTCGCGCTTGCCGGTGTGCTCGCGCAGGCGGTCGCTGCAATAGCCGACGCACATCTTGCCCTGGCAGTCGCCCATGCTGACCCGGGTGCGCATCTTCAGGCTGATCAGGTCGTTGACGCCCTGTTCCAGCGCGGTGTCGATGTCCTGGCGGGTGGCGTGCTCGCAGCGGCAGATCACGGTGTCGCGCGCCGGCAGCGCCAGCTGGCCGCGGCCGCGGCGGGTGAAGCTGTCTATGCCCTTGCGGAAACGCAGGATGGAGGCCAGCTCGTCCAGGCAGGCCTGGCGCCGGCTCAGCGCCTGCGCCTGGTCCAGCTTGCCCAGCTGCAGCAGCATGGACAGCGCGGCGATGCGGCCGGTGACGATGGCGGCGTCGCCGCCGCGCAGGCCGCCGATGTCGCCGGCCAGGTGGACGTTGTCGCGGCTGCCGCGCTGCCAGTCGTCGTTGACCGGCTTCAGGTAGCCGTCGTCGGCGTAGCGGTGCTCCAGGCCCATCTGCTGGGTCAGCTGGGTGCGCGGGATGAAGCCATAGCCGACGGCCAGCGTCTGCACCTGAAGGCGGCGGCTGCGCGTCAGGTCGGCGTGCCATTCGGCGTCGTACGGCGCGACGGTCACTTCGCCCAGTTCGGCGTCGCCGTGGGCCTCCACCACGCCCCAGCCATAGTGCAGCGGCACGCCATGGCGCTTCAGGTAGGCCACCATGCTCAGGCCGTCCAGGAACAGCTGCGGCTGGTTGAGCAGAGCGATCGCCTCCTTGGCCAGGCGGCCGAAGGCGCTGGCCTCGTAGACGCCGGCCACTTCCACGCCGGCGCGGTGCAGCTGGCAGGCGACCAGCGGCAGCAGCGGGCCGGTGCCCACCAGCACGGTGCGGCCCAGCGGCTTGACCACGCCGCTCTTGATCTGCAGCTGCAGGCCGCCCAGCATGATCACGCCGGGCAGGGTCCAGCCGGGGAAGGGCACGCTGCGCTCATGGCAGCCGGCGGCCAGCAGCAGCTGGGAGTAGGGAATGGCTTCGACCTGCTCGTCCGGCGTCAGGGCGAACAGCTCGCCGTCGCCGCCGCCGACGATGCGGGTGTCCAGCCGGATGTCGATACGGCTGCGGTATTGTTCGAACTCCCGGTGCAGCGCCTGCATGTTCTCGCGATAGCGTTCGCCCAGATAGTCCAGCACCACGCCCTGGCGCAGCGGGCCGCGGTAGACCACGCCCCCGACGCGGGAAGCTTCATCCAGCAGCACGCTGTCCACGCCATGGCGGGCCAGTTCCATAGCGGCCGACATGCCGGCCGGGCCGCCGCCGACGATCACGGGTTTGGCGCTCATCTCAGGCCCTCCGTGTTCAGGCGGTTATGGGCCGTTTCCACTTTCATTCCGGGGCTGACCACGGTCTGGCAGGCGCGGCGCTTGTGGCGGCCGTCTATCTTGACCAGGCAGCAATGGCACACGCCCATCCCGCAATAGGAACCGGCGATCTGCTGGTTGTCGTTGCGGCTGAGCTGGCGCAGGCCGACGGCGCTGAGCACGCTCAGCACGGTTTCGCCGCTTGCCGCAACAACCGGTTGATCGTTGATGTGTATCGTCAGGGTCTGGCCCTGCAATGCCTGGATATCGTGACTGCGATGTAAGGACATGGTGCACCTTGCTTGGCTAGCTGGCGGTTTCTTACAGTGAAACCGGAGTTCCGCCATCGCTCCGGCTCATGAGCGCGATACAGGGTTTGTTCGCTTTTCGGTGAAATGCTTTTCAAATTTGATGCAAATGAACTTGCTTAATGCAAGCAAAGTTCGTTTTAGCATTATGAAACTTGCATTTGTTTAACTCATGTCAATTTTTGAATTTAAACTCTATAAAAATGACGAACAGTAGTTCTGTCTGTTACTTTTTTGCCGACTGTATATATGCAGATTCGAACGCGCTTCATCTTCGTTAACCAAGTGGGGAAATTCGGACATCGGCGGGAAAAACGGCTATGCATTTGAGCCTGGACGGCTACAAACGCTTACACGCCGAAACCTGAATCCTGCTGAATTCATTGCCGGCAGCGGTCAAGCTGTAATCGGTTTGGCATGGAACTGAATACAGCAGGCCGGACGGCTGAGCCGATCCGGCCCGGACTCAAGGAGACGAATGGTGAAAACGACGATTGCCGGCATCATCCGGTTGCTGCCGCTGGCGGCGGCATGCGGGCTCAGCGCCTGCGTGGTGGCGCCGCCTAGAACGGTGTACCGGCCGGTGACGGTGCAGGTGGAGGCGCCGCGCAACTGGCGGCCCGCCGAACATCCCTACTATCTGCATGCGATGAGCGATCTGCGCCAGGCGCGCGCTTATCTGGCGCGGCCGGACTATCCGCAGATCGCCGACGACGAGCGCCGCGCGGTGGCCGAGATCGACGCGGCGCTGGGCGAGATGCAGCATGCCGCCATCGAGGACGGCAAGGATCCCTGGCGCTATGAGCAGCCCGATGGCCATATGAGTCCGACCGACCGCTTCCACCGCGCGCTGGAGCTGCTGGACGCGGCGCGCCGCGACGCCGGCCACCAGGAAGACGACCCCTGGGTGCGCGATCTGCAGCGCCGCATCCTGCATCACGTCGACGCCGCGCACCACGCGGTGCAGCAAGCCATCAACGACGCTCTGCGCTGAGCGCCGGACCGATTTCGATCATACGAGGAGACAATCATGAAACTGCGTGGAATTCTGGCCATTGTGGCGCTCGCCGCCGCCGGCAATGCGATGTTGAGCGCCCCGGCGTTGGCCGATGGCTGGCATGAAGGCGACGCGTGGACCTGGCAGCAGCATCAATGGCATCCCGAGGAGCACCCCTACTACCTGCACGCGATGAGCGATCTGCGGCAGGCGCGCGATCTGTTGGCCCGCCCGGACTATCCGCGGGTGATGGACGACGAGCGCCATGCCGTCGATGAAATCAACAAGGCGATGCGCAAGATGCGCGACGCCGCCATCGACGACGGCAAGGACATCTACGACCGCACCGCGCCGGATGCGCGCTGGCGGCCGGAAGACCGCTTCCATCAGGCCAAGATGCTGTTGGACAAGGCCCGGCAGGACGCAACCCACCGCGAGGACGACCCTTACCTGCGCTCGCTGCAGCGCGACATCGTCCATCACATCGACGAAGCCCGCCGCGCGATCGACGTGGCGGTGTCCGACGCGCTGCGCTGATCCCGCCTGTCCCGCCGGCGTGTGACGCCGGGTGAGGCTTGCGCTACCATCGTCCGCAGACCAAGTGCGATGGAGTATGCAATGAGCCGAATCCTGGTGCTCTACACCGGTGGTACCATAGGCATGGACCACACCCCCGAAGGCCTGGCCCCGGTGCCGGGCCTGCTGCCGCGCCTGCTGCAGCGTTTCGCCCGCCCGGGCCTGGAGTTCGACATCGTCGAATTCGAACAGCTGATCGATTCTTCCGCGCTGACGCCGCGCCAGTGGAACCAGATACTGGACGCGCTGGTTTCCCGCTATCAAGACTATGACGGCTTCGTCGTCATCCACGGCACCGACACCATGGCCTACACCGCCGGCGTGCTGGCGTTCGCGCTGCGCGGACTGGCCAAGCCGGTGGTGCTGACCGGCGCCCAGCTGCCGCTGGTGCATCCGCGCTCCGACGGCTGGAGCAATCTGGCCGATGCGCTGGAGGCGGCCTGCCAGCCGGACCTCAACGAAGTGGCGGTCGCCTTCGACCGTTTGCTGCTGCGCGGCAGCCGCGCCCGCAAGATGGATGTCGAGCGTTTCGCCGGCTTCAACAGCCCCAATGCCGAGCCGCTGGCCGAGTTCGCCATCCACGCGCACTGGCGCCAGGAGCGCTGGCTGAAGCCGGACGGCGAATGGCGGCCGCTGCGGATAGACGAAAGCCTGAAGCTGGCCGCGCTGATGCTGACGCCGGGCCATGGCAGCGCGCTGGCGGGGCAGACGCTGCGCGACGGCGGGCTGGACGGCGCCGTCCTGCTGGCTTACGGCAGCGGCAACGCGCCGGCCGATCCCATTCTGCTGCAGGGCATCGCGGCGATGACGGCGCGGGGCGCGCCGGTGCTGACGCTGACCCAGGCGCCCAGCGGTGCGGTGGAGGTGGGCGCGTACGCCGCCAGCCAGCCGCTGGCCCGCGCCGGCGCGCTGCCGGGCGCGGATCTGACGCCGGAGGCCGCGCTGGCCAAGCTGCAGGCGCTGCTGTCTGCGGGAATGTCCGGCGAAGAGCTGCGCAAGCAGCTGGTCCGCCCGCTGCGCGGCGAAATGACGGTTTGAGTTTCCCCGTTGAAACGAAGGCTGCCTAAAAAACAGGCAGCCTTTTTTCATGCTTTGCGCTCAGGGACTTGCGCGGCTTGTCCACAACGCTTCCACATGGCTTTGCACCGCGAGTGTGGGAAACCGGCGTGATGGTCCGGCTTTGCTTTCATGGGGAATGGACGGCATTTTTGCTTAAAAAATAATCAGGAAGGGGCGGGGCATGGAAAATCAGGCGCTTGGGTGACTTGTCCACATGCCGCGCACAGCTTTGTGTACCGGCGCGGGGGATGGCTCCAGGCCGCCGGCCCGCAAAAACTGCCTAAAAAACAGGCGGCGCTGGTTTTTCCTTCCCATACAGCGGCTTGCCGCGACTATCCACAACCGGTCCACACGGCTCTGCACCGGTGGTGGGGAAAAAATATTGAAATGATTAAAAAATAATCAGCATCAGGAAAGGCCAAGACATTCAACATCTTGCGGTTCTTGTCCACAGCCGGCTCACAGGGCTGTCCCCGGCGCTTGTGAAAATCCGGGAAACCACGGTCCGTCGGGGTATAATGTCCGGCTTGGCCTGAACAATGGCCGGCGAAGGCCGGGAAAGACGGATGATGGGGCAGCAAAGGGCCGCGGGGCCTATCCGGGTGGCGATCGTCGGTCCGGAATCCAGCGGCAAGAGCACGCTGGCGCGCGACTGGTCGCGCCGATTGCGGGATTTGGGCATGAAGGCCGCGTGGGTGGAGGAGTATTCCCGGGCCTATTATGCGGACAGGCCCTATGTGTCCAGCCTCGCCGATATCGAGGCGATCGCCGCCGGACAATTGGCGGCGGAGGCGAGGGCGGCGGAAGCCGGCGCCGGCATCCTGTTGTGCGACACTACGGCGCTGACTTGCAAGATCTGGGCCGAAGTGGCGCATGGGCAGGCGTCGGACGCGCTGCTGGCCCTGTACCGGCCGCGCGACTACGCGTTGACCGTGCTCGCTTGTCCGGACATTCCCTGGGAGCCTGACCCGCTGCGCAGCCATCCTGCCCAGCGCGACTGGCTGCTGGACCTGCATCGGCAGGAACTGGCGCGGCAGGGCATCGCGGCGGTGGAGTTGGTCGGCGCGCATGAGGCGCGGCTGGCGCGGGCGATGGCGGCACTTTTGCCGCTGCTGCCTGCCTAAAAAATAATCAGCCTGGAAATGGATAAGCGAATCAGCGGTTTGCCGCGCTTGTCCACAGCGGCTCCACAATATTGTTCGCCGGCGGGGTGGATAGTCCGGCGAAGCTGCCTAAAAAACGGGCAGCGAAGAAAACATCAGACAGATTAAGGGCTTGGCGGCCTTGTCCACAGGCCGCTCACAAGCCTGTCCAGAACGAGTGTGCAAAACATGAAGGAAACTTACCAACTCTCCGGCGAGTACATTGCGCTGTGCGATTTGCTGAAAGCCTGCAACGTCTGCCATTCCGGCGGCGCGGCCAAGCATTTCATCGCCGAGGGCAATGTGTCGGTGGATGGCCAGGTCGAGCTGCGCAAGACCTGCAAGATCCGCGCCGGCCAGCAGGTCAGCGGCGATGGCTTTGTGATAGCGGTCGAGGCGGCCTGACATGGAAGACCCCGCCGACATCATGCCGGAGCCGCCGTTCGAGGTGGACGACGACATGTGCTGCGGCAGCGGCTGCGAACCGTGCATTCTGGATATCCACCAGCAGGAGCTGCGCGTCTACCGCGCGCGGCTGGCCGCCTGGGAGAAGCGCCAGGCGGAGCGGCGGGCCGCGGGAGGCGACGATGGCCAATATTGATCTGCATTTCCATTCCAGAACTTCGGACGGCGCGTTGACGCCGACCGAGGTGATAGACCGCGCCGCTGCGCGCGCGCCGTCCTTGCTGGCGCTGACCGACCACGATTGCACCGGCGGCCTGGCTGAGGCCGCCGCCGCCGCCGCGCGGCACGGCATCCCCTTCCTCAACGGCGTCGAAATCTCGGCGACCTGGGGCCGGCACACGGTGCACATCGTCGGCCTGGGCATAGACCCGGACGAGCCCGCGCTGGCCGTTGGCTTGAAATCGATACGGGATGGCCGACTGGAGCGGGCGCGGCAGATGGGCGCTTCGCTCGAGGCGGCCGGCATTCCGGGCTGTTTCGAGGGGGCGATGCGCTGGTGCGACAATCCGGAAATGATCAGCCGCACCCATTTCGCCCGCCATCTGGTGGACAGCGGCGCGGTCAAGGACATGCGCACCGTGTTCCGCAAATATCTGACGCCGGGCAAGCCGGGCTACGTCGCGCACGAATGGGCCAGCCTGGCGGACGCCGTCGGCTGGATCGTCGGCGCCGGCGGCATGGCGGCGATCGCCCATCCCGGCCGCTACGATATGGGCAAGACGCTGATCGAGCGGCTGATCCTGGATTTCCAGGCCGCCGGCGGCCAGGGCATCGAGGTGGCTTGCGGCAGCCACAGCCTGGACGACATGCACAAGTTCGCGCTGCACGCCGCCCGCCACGGGCTTTACGCCAGCAGCGGCAGCGATTTCCACGCGCCGGGCGAGGGCGGGCGCGACGTCGGCCACACCGAGGACTTGCCGCCCATCTGCAAGCCGATCTGGCGCGAGCTGGAAGCGCGCGTCCTGAGACCGGCGGGCTGACACAACAAGGACAAGAACATGGCGCAATTCTTCGTGATCCATCCCGACAATCCCCAGGCCAGGCTGATCCGCGAGGCGGTGAAGATCCTGCGCGAGGGCGGGGTGATCGCTTATCCCACCGACTCCTGTTACGCGCTGGGCTGCGCGCTCGGCGACAAGGAGGCGATGGAGCGGATCCTGGACATCCGCGGCGTGGACCTGAAGCAGCGGATGATGACGCTGGTGTGCCACGATCTGTCCGAGCTGGCCAACTACGCCAAGGTGGACAACCGTCAGTACCGGCTGCTGAAGAGCGCCACGCCGGGCAGCTACACCTTCATCCTGCAGGGCACGCGGGAGGTGCCGCGCCGCACGCTGCATCCGAAGCGGGCCACCATCGGCCTGCGCGTGCCCGATCACAAGGTGGCGCTGGCCTTGTTGGAAGAGCTGGGCGGACCCATCTTGTCCTGTACCCTGATGCTGCCGGGCGACGAAGCGCCGATTTCCGATCCCTATGAAATCCGCGAGCGGCTGGAGCACCAGGTGGATGCCGTCGTCGACGGCGGCTGGTGCGGCACCGAGCCGACCACCGTGATCGACATGACCGACGGCGTGGAGCTGGTTCGCGAAGGCAAGGGCGCGCTCGCGCCATTCGGTTTTTGATTCATTTTTCGTCTGTTAGGAAATCATGCAGGAACTCTCTTTGATCCAGACGCTGGCGGTGTCGATACTGCCGGTGCTGTTCGCCATCACCATGCCCGCCGGCGCGCAGGCCTTCATGGCCGACCGTCTGGGCGACCGCACCGCCTACATGACCGGGCGGCGCACCTTCAGCCCCTTCGCCCACATCGATCCCATCGGCTCCATCGTGCTGCCGATGATAGGCGTGGCGATGGGCGGCTTCATCATCGGCTGGCCCAAGTCGCTGCAGCTGAATCCGGGCGCGATGCGCAAGCCGCGCACCGCCCTGGCCAAGGTGGCGGTGGTCACCCCGCTGGCCAATCTGATCATGGCGCTGCTGTGGGCCGGCGTGATCGCCGCTTCCGGCTACGCGCCGGACTATTTCCGCGAGCCGCTGCAATGGATGGGGCTGATCGGCATCAAGGTCAATGTGGCGCTGATGATCTTCACGCTGATTCCGCTGCCGCCGCTGCCGGGCGGCGTCATCCTGCAGTCGCTGCTGCCGTCGCGCGCGGCCTGGCAGTTTTCCAAGGTGGAGCCTTACAGCTTCTGGATCCTGCTGCTGCTGATGTTCACCGGCGTGCTGGGCGGCCTGCTGATGCCGCTGCTCAAGCTGGTCAACATGCTGATTCTGAGCCTGGTTCTGTAGCGGCGCGATTGCGGCCGGATTTGCCAAATCGGCGCGGGGCTGTCATGTTCATAGCGTGGCAGAGCGCGGAGAGCGGACATGTTCGACCCCAATCAGCTGGTGCAGCAAGTCACGATTTATGCCTTGCCGGTATTGCTGGCCATCACCTTGCACGAAGCGGCGCACGCTTACGCCGCGCGCCGCTTCGGCGACGACACCGCCTATCTGCAGGGGCGGATGACGCTGAATCCCTTCAAGCACATCGATCCGATAGGCACGGTGCTGCTGCCGCTGTTGACCATCTGGCTGGGCAGCTTCGTGTTCGGCTGGGCCAAGCCGGTGCCTGTCAATTTCAACGCCTTGCGCAAGCCGCGGCAGAACATGCGCTGGGTGGCGGCGGCCGGGCCGCTGGCCAATCTGGCGATGATGCTGGCCTGGGCGGCCATGCTGAAGCTGGCGCTGGGAATGGACGGCGCTTATCGCGATCCGCTGATGCTGATGAGCAAGGCCGGCATCAGCATCAACATTTCGCTGATGCTGCTCAATCTGCTGCCCATCCTGCCGCTGGACGGCGGGCGCATCGTCTACAGCCTGCTGCCGCCGGGCATCGCCTGGCGCTACGCGCAGACCGAAAGCTGGGGCATGTGGCTGCTGTTGCTGCTGGTGGCCAGCGGCCTGTTGGGCGTCATCCTGCAGCCGCTGTATGTCTTGATGTATCATCTGCTGCAATTGTTTTTCTAGAACCCTGAGCGGGCCAAGCCGCCGGATGGAGCCGGCGGCTTTTCATTTCCCGCGCAACCGAGAGCATAACAATATGTCCGCCAACCGCATTCTCTCCGGCATGCGCCCCACCGGCAGCTTGCATCTTGGCCATTACCATGGCGTGATCAAGAACTGGGTGGAGCTGCAGCACAGCCACGAATGCTTCTTCATGGTGGCCGACTGGCACGCGCTGACCACCAACTTCGACGATGTGTCCATCATCGGCAAGTCCATCAACGAGATGGTGATCGACTGGCTGGCCTCCGGCGTCGATCCGGAAAAATCCACCGTTTTCGTGCAGTCCAAGGTGCCGCAGCACGCGGAGCTGCATCTGGCGCTGTCGATGGTGACGCCGCTGGGCTGGCTGGAGCGGGTGCCGACCTACAAGGACCAGATGGAGAAGCTGAGCCATAAGGACCTGACCACCTACGGCTTCCTCGGCTACCCGTTGCTGCAGGCGGCCGACATCCTGGTATACAAGGCCGGGCTGGTGCCGGTGGGCGAGGACCAGGTGCCGCACATCGAGCTGACGCGTGAAGTGGCGCGCCGCTTCAATCACATGTTCGGCCGCGAACCCAACTTCGAAGAGCTGGCGAAGGCCGCGGTGAAGAAAATCGGCAAGGCCGGCAAGCTGTTCGAGCAGCTGCGCAACCGTTATCTGCAGGACGGCGAAGTGGAGGCGCTGATGCAGGCGCGCGATATCCTGGCGGCCAGCCAGAATCTGGGCGCCGCCGATCGCGAGCGCCTGTACGGCTGGCTGGAGAACAAGGGCAAGATCATTCTGCCGGAGTGCGAGGCCAAGCTGACCGCCGCGTCCAAGATGCCGGGCCTGGACGGACAGAAAATGTCCAAGTCCTATGGCAACACCATCACCATGCGCGAAGCGCCGGAGACGGTGAGCAAGAAGATCCGCGGCATGCCGACCGATCCGGCCCGCGTGCGCCGCACCGATCCGGGCACGCCGTCCAAGTGCCCGGTGTGGCAATTGCACGAGGTATACAGCGACGGCGACACCAAGGAGTGGGTGAAGGCCGGCTGTACCACCGCCGGCATCGGCTGTCTGGACTGCAAGCAGCCGGTGATCGACGCCGTGGTGCGCGAGCAGCAGCCGATGTTCGAGCGCGCGGAAAAATACCTGAGCAATCCGAAGCTGGTGTCCGAAATCCTCGCCGACGGCAATGCCCGCGCCGAGAAGGTGGCGCGCGAGACGATGAACGACGTGCGCGCCGCGCTGGGTCTCGGCTATTGACGCCGAGCCGCCTCCGGCGCAACCGGATGGAATGAGAAACGGGCCGCATGATCGCGGCCCGTTTTTTTTGCTGTTTCTGCGTTTCAGCTCTGTTGCAGCAATTCCGACACTTCTTTCACCACCAGCACCACGTCGCGCGCGCCAGTGCGGATCTCCTGGATCGCGCTGCGCGCCTGGTCGGCCAGCTGCAGGCTGTTGCCGGCCAGCTCCTGCATCTGCCGCATCGCGTCGATGGCCGAGCGGGAATCGTCCTGGATGCTCTTGACGATGCCGGATATCTCGCCGGTGGACTGGCTGGTGCGTTCGGCCAGTTTCCGCACTTCGTCGGCCACCACCGCGAAGCCGCGGCCCATCTCGCCGGCGCGCGCCGCCTCGATCGCCGCGTTCAAGGCCAGCAGATTGGTCTGGTCGGCGATGTCGCTGATGGTGTTGACGATGCTGCCGATCTGGTCGGAGCTGTCGCCCAGCTTGGACAGGATGCCGGACGAGGTTTCCACGCTGCCGGCCACGCGGTTGATCTCGGTGGTGGCTTGCTCCAGCACCGAGCTGCCCTGTATCGACAGCTGCTCGGTGTTTTCCGACGCGTGCACCGCCGACTGGGCGTTTTCCGCCTGCTGCCGCAGCTTCGTCATCTGCTCGCTGATGTCGCTGGCGAACTTCACCACCCGCACCGGCCGCCCGTTCGGGTCCAGCACCGGATTGTAGGTGGCTTGCAGCCAGATCACGTCGCCGTTCCGGTTCACTCGGCGGAATTGTCCTTCCAGGAAGCGCCCCTGCCGCAGTTGCTGCCACAGCTGGCCGTATTCAGGGCTTTGCGCGTAACTGGCCTCGCACAGCATGCGGTGCTGCTTGCCGAGCACTTCGGCCCGCTGGTAGCCGAATACTTTCAGGAAATTGTCATTGGCGTCCAGGATGTTGCCGTCCAGATCGAACTCGATCCGCGCCATGGAGTGGTCTATCGCCTGGCGCAGCGCCTTGCTGTCCTGCTCCGCCTGCACCTGGGCGGTGATGTCGGTGGCCACCTTGATCACCCCGGTCACCTTGCCCGCTTCGTCGACGATTGGCGAGTAATTGGCCTCCAGCCATATTTCGCCGCCGTCCTTGCGCAGCCTGAGAAAGTGGCCGGATTGGAATTCCCCGCGGCCTAGCTTGTGCCAGAACTCCCGGTAGTCCGCGCTGTTCGCGAAGCCGGGCGGGCAAAACATGCGGTGGTTGCGGCCGACGATTTCGTCGGCGCGGTAGCCCATTGCGTTCAAAAAGTTGTCGTTGGCCTGAACAATGTCGCCATTGGCGGAAAATTCGATCACCGCCATTGAGCGCTCGATGGCGGCCAGCCTGCTGTGGACTTGCGCCAGGCCGTGCTGGGCGGTTTCAAGCTGTCGGGTAAGAGATCGGTTGAAAAAGACCATTCCTGCATTCCTTCAATCAAAACTAGGGCGAGTAGCGTGTTCAAGCCGTCCTTGCGCGGGCGGTCTTATGGGTACTGTCTAGTGCAGATTAATACAGAATAGGTAGATTTACTGATCTTTGATACCGCGGCAATAAAAAACGGCGCCCATTTGGGGAGCGCCGCCATGCCGGTGATTTGAGGGTCAGTCCAGCTTGTAGCGCACGCCCAGGGTGAAGGCGCGGCCGCCGGGGTCGTACTGGGTGGCGTCGTAATAGTGGCTGGCGCTGGAGTCCCAAGGCGGCCGGCGATTGGTCAGGTTCTGCACGGCGGCGGTCAGCGTGGTGCGCTTGATGCCGGCGTAGCTGGCGCTCAGGTTGAAGGTGTCCAGGCCATTGACCTGCTGTTGCGTGGTATCGCTGCCGGTCTGGGTGTAGCCGTCGGTGTGGAACCAGGTGAGGGTGGACGACCAGTTGCCGGCATCCCAGCTGGCCGAGGTCTGTCCCTTCCAGCGCGGCAGCGCGCCCAGCAGATTGCTGCCGGCGCCTTCCTGCATGTCGCCGCCCTGTTCCAGCGGCTGACGGAACGACAGCAGCCGGCTCCATTGCGCGGCCAGGGTCAGTTTGCCGCCGGGCAGTTTCCAGCCCTGGCGCAGCTCGATATCGAAGCCCGAGGTGTCGCGGTCGCCCAGGTTGGTGAACTGCTGGGTGATGGTTTGCAGCCGGCCTTGGGCATCGCGGACGACGGCGCCGGGGTTGGCACCGGGATTGCGGATGATGTTGCCCACGTCTTCCAGGCCGATCACGTCGCGTTGCCGGATGCGGTAGTAATCCAGGCTTATGCTGGTGTCGGCGCTAGGCGCGAGCACCAGGCCCAGGTTGGCGTTGGTGGAGCGCTCCGGCTTGATGTTCGGATTCGCGGTGATCAGGTGGGTGAAGGCGACGTTCTGGCCGGGCGTCAGCGGATCGTACGGGTCCTGCGCCGAGCTGTAGCTGACGGCAGTGCTGCTGGTGATCTCCGGCAGCGACGGCGCGCGGAAGCCGCGCGACACCGAACCGCGCAGGGTCAGGCTTTGCAGCGGCTGGTAGCGCAGGCCCAGCTTGGGCGAGAAGGCGTTGCCGAAGTCGCTGTAGTGGTCGGCGCGGGCGGCGGCGCTGAGGCTGAGCGTCTTGTGCAGCGGCACGTTGAATTCGCCGTAGGCCGCCTGGATGGTGCGGCCGCCGCGGATCAGGTCCAGCGCCGGCCGCAGCTCGGCGCCGCTGGCCACTTCCGACGAAGTGCCGGCGTTCATCATCTCGCGCCGCAGCTGGTAGCCGGCGGCGAAGCCCACCGGGCCCGCCGGCAGCTGCGCCAGCTCGGTGCTGGCGGTGGCGTCCAGGCTGGCGACGCGGTACCAGGCCGGGCGCATGGTGCTGATGCGCAGGCTGTCGCGCACCGCCTCGCTATTGCGCGAGGGATCGATGAAGTTGTAGCCGCCGTTGGCGAGCAGCCGCTCGTAGGCGTAGCGGTTGACGAAGTTATACGCGTATTCGCGCAGCCGGCTGTCGGAGTACAGGCCGGATACGTCCCAGTCCCAGGCGTCGCCGCTGCCCTTGACGCCCAGCAGCAGGCGGCGGAACGACACGCTGTCGGTCTTGTTCCGTTGGCCCAGATCGAACAGGTTGGCGGTGATCGGCGTCGGCGAGGCGTTGGGATTGGAGGGGTTGCCGGCCGGCAGAACGTTGCTGATCGACGTCAGCGATTGCGAGGCCGCGTCCCAGGCGCGGAGGCTGCTGGAGACGGATAGCGGCGGCCCGAAGATCTGGGTGCTGTGATTGGCGCCGTACAGGAATTCGGCGTAGGCCTCAGTGGCGGCGTTCAGCCGGTAGCTGCCGTGCAGCGCGGCGTGATAGCGCTCTATGCCCGGTATCAGCGTGGTGTACTGCGCCGGATTGTAGGCCCAGATGCGGCCGCTCTTGCCGGGGTTGACCGCGCCGTAGTCCAGATCCTGCAGCGGCCCGGTCGCTGCGGGGAAGCGCTGGGTCGGGTTGCCGTTGTAGTAGTTGGTCGGCGTGCGCACCAGCTTGCCGCCGGGCAGGCCGCGGAAGTCGTTGTCCTTCAGCCAGTCCACTCCGCTTTGGTCGAGCCGGTCGCGCTTCTGGGCGTCGAAGGAGAACCAGACGTTGTAGCCGTCCTTGTCCGGGTCGCCCTTGCCGGCCAGCAGATTGAAGCGGCGCTCGTCCTGGCCGGTGCTGGTGTCGCGACCGATGTCGGCTCCCAGTTCCAGTCCCTGGTAGGACGGGTACAGGATGATGTTGACCACGCCGGCGATGGCGTCCGAGCCGTAGATGGCCGACGCGCCGTCTTTCAGGATTTCGATGCGCTTCACCGCCTTCAGCGGCAGCGAGTTCAGGTCGACGAAGGTTTCCTGCAGGTCCTGGGCGGTGGCGTAGTTGGACACGCGCTTGCCGTTGACCAGAACCAACGTGTTGCGCTGGCCCAGGCCGCGCAGCGAAACGCCGGCGGTGCCGGCGGAGAAGCTGCCGGTGTATTGCTCGTTGAAGCTGTTGCCGCTGTTGACGGCCAGCGAGCGCAAGACGTCGGGCAGGCTGGTCTTGCCGCTGCGCTCGATGTCGGCGGCGCTGATGACTTGAACCGGGTTGGTTTTGGCCTTGGAGCTGGCGCGCAAGTTGGAGCCGGTGACGGTGACGCGTTCCAGCGAATTGTCGCCGGCGTCGGCGGCGTGGGCGGAAAAAGGCAAAGCGGCGCCCAGCCCGGCCAGCAGCAGGGTGTGTTTGATCATCACGAAACTTTCTTTGTTATGGGAGGAAGCGGTGCGCCTGTCCGGAAGGAATTAGCCGGACAGGCTGCGACAGCGGATGGGCCGCGCGGAAGAGGAGTGCTTGATGCTTTGCATGGTGGATACAAAATACATAATTATCTGGTATGCAAAATGTATCGATGCGAAACGGATATGTGAAATGAAAGTTTCCGCTTAGTAAATTCCCTTGGCGGGATTTTGCGCGCGGATTCCACGGCCCTCGAACGGCGGGCGGCTTGAGGGTTGGGCTTGGTCCGAGGCTTGGCCGGCGCGGCGGAGCGGGGTGCGCGGCGATTTGCCGCCAGCCAGGGATGGGGAGAGAAGTAGAGCGCGGAGACGGACGCTAACGGCCTGGCCGCATCGCCTCGACCTGTTGGCGCAGCGCTTCGCGGCAGCTTTGGAGCGCTTGCGGCGTTTGCGCCGCCTGGACGCAGCTCTGGGCGGATTGCAGCACCTGGATGTGCTGAGACAGCATCTGCAGCTGCTTGGCTTTCATCTCGCCGAAGCGGGCCGGATCGCGGCCGTGCGGCGCGGAGGCGGCGGGCGCGGCCAGCGCCAGCGACGGCAGCAGGGCGAGGATGGCGGTCAGCGCTTTCTTCATGGCGTTCTCCTTGAGGCGGGATGCCTGATCGAGATATACACCACCGCCATCCGCGGCGCTCAGTCCAGCGGCTCGATCTCGCCGCCGGGGCCGACGCGGCCGCGGATCACCTTGCCGCTGGAGAGATTGCGCACGCGTATCGTTTCGCCCTGATGGCCGTTGTCCAGCGCCTCGCCGGCGGCGTTGACCTCGACGCCGTCCTGGCGGGCGACGATGCGGGCCTCGGCGCCGCGCTTGATCAGCAGCGGCGCCTGCAGCTGGCGGCGGCGCAAGGGCTGGCCGTCGGCGATCGCGGCGCGGGAGGCCTGGCCCAGCGGCGGCGCGGCGGCGCCGAACAGGTCGGCCGGATCGCTGACCGGCCGGTTCGCCCAGGCGATGTCCTCTTCCCGCAGCGGCTCGCCCGCTCGCAAGCCGCGCGCGGCCACCGCCACCCGGGCGCTGGCGGCGGCGCGGACGATGACGGCGCCGCGCCAGCCGGTGGCGGGGCAGCGCAGATCGAAGCGCATGCGGCTGAAGGCGCGGCTGTCGGTTGCGTCGGCCTGCCATGGCGACGCGCAGGCGGCGGGCAGGTCGCGCGGGGGCAGCAGCTGCAGCCGGATGTCCGGCTGGTCGAGTCCGGCGTCGGCCAGCCGCTGGCGGACCAGTTTCTGCGCCTGGCGCTCCACTTCCTGTTCGGCCGGAGAGGCGGCCAGGGCGGCCTGGGCGATGGCGAGCAACAGGCAGCCGAGGCTGTAGCGGGTTTTGGCGAATTTTTCCATTACAAAATGCGTGGTAATTGTTGCGTATACGATGACGGGCGCGCTTATTAGTATCGCTTTCCAATTGAATGGCTATTCATAGCAAATAGCTTGAACATGGTAGTGAACTGATAGGGTCAAGGCAATGGGCATGCATCTGGACAAGGCCCTGAGCATCCATCCCGAGGCCTTGCGGCTGCGGGCGGATCGGACCCGGGTGCTGGCGTCGAACATCGCCAACGAGAACACCCCGGGTTATCAGGCGCGTGACATCGATTTCAAGGCGGCGCTGGCATCGGCGGCCGCCGATTCGCCATTGGCGTTCGACGACGGCGGCGGCGATCTGCTGTACCGCCTTCCCAACCATCCGTCCCGCGACGGCAACACCGTCGAGCTCAGCGTCGAGCAGGCCGAGTTCTCGCAGAACGTTTCCGAATTCCAGACCAGCCTCACCTTCATCAACATGAAGCTGCACGGCTTGGCCAAAGTGATAACGGGGCAATAAACCATGTCATTCCGCGACATCTCGCGCATCGCCGGTTCCGCCATGACCGCGCAGACGGTGCGCCTCAACACCGTGGCCAGCAACATCGCCAACGCCGACACCTCCGCCGGCACCGAGCAGGCCGCCTACCGCGGCCGCAAGCCGGTGTTCAGCAGCCAGATGCAGGGCGAGGGCATGGGCGTGCAGGTGCTGGACGTGGTGCAGAACCAGGAGCCGGTGCGCAAGGCGCACGAGCCGGGCAATCCGCTGGCCGATACCGACGGCAATGTTTTCTACAGCAACGTCAACGCGGTGGAAGAGATGACTGACATGTTGTCCGCCACCCGCGCCTTCCAGACCAATGTCGAGGTGCTGGCCAAGGTGAAAACCATGCAGCAGGACCTGCTGAAACTGGGAGATACCGCATGAGCGTGGAACAGGCGCAATCGAGGCAGCTCGCCGCCAACGGCGGCCAGAAGGACGGCGCGCAGAACGTGGCCAAGAACGGCGCCCAGCCGACCAACGACATGTTCATGACGCTGCTGTTGGCGCAGATCCGCAACCAGAGTCCGCTGGACCCGGCCGATCCGTCGCAGTTCGTCAGCCAGCTGGCGCAGATGAGCCAGATGCAGAGCACCCAGGACATGCTCAAGCAGCTGCAGAGCCAGGGCGCGATGCTGCGCGAGCTGCAGGGCGTGGCGCTGGGCGCGCAGGTGGGCAAGCCGGTGCTGGTGCAGACCGACCGCATCCGCAGCGACGGCCAGGGCGAGCTGAACGGCCGCCTGACGCTGGCCGGCCAGGAGGAGGGCGCGACGCTGATCCTGACCGACGCAGCCGGCCAGCGCACCCGCATCGAGCTGGGCAAGCGCGCGGCGGGCGCCTCCGATTTCAAGATCAAGCTGGCCGATTACCACCTCGCCGCCGGCAACTACCAGCTGGAGCTGTCCACCGCGTCCGGCAGCAAGGGGCTGTTCGAGCTCAAGGCCGAGGTCGGCGGCGTGCGCCTGCCGGTCAACGGCGGCGAGCCGGTGCTGAGCCTGGCCGGCATCGGCGACTTCCCCGCTTCTTCCGTATCCGCCTTGCTTTCCGCTTAAAGTCACCCCGGAGATAACCATGAGCTTCGAGATCGCCCTTTCCGGCATCAACGCCGTCAACAACCAGCTGGGCAGCGTCAGCGACAACATCGCCAACTCCGGCACCTACGGCTTCAAGTCCGGCCGGGTGACTTTCGCCTCCGCCTACGCGGGCAGCCAGGCGATGGGGGTCAACGCCAATCCCAACAGCCAGAACATCGGCCGCAACGGCGGCCTGGTCAATACCGGCCGCGCGCTGGACGCCGCCATCGATGGCCGCGGCTTCTATGTGTCGCGCAGCGCCGCCGGCGCGGTGACCTACAGCCGGGTGGGCATTTTCGACACCGACAAGGAAGGCTATCTGGTCGACAACTACAGCGGCCGCGTGCAGGGCTACGCCCAGTCGGAAGGCGGCGCGCTGGGCGGGCTGGGCGACATTCAGATCCCCACCGGCAATATTCCGGCCAAACCCAGCGATCAGCTGAAATACACCGGCAATATGTCGGCAGGTTGGGCGGTGCAGACGGTGCCGTTCGATAAGGCCTTGCAGCAGAGCTTCAACCACTCCACGGTATCTCCGGTGTACGACTCGCTGGGCAACAAGCACAACCTGACCCAGTACTTCTGCAAGAGCGCCGACAGCACCATCACCGTCCACTACCAGCTGGGCGACAAAATGCTGGCCGCCACCACCGATCTCAAGTTCGACACCAACGGCAAGATGACGCAGCCTGTCACCCCGGTGGACCTGGACCTGGGCTCCCCGGCCGGCGCCAGCGCGCTGAAAGTGGCGCTGGACTACAGCGGCACCACCCAGTACGCCGGCGAAGGCAGCACCACCCGCAGCACCGCCAACGGCTATCCGCCGGGCGCGCGCACCGGCGTCAGCCTGGGCGAGAACGGCGAAGTCATCGTCAGCTACAGCAATGACCAGAAGCAGGTGGTCGCGCGTCTGGCCATCGCCAACTTCGCCAACCAGGGCGCGCTGACCGCGGCCTCCCAGACCAGCTGGCAGGAATCGACCGCTTCCGGTCCGGCGCTGTTGTCGCCGGCCGGCAGCAATATGGCCGGCAAGCTGGTCACCAGCTCGCTGGAGCAATCCAACGTCGACGTCACCTCCGAACTGGTGTCGCTGATGACCGCGCAGCGCAATTATCAGGCCAACACCAAGGTGATCTCCACCGAGAACCAGGTGATGCAGGCGCTGATGCAGGCGGTGTAAGGCGATGGACAAGCTGATCTACACCGCGATGAGCGGGGCCGGCCGGATGCTGCGCGCGCAGCAGATCCACGCCAACAACCTGGCCAACGCCGAAACCGGCGGCTTCCGCGCCGACATCGACACCGCCGTGAGCCAGGAAGTGCCGGGCTACGGCTACGACGCCCGCCTGCTGAGCCTGAACGCGCCGACCGCGCTGTCCGACCGCAACGGCACCGTGGTGGAGACCGGCCGCGAGCTAGACATCGCCTTGCAGGGCGACGGCTTCTTCGCCGTCGCCGCGCCGGACGGCAGCGAGGCCTACACCCGCGCCGGCAGCATGACGGTGGGCGCCGACGGCGGGCTGAGCGTCAACGGCCACCCGGTGCTGGGCGACGGCGGCCAGATCCGCCTGCCCGAAGGCTTCCTCAAGGTCAGCGTGGCCGCCGACGGCACGATTTCCGTGCTGAACCCGGATGACCCCGCGATGCAGCCGGTGGACAAGCTCAAACTGGTCAAGCCGGAGGCGCGCGAAGTGGGCAAGCGCCCCGACGGCTTGATCGCCGCGCGCCAGGGCGGCCCGCTGCCGGTGGACGACAGCGTGCGCGTGCAAAGCGGCCATCTGGAACGCAGCAACGTGTCCGCGGTGGAGGAAATGGTGTCCACCATGACGCTCAACCGCAATTTCGAGATGCAGATGAAGCTGTTCAACGCCGCCAGCGACATGAACGAGGCGGGCAACCGCCTGGTGCGCGGCTGAACGCCAGACTGATTGGGAGAGACAATGAATCCGGCACTTTGGATCAGCAAAACCGGCATCCAGGCGCAAGACGCGCGCCTGACCGCCATCGCCAACAACCTGGCCAACGTCAACACCACCGGCTTCAAGCGCGACCGCATGATATTCGAAGACCTGTTCTACCAGGTCGAGAAGCAGCCGGGCAGCAAGGTGGACGACAACAATACCTCGCCGTCCGGCGTGCAGATGGGCAATGGCACCCGGCTGGTGGGCAGCCAGAAAGTGTTCACCGAGGGCAACATCACCACCACCAACCAGAGCCTGGATGTGGCCATCATCGGCCAGGGCTTTCTGCAGGTGAAGATGGCCAACGGCGAGATCGGCTATACCCGCGCCGGCCAGTTGCAGCCGGGTCCCAACGGCCAGCTGGTGAACGCCCAGGGCCTGCCGCTGGAGCCGGAGATCCGCATCCCCAGCGACGCCGGCAAGATTTCCATCAGCGAAACCGGCGAGGTATCGGTGACGCGCGGCACCAGCACCACGCCGGAAGTGGTGGACCGCATCCAGCTGGCCGGCTTCATCAACCCCGCCGGCCTGCTGGCGCTGGGCGACAACCTGTTCCAGAAAACCGACGCCAGCGGCGACGCCAACGCCGGCGATCCGGGCAGCGGCGCGCTGGGCAAGCTCAAGCAGGGCAGCCTGGAAGGCTCCAATGTGCAGGTGGTGGAAGAGATGGTGGACATGATCGCCGCGCAGCGGACCTACGAGATGAACACCAAGGTGCTGTCCGCCGCCGACAATATGCTGCAGCAGCTGGGCCAGTCGGTACGATGACGCTTGCCCGCCTCGCGCCGCTGGCCGCCTTGCTGCTGGCGGCCTGCGCCCAGTTTCAGCCGGCGCCGCCGGAGCCGGACCCGCTGCCGGAGCTGATGCGGCAGCAGACTTCGCTGCCGATCGGCGGCGGCGTGTTCACGTCCGGCGGCTCGCTGTCGCTGACCTCGGACAACCGCGCCTTCCGTCCTGGCGACGTGCTGACGGTGGTGCTGGAAGAAACCACCCAGGCCAGCAAGCAGGCCGGCACCAGCTTCGGCAAGAAGTCCGGCGCCAAGATCGGCCCCTCGCTGATCGGCAACACCACCTTCAACGCCCAGGTCGGCATCGACGCCAGCCGCGACTTCAACGGCTCGTCCAGCTCCACGCAGCAGAACGCGCTGGCCGGCTCGCTAACCGTGGTGGTGCACAAGGTTCTGCCCAACGGCCTGTTGCAGGTCAAGGGCGAGAAGCAGCTGGCGTTGAACCAGGGCGAGGAAATGCTGCGCCTGGCCGGCTACGTGCGGGTGGAAGACATCGACACCGACAACCGCGTCTCCTCGCTGCGCATCGCCAACGCCCGCATCGGCTATTCCGGCAGCGGCGCGCTGGCCGACGCCAACAGTCCTGGCTGGCTGATGCGTTTCTTCGCCAGCCCGCTGATGCCGTTCTAAGGTTTTTCATGATATCGAGACAGATTCGAAGCCTGATCGCCGCCGCCTTGCTGGCGGCGTTGTCGCTGCCGGCCGCGGCGCGGCCGCTGCGGCAGCTGGTCAATGTGGAAGGCATCCGCGACAACCAGCTGATAGGCTACGGCATCGTCGTGGGTCTGGACGGCACCGGCGACAACTCGCAGGTGAAATTCTCCGGCCAGTCGGTCGCCAACATGCTCAAGCAGTTCGGCCTGAAGATGCCGGAGAAGACCGACACCCGCGTCAAGAACGTGGCCGCGGTGATGGTCAGCGCCAGCCTGCCGCCCGGCTACAACCGCGGCCAGACCATAGATGTGACCGTGTCGTCGCTGGGCGACGCCAAGAGCCTGCGCGGCGGCACGCTGCTGCTGACCCAGTTGAAGGCGGCCAACGGCGAAGTGTACGCGCTGGCCCAGGGCAGCGTGGTGATAGGCGGCCTGTCGGCGCAGGGCAAGAGCGGCTCCAGCGTCACAGTCAACACGCCCACCGCCGGCCGCATTCCCAACGGCGCGTCGATCGAGCGCGAGATTCCCAGCGATTTCGAGCAGGGCGACAGCATACGCCTGAGCCTGCGCCGCCCCAGTTTCGAGACCGCCACCAACGTGGTGCGGACGATCAACCGCAGCTACGGCAAGATCGCCACCACCCGCAACGCCACCACCATCGAGGTGAGGGCGCCGGGGGACCCGACCGAGCGCGTGGCCTTCGTCGCGCGGCTGGAGAAGCTGAACGTGGACGTCGGCGCGGAAATTCCGCGCGTGGTGTTCAATTCCCGCACCGGAACCGTGGTGATCAGCGAGGGCGTCACCGTGCGCCCGGCGGCGGTGTCGCACGGCAGCCTGCGCGTGGTGATTTCCGAGTCGTCCCAGGTCAGCCAGCCCGGCCCGTTCAGCAATGGCACCACCCAGGTGGTGCCCGATTCGCGGGTGCAGGTGGAGCAGGGCCAGGGACGGATGTTCAAGTGGCCGGCCGGCGCCAGCCTGCGCGCCATCATCGACACGGTCAACCGCACCGGCGCCACGCCGGACGACGTGATGGCCATCCTGCAGGCGCTGGACCAGGCCGGCGCGATAGACGGCGAACTGGTGGTGATCTGATGCTGAACAACGATTTGCAGAACCCGTCCGCCGGGGGAGGAGGCGACGCCCCGGTGGCGGCCGCCAGCCCGGAATACCGCAAGAAGGCGGAAAAGGCGGCGGAGATGTTCGAGGCCCAGTTCGTCCGCGAGATGTTCAAGCAGATGCGCAAGACCACGCGCGAGGTGGCGGGCGAGGACAGCATTTTCGCCAACTCCATGAACGCCGACATGCTGGACATCGCCGACGGCGCCTTGGCCGACCAGCTGGCCAGCCAGCGCACCTTCGGCATCGCCAAGGTCATCCTGGCGCAGCTGCTGCCGGAGAATGGGAATATTCCCGTTAAGGACGCGGACGCCGCCGTCGCCAGTCTGAAGCAGGGCCGGGATGCCGGCCAGGGGCTGGTGGCCTTCGCCCCGCCCATGTTCCCACTCACCAAGTGATGACAGCCAACCATGCGCATGATCAATAACGCGTTGTCCGGCGCCCAGGCGGCGCAGGTCGCGCTGAACACGGCCAGCCAGAACATCGCCAACCAGCAGACGCCGGGCTATTCGCGCCAGGGCGTGGTGCTGGCCACCCAGGCGCCGGGCGCCGGCGATCCGCTGAGCGCCGGCTACGGCGTCAACGTCAGCAACGTCCGCCGCTTCAGCGACGATTACAAGAACCTGCTGCAGTGGCAGGCCGGCTCCAATCTCGGCTCGCTGGCAGCGGCCCAGCCCTACTTCGCGCAGCTGGAAAATGTGATGGGCAGCAAGGGCGGCAGCCTGTCCGAGGGCTTCGACCAGTTCTTCGCCGCGCTGAACGCCGCCAGCCTGGATTCCAACACCATGCGCGACCAGGTGGTCCGTTCTGCCGGCGCGCTGGCGCAGCGCTTCAACAATCTGGACGGCGTGCTCACCTCGCAGCTGGCGGCCATCGCCGAGCAGCGCAACGCCACGCTGACGCAGATCAACAGCGCCACCGCCAACCTGGCGCAACTGAATGAAAAACTGATGTCGGCCAAGGCCCAGGGCATCAATACCTCCGGCCTGGAGGACGAGCGCGACCGTCAGATCGACGCGCTCTCCTCGCTGATCGAGGTGAGAGTGATGGCGCAGCCGGACGGCAGCAAGGCCGTTTCGCTGAAGAACGGCTTGCCGCTGGTGCTCTCCGACAGCGCCGCGACGCTGTCCAGCGAAGGCCAGCCGGATGGCAGCCAGCAACTGAAACTGGCCTTCGGCACCGAGAAGTACGCGATGCCGGGCGGCGATCTGGGCGGTCAACTGGGCGGACTCAACCGCTTCGAAACGGAAAACCTGCGGCCGGTCCAGACCCAGGTGCGCACGCTGGCCGGCGAACTGGCCACCCGCGTCAACAACCAGCTGGCCAAGGGCTACGACATGAACGGCCAGCCAGGCAAGCCGCTGTTCCGCTACGACGCCGGCGCCGCACACGGCCTGTTGCAGAGCACCGGCATTCTTGCCGCCGAGCTCGGTTTCTCCGCCGATCCGGCCAAGCCGGGCAACAACGACAACCTGCTCGAGGTGCTGAAGGTCAAGCAGCAGGCCTTCCCGCTGGCCGGCGTCGGCAATGTGACGCTGGGCGACGCCTATTCGCAGATGATCGGCCACCTCGCGATCTCCAGCCAGGCGAACAAGGCCGGGCTGGCCACCGCCAACGTCATCCGCGCCGAGGCGGAAAAGAACTGGCATTCCACCTCCGGCGTCCAGCGCGACGAGGAGGCGGTCAGCCTGATCGAATTCCAGAAGATGTACCAGGCCAATATGAAAGTGATCGCGGTGGCCAACCAGCTGTTCGAAAGCACCCTGGCCATCCTGTAAGGACCTAGCATGCGTATTTCCAGCAACCAGTACCAATCCGTCGTGCTGTTGGCCATGCAGAACAGCAGCGCCGGCATGTCCGAGCTTTTGCAGAAGATGTCCAGCGGCCAGAGCATGCTCGCGCCGTCGGAGAATCCCATCGCCAGCGTGCGCCTGCTGCGCCTGCAGCGCGAGGAGGCGTCGCTGAAGCAGTACCGCGACAATATCGGCGCGCTCAAATCGCAGTTGACCAAGAACGAAACGCTGCTCAGCGGCATCAGCACCAGCCTGCGCGACGCGCGCGACCTGCTGGTGGCCGCGGCCAACCAGCCGGCGACCGACGATCTGAAGGCGATGGCCTCGCCGCTGGTCAGCCTGCGCGACAGCATCCTGTACGCGGCCAACACCAAGGACAGCGAAGGCCGCTACCTGTTCTCCGGCAGCGCGGTCAACAACGCGCCCATCGTCGCCGACGATGCCCAGCCGGCCGGCAGCCGCTATCGCTACAACGGCAACGGCGACCGCCAGCTGGTGACCGTGGGCGAGGGCGTGACCCAGGCGTCCAACGTCACGCTGGAATCCATGGCCCCCTTGCTCAACCAGCTGGACAAAGTGATAGCCACGCTGCAAAGCCCGACCCTGGACAGCAAGGACCCGGCGGTAGGCACGACTGTCCGCGAGGTGATGAATGGCGTGGACGCCGCGCTGGATCGGGTCGGAGGCACCATTTCCGAGCTGGGCGGCGCGCAGAACGTGTTGAAGACGCTGGATGGCAACCATGACAGCCTGAGCCTGGCGAACCAAGAGAGCATCATCGAACTGGGCGATCTGGACTACGCCACCGCCTATATGAAAATGAACGAATTGTCGATGGCGCTGCAGACCAGCCAGAAAGCCTACGGCAAGGTCAGCCAGCTGACGCTGTTCGACGTGATCTAAACCATGTCCACCACGTTCAGCGGCATCAACCAGACCAGCGGCGACAAGCGCTGGAGCAAGGACGGCGCGGCCGTCGCGCCGGCCAGCGCGCGCGCTCTTTCTTCCGCGCGGCCGGCTCTGGATAGCCCGCGCCCTTCTGCCGGCGCCGCCAGCGGCTGGCGCTACAGCACTCAGCTGAACGAGCAACTGAGCGCCGCGCAATGCGCGCTGGGCTACGTCGACGGCATGCTGCGGCAGCTGGAAAGCTTCAAGGGCAATCTCAGCCGGCAGCTGTCGCAGCGCAGGCTGGACAGCGATGGGCTGAAACAGCAGCGAGGCGAGTTGGAGGCCGGCTGGCAACGGCGCCAGTCCGACAGCGCCGGCAGCCTGGACGGCCAGTTGCGGCTGTCGCTGGGCGCGCCCGCCCGGCAAGGCTTCACCGTGCGCGGCCTGGATCTGGACAGCCTGACCGGAGGCCAGCCGGAAACCCTGGTGTTCGCGCTGGACGGGCAGACGGCGCCGGCCGCGGTGCGGGTGGGAGACGGCATCAGCCGCGACGCCGCGCTGCGCCGGTTGAACCAGGCATTGGGCCCGTTGGGCGCGCGCTGCGAACTGGACGATCATGGCCGTCTGGGCTTCAGCTGCGACGAGCAGGATTGGGCGCGCCTGCGCGACAGCCTGACCGTGCGCGGCGGCGGCATGCGCTTTCCCGGCGGCATGCCGCAACCGTTGCCGACCCAGGCTGAGCCGGCGGCGCTGGACGCGGGGCAGTGGCAGCTGGACGACCATGCCCAGGTGCGGCAGACCCTGCAAGGCGTGGTGCGCTCCATCGCCCAGCTGCAGCAAACCCGTGCGGCCATCGGCAGCGCGATCGCCGAAGCCAGGCAGTCGATAGGGCAGCTGGCCCGCACCGACGAGCAAAGCTGGGCTAGCGGCTTCGTCAGCGATTTCAACGCCCGGCTCAACCAGACCGCCGACTTCAACCATCTGCAGCAACTGGTGCCGGCGCTGCTGGGCATCAGCCGCTATCGCGTGATTTCGCTGCTTTCGCTTCGTTGACGGACCAACAGCGGGCCCGTCTTGACGGCTGTCCCCGCGGGGCAGCCTTTTTTCATGCCGGCTACATACCCGCTTAACATGTCCATGGCATGATGCGCCCTTTTCGAAGGATGCAGTCATGCCCAAACGCTGGTGGCCGCTGGCCCTGATCATGGCGGCCTCGCTGGCCCGCGCCGATTTCTCGATTCCCGGTTTCGAGCTGGTGCACACCGCGCCGCAGCATGCCGGCCTGGACACGCCGGATTTGCGCGATCCGGCCACGGTGTGGCGGCAGATGTTCGATTCGGCCAAGCGCGAAATCGCGCTGGAGCAGTTCTATGTGGCGGGACAGTCAGGCAGCCTGATGGACGGCGTCATCGAGCGGCTGGACGCCGCCGGGCGACGCGGCGTGAAGATCCGCTTCCTGATGGAAAAGAAAGGCATGTTCGCCAGCGATCCGGCGACGATAGAGCGGCTCAAGCGCATTCCCAACCTGGAATACCGCCAGCTCGACTACAACCAATTGACCGGCAACGGCATCATCCACGCCAAATTCATCGTGGCGGACGGGCAGTCCGCCTACGTGGGCAGCCAGAATTTCGACTGGCGCTCGCTGCAGCACATTCATGAAACCGGGCTCAAGGTGGACGACGCGGAGATGGCCGGCCGGATGCAGGCCATCTTCGAACAGGACTGGGCGGCGCAGGCGACGCTGGCCGCCGGAGGCAAGGTCAAGCCCTTGCGCGAAGCCGAGCAGGCGGCGGACTTGTCCCAGCCGGCGGCGCTGCTGGCCAGTCCCAACGCCTACAACCCGGACGGCGTCGGCGATTCCGAACAGGCGCTGCCGCGCTTGATGGCCGAGGCGAAGGACGAGGTGCGCATCCAGCTGCTGGATTACGCGCCGCTCAGCTTCGGCAAGCCGCGCAGCTATTACCCGGTGTTCGACAACGCCATCCGCGGCGCGCTGGCGCGCGGCGTCAGGGTCAAGCTGATGGTGTCGGACTGGAATCTGGAAAAACCGGGCGTGGACTATCTGAAAAGCCTGGCCGTGCTGCCTGGCATGGAGGTTCGGATAGTGACCATTCCGCGCGACGGCGCGTGCATCTCCTTCGCCCGCGTCATTCACAGCAAGACCATGGAAATAGACGGCAGGATCGCCTGGGTCGGCACCAGCAACTGGAGCGGCGGCTATATGGACAAGTCGCGCAATCTGGAAGTGGCGCTGCGCAGCGAGTCCATGGCCAGGCGCATCGCCGCGCTGCACGAACAGACCTGGTCCTCGCCGTACGCCGCGCCGTTGGACGTTTCCCGCTCATACCAGGCGCCGGACAAAGCCTGCCGCCAGGCGGGCTGACGCCCAGGCCCGGGGGGCATGCCGGGCCTGAGCGAAATACGTCAATACCCCATTCTTATTACCAGTTCCACGCGCGCGGCGGCCTTCTTCTGATCGAGTATGCGTTACGCATAATGCGGACCGGGCGGATCATCCGTCCGGACGCTGACAAGAGGAGAGCCGAACCATGTGTGGAATTGCCGGATGGGTGAGTTTCGAGCGCGATCTGCGGGCGCAGCGCGCAGTCGCGGAGACGATGACGCGGACGATGGCCCTGCGTGGGCCGGACGATGAGGGGCTGTGGCTGGACCGCCATGCGGCGCTGGGGCATCGCCGCCTGTCCATCATCGATCTGGAAGGCGGCCGCCAGCCGATGACCGCCGACGAGGACGGCAAGACGCTGGCGTGTCTGGTCTACACCGGCGAGGTGTACAACTTCCAGGAGCTGCGCCGCGAGCTGCAAGGCCTGGGCCACGTCTTCCGCACCCGCAGCGATACTGAAGTGGTGCTGCGCGCCTATCTGCAATGGGGCGAGGCGATGCTGGAGCGGCTGAACGGCATGTACGCGTTCGCGCTGTGGGACGCGCGCGAGCAGCGGCTGCTGCTGGTTCGCGACCGGATGGGGGTCAAGCCGCTTTACTATTATCCGATGCCGGACGGCGTGCTGTTCGGTTCCGAGCCCAAGGCCATCCTGGCCCACCCGGAAGCCGAGCGGCGGGTGACGGCCGAGGGCTTGCGCGAAATGCTGGATCTGGTGAAAACGCCCGAGGCCGCGGTGTTCGCCGGCATGCATGAGGTGCGGCCCGGCCAGATTGTGACGATAGACCGGAACGGCCTGCGCAAGCGCCGCTACTGGCAGTTGGAGGCGCGCGAGCACGCCGACGACTTGTCGACCACCATCCACACCGTGCGCGCGTTGCTGGATGACATCGTCGAACGCCAGATCATCGCCGACGTGCCCTTGTGCACCTTGCTGTCCGGCGGGCTGGATTCGTCGGTGGTCACCGCGCTGGCCGCGAAAAGCATGCAGCGCCAGGGCAAGGGCACGGTGCGCTCGTTCTCGGTGGACTTCGTCAAGCACGGCATCGAGTTCGAGGCCGACTACCTGCGCGGCTCGCCGGACGCGCCCTTCGTGCGCGACTTGGCCGCCCACGCCGGCACCGAACACCAGGAAATCCTGCTGGAAAGCCGCGAGCTGGCCGATCCGCGCTTGCGCGCCGCGGTGCTGGGCGCGCAGGACTTGCCGCCGGCCTACTGGGGCGACATGCTGCCGTCGCTGTACAAGCTGTTCGAGGCGATCCGGGCGCAATCGACGGTAGCCCTGTCCGGCGAGTCGGCGGACGAGGTGTTCGGCGGCTACCGCTGGTTCCACGACGCTGCCGCGGTGGATGGCGACACCTTCCCGTGGCTGGCCGGGTCCAGCGGCTCCTTCTTCGACGGCCAGTCGCTGATCGCGCCGGGATTGCTGCGCGAGCTGGATATGCCCGGCTTCCGCCGCGACAGCTACGCGCAGGCATTGTCAGAGGTGCCCAGGCTGGCCTCGGACACGCCGAAAGAGAAGCGCATGCGCGAGATCAGCCATATGCACCTGACCCGCTTTGTCCAGGCATTGCTGGACCGCAAGGACCGGATGAGCATGGCGGTGGGCCTGGAGGTGAGGGTGCCGTTCTGCGACCACCGGCTGGTCGAATACGTGTTCAACGCGCCATGGAGCATGAAAAACTTTGACGGCCGCGAGAAGAGCTTGCTGCGCGCGGCCGGCAAGGACGTGCTGCCGGATTCCATCGTCCAGCGCGTCAAGAGCCCGTACCCGGCCACCCAGGACCCGGCCTACGAGCAGGCGCTGCGCCAGGGCCTGACCCGGGTGTTGGACGACGCCTCGTCGCCGGCGCTGCCGCTGCTGGACAAGGCCGCCGCGTGGAAGCTGCTGGACCGGCCGTTCGGCAAGACCAGCACCTCGCCTGAGCGCGCCGGGCTGGAGATGGCGCTGGGCCTGAACGAGTGGCTGCTGCGCCATCAGGTGGCGCTGGATCTGTAAGCCAGTTCAGCGGGGCGGCCGCACCGGCCGCCCCTGGATGGGCGTGGACAGGATGATGGCGGTGCGAGTCTCGCCCAGGTCGTTCAGGCTCGCCACCAGCTGTTCCAGGTGCGAGACGTCGCGCGCCAGCAGCCGAAACATATAGGAGTCGACGCCGGTGACGTGATGGCATTCCATCACCTCCGGCATCGCCTCCAGCCGCGCGAGCAGGGTCTTCTTGTCCGGCTGCGGCACGGTGATGCCCACCAGCGCCGACAGCGCGTAGCCGGCGCGCAGCGGCGCCACCCGGGCGTGATAGCCCTGGATCACGCCGGCTTCCTCCAGCCGCCGCACTCGTTCCGACACCGCGGGCACCGACAGCCCGACGATCTGCGCCAGCTCGGTCAGCGACTGCCGCGCATTGGCCTGCAGGGCGGCCAATATCGCCCAAGCTTTGGCGTCGACTTCCATTCGTAAACTCCCTTCGTCTCTTTGCCTTGGTTTTCAAGGCCAGCATAGCGTCCAGGCGAAGAAAACGCATGGGCATCGGCTTGGCGTGGCGGCAGACTATGGCTATGGCCGAGGGAGGAGAAAACATGTTCTGGCAGGCGGGCTTGATAGGCTTGGCGATCGCGGCGCAGGTGGGGCCGATAGGTTTGTTGTGCATCAGCCGCACTCTGCGCGGCGGACCGCGGTTGGGCTTGGCCACCGGGCTGGGCGCGGCCAGCGCCGACGCGCTGTTCGCCTTGCTGGGAGTGGCGGGCAGCAGCATGGCGCTGCATCTCGCTGGCCAGCTGGCGCGGCCGCTGGCTTGGGCCGGCTGCGTGCTGCTGGCCTGGATGGGGATGGCCACGCTGCGGCGTCCGGCGCTTGAGGCGGCGGATAGAGAGGAGGGCGGCGTCGGCTTGCGGCGCGCCTATGCCGGCACGCTGTTGCTGACGCTGAGCAATCCGATGACCATTCTGTCCTTCGCCGCGGTGGCGGCCGGCTTGTCCGGCGGCCTGCCGGCCAGCGGCGCGCAGCAATTGGCCATCGTCGCCGGAGTGTTCTGCGGCTCCGCGTCGTGGTGGCTGGCGCTGGCTTATGGCGGCGGCGCGCTGTTGTCCCGGCTGGGCGCGCGCGGCCAGCGCAGGCTGGATGCCGGCTGCGGCCTGCTGTTGTTGGGCTTCGCCGTTCTGCTGGCCTGGCGCGCGACAGGTTTTTGAGCGGCGGGCGGCAATGAAAAGGCCCGGCTAAGCCGGGCCGGGGATGGCGGGAAACGAAGGCTACAGTTTGAAGCGGCCGACCAATTGCTCCAGCTCGCCGGACAGCTCGCGCAGCCGCCCCACCGCGTCGCTGACCTCGCGCACGGTCTGGTTGTTGCTTTGCGCCATGCTGCTGATGCGTTCGACGTTCTGCGCGATCTCCACGCTGGCGCTCGACTGCTCGCGGGTGGCGGAGGCGATGTCGACGATGCTGGTCACCAACTGGCCGTTATAGCTCTGCACTTCGAGCATCGCCTGGTTGGCTTCCTCGGCGATGCCGACGCTGAGATCCACCTGCTGGCTGCTGTGCTTCACGTCGCTGACCGCTTGCCGGGTTTCGCTGCTGATCGCCTCGACGATGCGGGTGATCTGGATGGTGGCCTCGGCGGTGCGGCCGGCAAGATTGCGCACTTCGTCCGCCACCACCGCGAAGCCGCGGCCCATTTCGCCGGCGCGCGCCGCTTCGATCGCCGCGTTCAGCGCCAAGAGATTGGTCTGGTCGGCGATGTCCTTGATCACGCCGACGATGGTGGTCACTTCGCCGGAGCGCTCGCCCAGGCCGTTCATCCGCTCGGCCAGCGCGTGCATGCTGTCGGTCATGCGCTGGATTTCGCTGGTGACGCGGTTGACCTTGGCCACGCTCTGCTCGGTGAGCGCGCCGGTTTCCCGTGCGATGTCGCCGGCCTGCTGCGCGGTGTTGGCGATGTGCTGGGCGCCGACCGTGACTTGTTCGACGCTGGCGGCGCTGGCTGTGGCGGCGTCGGACTGCTGCGCCGAGGCGTCGTGCACTTGGTTGGCCGACTGGGTCAGCGTCAGGGCGGATTCGGATACCTGGCGGCTCTGGTCCCGCACTTTGACGAACATGTCGCGCAGGCTGTCCAGCAGGCGGTTGAAGGCGTCGGCGGTGCGGCCGATTTCGTCGCGGTTGGCGATGTCTATGCGGACGGTCAGGTCGCCGCCGCCGCCGGCCAGTTGCTCCATGGTGTCGGCCAGCCGGTTCAGCGGGCGGGTCTGGGTGCGGATCACGGCGGCCAGCAGCAGCAGGATCAAGGCCAGGGCCACCACGCCGATGGCGATGGCGGTGATCATGGCCTTGCGGGCGTCGGCGGTGAGCGCGGCGGTGGGCATGCTGATGCCGAGCGACCAGAACTGGCCGGTTTCGCCTATCGGTATCGGGTGGAAGAAGTGGGTGAAGCCGCCATCCTCGTAGACGAAATCCTCGCCTTTCTTGACGTCGGCCAGGTGGGTGAACAGCGCATCTTCCTTGGGCACCGGCTTGCCCAGCAGCTCAGCCTTGGGGCTGACTACATAAAGCCCGCCTTCGGAAACGATGCGTATGAATCCGCTGCCGCCGGGCTGAATCTGGCCGAAGCGCTTCTGCAGCTGGTCCAGCGCGACGTCGGTGGCGGAGACGCCCAGCATTTTGCCGGCGGCGTCCTTGATCACCACCGCAAGCGAGCTTTCCAGCACCATCTTGCCCTGCACCTCGTAGGGGAAGGGTTCGGTGATGGTGTCGCGGCCGCGTTGTTTGGGCACGTAGTAGAAATCACCCCAGCCTGATTTTTCGTAGTCCGGCTTGTAGGTTTCCGGATGTTCCTTGTACTTGGGGAAGTCCTTGATGCGGTCGGCCGACATCATCACGTCCATCTGCGCCTTGCCTTGGGCGTTGCGGGTGATGTAGGGCTGGTAGCGGCCGGTGGGGTCGTGGCGCGGCCAGTCGAAGCGGAAGGCGTTGTCGTCGCCGTCGAAGGCGTTGGGCTCCCACAGCATCCACAGGCCGATGGACTGCGGCGCATGGTCCAGCATTTCCTGGATGACATTGTCGGTCTGCTTGCGGTCCGGCCTGCCGGCGCGCTTGACGCCGGCCACGGTGTCCGCCAGGTGGCGCGGAAGCAGGAAGCCCTGCGACATCATGTTTTCGGCGTCCTTGGCGTAGCTGTCCGCTTGTTCCGACGACAGTTGGTAGCCGGTGTCGAGGGCCGAGGTGTAGTTGAGGCGGGCGATCAGCGCGATCATCACCGCGAAAGCCAGGGAAATGGCAGCGGCGGCCACCAGAGTGATGCGGGTGCTCAGATGGCCCCATTTTACGTGCGTGCGGCTCATGGCGATTTCCTGCGTGGATGGCGGGTGCTGCGCTAGCCCGCTAAGTAAAATTTCTTAGCTGAATTGAATATAACGGCAGCGTAGCGGTACAGGCAATCCGCTTGTGCATTTCGCGCGACGCGGATGGAGTCGGGGAGGCGGCCGGATGCCATGGTCGGTTTTCAGGGGCGGGGCATTCGGAGGGGGCGATGCGGGCGCCGGTCTTCAAGCGTGGGCGCGCGTTGCGCGGCGAGGCTGGGGCGCCGGTTGACATGGTTTGTCGGGGCGGCTGGTTTCGCGCAGGGGGAGGGGAGGACAGCCGTTCGCAGCCGTCCGCGTTGGGCGGAGCGTGCCGCATCGCGCGCGGCGGCGCGGAAGGCGCTCAAATTTCCTGGGCGATTTCCAGCAGTTGCTGGCGCTCCTGCTTGCTGAGCCCGTTCTCGCTGATCAGTTGCACGCTGACACCCAATTGTTCCGTCAGCCTTTCCTCCATCTGGAACATGTCGAAATAGGAGGTGTCCGGCGATGGCGCGATCAGCAAGACCAGATCCGCATTGCCGGCGCAGACGTCTGGAACGTAGCGCAGGTGGTGAAGGTGGAAGGGCTTGAGCGCGTGATTGATCTGGCTCTTGTGTTCCCGGATGAACTGTAGATCGTGCATGTGCTTCTCCCCGAATGGCTGGCCGGGCCCGGATGGCGGCGTTTGGGGACTGCGGGCAAGCATCAGTTTGCGCCCTGGCGGGTGGGTTTTGTGTATTTTATTGAAAATAAAAGAGATTTTTGGTTTTGTTGGCAAGCTGTTGTGCCGCCTTGCTTTGCGATGGCCATATCGTGTGTGGCCTTCCGGTCACACTGCGATTGTCGGCGCTCATGCCGGCGCGCCGGCATTGTTGCGCGGCAGATGCAGCGACAACAGCTGTTCCAGTTGGGCGAAACTGAAGGGTTTTTCCAGCTTGCCTGCCAGCAAGACGCTGCGCACGTCGTTGAACTCCTGGCGGAACGCCGTCATGCCGATGATGGGCGTATTCTGATTCGGGCCGAAGCGGCGGGCGGCTTCGGCGACCTCGTAGCCGCTGGCCGCGCCGACTTGCAGGTCTATCAGCAAAACGTCGAACCGGTGGCGCATGACCTGGGCCGCGGCGTCGTTGACCGTGGCGAAACTGGCCACGCTGTAGCCATTCTCCTGCAGCAGCGCGCCGTAGGATTCACGGATCGGGTCGTCGTCGTCCAGCAGCAGGACACGGCTCTGTCCGCTGGCGGCGGCATCGCTGTTTTCCGGCACGGCGGCTTCCTGGACCGGCAGGTTCAGCGTGAACGTGGTGCCGCGGCCTTCCTGGCTGTCTATCTCGATCTGGCCGCCGAACAGCGTGACCAGCTCGTGCACGATGGCCAGCCCCAGCCCGCTGCTGCCAGGGCGGCGCGTCTTGCCGCGGGTGAACGGGCGGAACAGCTGAACCCTGATGTCCTCGGGAATGCCCACCCCGGTATCCGCGACTGTGAGCGTCAGATTGCGGGGGTGATATTCCAGCTCCAGGCGGATCTGCCCGCGATCGGTGTAGCGGATGGCGTTGGACAGCAGGTTCCATATGATCTGGCGCAGCCGGTTGCCGTCCAGCCACAGCAAGGGCATCGGCGGCACGGTCACGATGAGCGCCAGATCCTTGGCTTCGGCATTGCCTTGATGTACGGCGATCACGCAGTCCACCAGCTCCGCTATGTCCGTGGTGGCGGGCTCAAGCGCGAGCTGATGGTTTTTCAGCGCGGAAATGTCCATGATGTCCCGCACCTGCGCCAGCAGATAGGCATTGCTCTGCTTGAGGCGGGATAGGTAGGCGTAGCCGGGATGATTGGCCGGGATGCTGTACTCCAGCAATTCGGTGCAGGTCTGGATGCTTTGCAGCGGCGAGCGGATTTCGTGGCTGATGGTGGCGAGGAAGGTGTCGCGGGCCAGTTCGGTCTGGACCAGCGCGGCCCGGGCCGCTTGCTCCCGTTCCAGAACCTGTTGCTGCTGTATGGAATGGCGCTTGATTTCCGCCAGCCGGTGCAGCACGAACCAGAAGATGCCGAGAAAGGCCAGCCAGCACATCAGGCCCAGCAGATACATGGTCTGGTGCCGCCCCACCATGCGCATCTGCTGCACGATCAGGCTGTTTTCCGCGTAGCGGGCCTTGACGCCGTAGTCGGCCAGCAGCGGGCGCATCTGCTCCATGTCGCTCGACAGCTCAAGCGCGTCCTGCTTCGTCCATTGGCGCGGGGGATGCAGGAAGATCTTGGTCAGCAGAGCTTTGATCTGGTCGAAGCCCTCTATCTTTTCCAGATCCGCGTTGACCACCGACGAGCGGGTGAACAGCTGGTATTTGCTTTCGGCGATGGCGTAGCTTTTGTCGGTTTCCTCGCGGCTGATCTGGCCGGCGTGGTAACGCCAGGCATCCATTTCCAGGCGATTGAACGTCAGCTGCATCTGCGCCACCATCCAGTACAGGTCGGAGGCCTTGTTGGTGATGGGGCGCTTGATGACCGCCGCGTACAGCGTGAAGGAAATGATCACGGTCGCGAGCAGGGACAGGGCCAGGAAGGCGCGTTCGATTCCTCCTATGCTGCTGAGCACGAGACGGAAATAGCGAGTCATTTGACCTCGATGCGGGTGACTTGCCAGGCGAGCTTGGCGATGAAGATGCCGCTCGTTTCGGAGGTGGACATGTTTTGAATGGGGTACATCACCCAGAAGGGGCCGAAGTCGTTCAGCTGCAGGGGTTTGTTATTCCAGGTTCTGGCCAGGATCACGTCGTATTTGCTGAAGTCGCTGGCGGGGATGGTGACGTTGTAGTTGTCTTCGCCGTAAAACTTGATCTGGCGGCCCTGGGCGCCGACCTTGGCCAGCAGTTCCCGCACCAGCGGTCCGCGGAACGTGCCCTTGGGCGTCCAGTCGGTCGCGGTGTTGATTTCGTGCATCGGCAACGCGTTGAATTCGGTTTCGCTGAAGACGTAGCTGCGGGCCGGCTGGTTGGTGAATTTGCCGATATTGCCGCTGATCGTCAGCGTGACGCCGGCGGCCTGCGCTTCCGGAATGTGCGGCAGCAGGCTTGCGGCGAGAAGCACGGCTGGGACGAGGAAACGGTTGATCGCCAGTTTGGCGCGCGCGCGATGGCTGGAGGAGATGCTGGAAGTCATGTTTATCTGCTGCCTTGACGTCTGAACTTGGGCGAAGTATGCGCGATGCTGCCGCGAGCAAGGCGGAGCGCTAATTATGCATTTGATCTAAACGATCACAAGAGGAAAATGGCCTAGCTAGTTAGAAAGGACAGGTGCGGACGCTGACAGACCGGCGCGTCACATCCGTCTGTCAGCGCGATGGGCCGCTCAGAAACTCAGCGCGTCCTGTTCTTCCCGCCCCAGCATGGAGGACGGCTCGCCGACGATCAGCGGGTCGGACGCGTGGGCCACGCGCGGATCCTTGCCGGGGTAGTCCAGCCGCGACAGGAAGTGGCGGATGCAATTGAGGCGGGCGCGTTTTTTGTCGTCCGACTTCACCACGGTCCAGGGCGCGTCGCCGGTGTGGGTATGAAAGAACATCGCCTGTTTGGCCGAGGTGTAGTCATCCCATTTGTCCAGCGACTGTATGTCGATCGGCGACAGCTTCCAGTGCTTGAGCGGATCGTCGCGGCGGGAAATGAAGCGGCGCAGCTGCTCTTCGCGGCTGACCGAGAACCAGAACTTGAACAGGCGTATGCCGCTGTTGACCAGCATCCGCTCCAGTTGCGGCGTCTGGCGCATGAATTCCAGATAGTCGTGGGGCGAGCAGAAGCCCATCACCCGCTCGACGCCGGCGCGGTTGTACCAGGAGCGGTCGAAGAACACGATCTCCCCCGCGCTGGGCAGGTGGGCGATGTAGCGTTGGAAATACCATTGGCCGCGCTCCAGGTCGGACGGCTTTTCCAGCGCCACCACCCGCGCGCCGCGCGGGTTCAGGTGTTCCATGTAGCGCTTGATGGTGCCGCCCTTGCCGGCGGCGTCGCGGCCTTCAAACAGGATCACGATCTTCTGCCCGGTCTCCTTGACCCAGCTTTGCACTTTCAAGAGCTCGATCTGCAACTCCTGCTTCAGCCGCTCGTATTCGGCGCGGCGCATCCGGGTTTGGTAGGGGTAGTCGGCGGGCAGTCCGGCGCTGATGCTGTCCTCGTCGCTGCCATGGGGCGCCTGCGCCACCTGCAGCGCCATCGGCTGCCGGCTGGTCTGTTCGATGATCTGGACCGATTCATCGTGCACGCGCTGGACATTGCGCTGGCGCGCCGATTGGCGGCGTGGTTTGGCCGTGGCATCGGGTTCGGTCAGGTCGACGATGGGGTCGGTGTCTTGCGTCACGGCTGTTTTTCCCATGGTGTTTGCATGGTTTTATCGTACGCCGGCCGGCTTGACATGTCGATGGCGTGAGCCGGACAGCGGCAAGGCGCTGGTGCGCAGCCTGCGCGCGGTGGGCTATCTGCGGGAGGCGCCGTATATGGACGGCGAACCCGACATCTCCAGAATCTTCGATTTGATCAAGTGAGCTGGACCGCCCCCGGCGCAGCCTTGCGTCCGCGCCGGGGGAGGGAGGTCAGCGGGCGCGCTTCTGCTTGCGTATTTTCACCCAGCGCACCAGCGCGTGGCCGACGGCCAGCGGCGACAGCGGCACCAGCGCCAGCAGGCCGTCGCCCTGGCGATAGCCGGGGTTGACGCTGAGGAAGAAGCGGTCGGACGGTTTGGTGGAGTTTTGCCAGCGCTGGTGGTCGTCCTTGCCTTCGCGCGTCAGGATGCCCAGATTGGCGATGAAGGGACGGTCCGGCGATACCGGCGTGATGTTGAAGCTGGCGAACAATTCGCAGGCCTTGGCGGCCAGCGGGTGGCGGTTGTCCTGGCCGGGCGCGGGCCAGAAGCGATGGGAGAAGCGATGGAGCACCGCGTAGCTGGACGGGTGCAGCATCACGCCGAAGAAATACAGCGGGCGCAGCGGGTGTTGCAGCCAGTGGTACATCACTTGCCGCATCAGGAAGGTGATGTTGCTGTTCTTGCCGCGGAACTCCTTGTACAGCCCGGACTGGGCGCGCAGCACGCTGCAGGTGCGTCCGCCTATCTGGCGGCGGAAGCGGTGCATGGTGCAGTAGCCCACCAGCCGGCCGGTTTCGTCCCGGTGCAGGAGCAGGCTGCTGTGCTCGGAGGGCGGCGCCATCACCAGGTTGGCGAAGGTGGGAAGGTCGGTGCCGGCGAAGATGGCGTCATGGACCTGGAACAGTTCGCGCGCCAGCGTTTCCCTTTCATGGTCGGGCAGCCTGGCGGGTTCCACGCGGATTGACTGAGCGATGCGGGCCATTTCATACCCCTTTGTGCGTTGCAACAGAGAAATGGCGGCATGGTAGAAATCGGCGGGAAGCGGCGCTACTGTACTTTATTACTATGCATTTGACATTTTATTTTAATGATAAAAATGCCTATCAGTTTCAGTTTCTTATGAAACGACCGTATGAATCGAGGCAGGGTCAATTGCCTGTTTGGACAGGCGGCCATCCGCGGGGCGATTGCGCGCGCGGCATCCTGCGTCATCTGGCCGTCGAGTCCAAGAGCCGCTGGCGAAACCTCGTGGAACGCTTGAGGCAAGGCGCGATGCTGCCGACAGCGCAGGCGCGGCAAGCCGACGCAACGCAACGGTTTGGTTGGCGGCGTTGAATGAGCGGCGACAGGCTCTAATAGCCCTGGCTTCTCATGACCAGACCATCGGCCTCCTGGCCGGCGGCCAGCTTGCGCAAGTTAGCCGCGATCTGTTCCACCGCCTGCTGGCGCAGCGTGATCGCCGCGATGTGCGGCGTGATGGCGACCGAGGGGTGCTGCCACAAGGGATGCCCGTGCGGCAGTGGCTCCTGGGCGAACACGTCCAGCTGCGCGCAGCGGATGTGGCCGTTGTTGAGCAGGGCCAGCAGGGCATCCTGGTCCAGCAGGTCGCCCCGGCCGGCGTTGATCAGCATGGAGCCCGGCGGCATCAGCGACAGCCGCTCTCCGTTGAGCAGGCCCTGGGTCTGGGGCGTGGACGGCAGCACGCAGGCCAGCACGTCGCTGTTTTCCAGCAGCTTTTCCAGGCCGGCGTCGCCATGCAGGCTGCGCACGTGCGGGATGTGCTTGGGGCTGCGGCTCCAGCCGCTGACCTGATAACCATCCTTGCTCAGCGCCTTGGCCGCCGCCGAGCCGATCTCGCCCAGGCCCAGGATGCCGACGCGGATGTCGCCGGGCAGGCGCGGCGCCAGCATCCGCCATTGTCCCGCCGCCTGCTGTCGGCGGTAGATGTCCATATTGCGTTGATAACCCAGCACGCCGTAGCGGATGTATTCGGTCATCTGGGCCGCCATGCCGCTGTCCAGCAGGCGATAGAGCGGCAGATCGGCCGGCAGATCGGGACGGGACAGCAGCTTGTCCACGCCGGCGCCCAGCGCGAACACCGCCCGCAGCTTGGGCAGGCGGGCGATCAGCCCATCGGGCAGGCCCCAGGCGATCAGGTGGCGGACTTGGCCGAGATCGGCTTGGTCCAGGCTGGAGAAGCTTTCCTCCGGCATGGCCGCCTGGAACAGGTCGAGGTAGGCGGCGACTTCCTTGGGATTGGGCGTGTGTACGAGGATCATGGCGGCTGCGGCTTGTTGTCGGGATTATGCCTGCAGTATACATCGGCGTCCGACGCGCAAGACCGGCGGCGGGGGGCGCCTGCCGGTGTTGTCGCGGGGTAAGGACAAACCGCAATCCGTTGCCGGCCCCGGGCGGCCTCCCTATACCGGAAGCATCATCCGGCTATCGGGAAAACGCGATGGAAACTGGCGATATCGGCGGCTTGGCGGCGGCGAGTCTGGGGACGATGGCCGATGCGGCCCGCATCCGGCCCGGGGGTTGGCTATTGGCCAGCGATGTGGAGGGGCCGCTGTTTTTGGGGGATTTCATCGCCGAGGCGTTGTCCGCCTGCCTGGCGCCGGCGGCGGGCGGGATCGATGCCGCGCCGTCGTATGGCCAGATCCTGTACGCCGAGGGCTACGCGGCTTTCAGCGCCGATACCGAAGCCTCGCGGCGGCCGGAAGGCACCCGGCGCCGCGAGACGCGGCCTGAGGGCGGCTACACGCTGGCGCAGGAGGGCACCGACACCATCTTCGCCTTGCCCCTGCTGCTGGCCGCCGGGGCCGATTACGCTTGCCTGGAGCGATTGGCGCTGGGGTCGCGGGAGACGCCGGGCGCGGCCGAGATGGCGCGGCGGCTGGACGAGATGGGCTGGCAGCGGGCGGGCATCACCACGGCGCCGCAGCAGCCTTACCGGGCGGTGGCCGAGCGGTGCGGCTGGCTGTCGCCTGGCCGGTTGCTGGGCTCGCCGTTTCCTTTGCGGGAGGCCGAAGCGCTGCTGCGCCGGCTTGGCCGCTGGGATGTCGAGATCGCTTGGGTGAGGGCGTATCTGCGCGAGGCCTACGAGCTGATAGACCGAGAGTCCGAGGTGTGGATGGACGGCTCGACGCGGAGGCGGCATTTTTCGGATGCCGGCAGGAAACGGCTGCGGCAGCGGTTTCGCCGCCTGTACCGCGAAGAACTGGGCATTTCCTACACGCATGGCGAGAGGGCAGCCCGCTCCGGCTCCACCGCGCTGGGCCGGATCGTCGAGGCCTGCGCCATGGTGGGCGACCGCGCCAAGGCCGCGCTGGCGCTGACCCTGGCGCGCCGAGCGGGCGGTCCGGACCGCCTGGTGACGATGGGCGACGGCGCCAACGATGCGGCGATGTTGCGCCGCGCGCGCTGGTCGATAGGCGTCAACGGGCCGGACGCGGCGCGGGCGGCCCGCATTGGCCTGATCACCGACGACATGCGCCATGCGCTGGTGTTGCTCAGGCTGATCGGGGAGCAAGCGGGCGGCGTCGATGCCGTCGTCGGCCTGGCCAGGGAGGAGCTGGGCGGCGCTGCGCTGGTGCATCTGGGCGGCGAGGGCCTGACGCCGGAACTGGCGGAGCGGCATCGGCAGATGAAGCGGAGGCTGCGCGGTGAGTTCGTCACCTATTGAGGCGACAGGATGGCCCGACAGGGCGCGCGTATTGTCCGGCGCCGGATTGGCAGTCTTGTCCATGTGCTGCGTGCAGTTCGGCGCGGCATTGTCGCAATCCGCGACGCAGACGCTGGGCGCGTTGCACGCGACAGCCTGGCGCCTGGTGTTCGCCGCCGCGCTGCTGTCGCTGTGGCGGCGTCCAGCCCGGCCGCGGCTGCCTGGCGGTGCATGGCGGGTTCTGCTCGGACTGGGCCTGGCGATGGCCGGCATGCTGGGAAGCTTTTTCGCCGCCATTCTCACGCTGCCCCAAGGGCTGGCGGTGGCGGTCAACCTGCTGGGGCCGCTGCTGCTGGCATGGCGGATGGACAGGGGGCCCAGACGCGGTTGGTGGCCGTTGCTGGCGCTGGCCGGCATTCTGGCGCTGGCTCGGCATGGCGAGCGCTGGACGGCGGATCCGGCCGGCTTGGCTTGGGCGCTGCTGGGCGCGGCGTGCTGGGCGGCTTACATCGCGCTGCTCAGGCGGGCCGGCGATCTTTGCCGCGGCAACGACGGCGTGGCCCTGGCTTTGCCGGTGGCCGCCTCGCTCGCCTTGCCGGTTTGCCTAGCCGGCGGCTTGCCTGATGCCGGCGCATTGCTGCGATTGGCGGGATTGTCCCTGCTGATGCCGGTGCTGCCGTATCTATTGGAGCTGGCCGCGTTGCGCCGGATGAGCTCGGCCTCGTTCGGCGTGCTGATGAGCCTGGAGCCTGCCGTCGCGGTCTTGGCCGGGGCCGCGCTGCTGGGCCAGGCGCCCGGGCCGCTGCAACTGGCCGGGCTGGCCATGGTGACGGCGGCCAGCCTGGGCGCGCTGGCCGAATCCTAAGCGGCGGCGAAGCGCTCGCCCAGGCGGCGCATTGTCGCGATCAACTGCTCCTCGGTGTCATCGCCCCGCGCGATCCGTTCCGTCGCCAGCGTCCCGAGCTGCGCGTGCTCGCCGACCTGCACCGCGTGGCGGGCGACGGCGAACATCGGGATATCGTTGCTGTCGTTGCCGAAACACACCATTTCGTTCGCCGGGATGCCGTGGCGGGCCAGCGCGGCCGCCTTGTCCACGCCGGCGGCGGTGATGTCGACGATCTGCTGGTCAGAGTGGTGATGAATGCGGATGTCGGATCGCCGCGCCAGCGCCTGTTGCAATCCGTCGCTGTCCTCGCAGTCGGTGACCAGCAGCTTCGCGGCCCGGCGGACTGCGCCGCGTTCCACGTGGCGGGCCAGCCGTCCCGGATCGACCAGGCTCATGAAGGGATGGGCGGGGTCGCCGCTGTAGTGGTAATGCCAGTCCAGATCCGCCAGCCAGGATGCGGCATGGCGTTCGGTCAGTTCGAACAGCTGCTCCAGCGTGTCGTCCGGAAGCGGCAAGAGATCCGCCAGCGCGCGCCGGCGCCAGGTCATCGCGCCGTTGGAGCCGACGAAGAGGCCATCGTGGAAGCGCTCGTCCAGCAAGGGCAGCATGTCGCGGTAGGGGCGGGCGGAGGCGAAGCCTATCTGGTGGCCCCGGTGTTCCAGCTCGGCCAGCGCGTCCTGAATGGCCGGGCTGATGCTGAAACCGTTGAAGCAGAGGGTGCCGTCTATGTCGAAGATGAAGTGCATGGTTGCAGGCGATTTTGTGAATAGTGCGCACGGCGGCGCTGTTTGGTTTTCGGATTGCTGATTTTGTTTAAATTTTAACTAAATATTGCATGGAAATGGCCGATATGAAAAGTGATTAGATATTCAGGGGCAGAATCGTGATTGTGAATAATGGCTTGACCGTCTCCTTCCGGCCGCAAGCGGCCGCCGTTTTCACCAGCCGGGTCCAGGGCGTCGCGGACGAGGGCGGCGGCAAGCCTGAACCATTGCAGGATCTTAACGGCCGCGTCGTCGGTTCGCCGGAATCGCGCTATGGCTTGAGCACCCGGACGCTGCAACTGCTGAAGCAATACGACGTGCGCAACATGTCCGGCCGCGACTTGTACGCGCTGACGGAGATTCTGGCCGCGAATGACGAGATGGACGGCGAGACGGCGGCGGTGATTCGCGCCGACATCGAGAACAAAGGCTGGAAAGGCTCCGGTGCCGTCAACGCGCTGGATGTTTTCTCCAAGCGGCGCGATGACGAGGTGGCCGGCGTCAAGGCGGGAGAGGTGTCGCTGCGCTTCGCCAACTATGCGATCAAGGGATACGAGCGGACGCAGCAAACGCTGGAGAAGCTGGCGGCGCTGCACGACGCCCTGCAGAGCGAGGACGACGTGCAATCCGCCACCGCCGACGGAATGTCGCAGGCGAAGGATCTGCTGAGCCTTAACCGCTGGGCGCGATCGGCCGAGCAGGCCGAGGCCAAGGGGGAAGCGCCGGTTTTGGACCGGGAAACCGCGGAGTCGATAAGCCGGGCCATGGGGCGCGCGGGCATGGAGTTGCCGCCGGCATCTCCCGACTTGGAGGATGGCGCTTGGGCCCGGCAGGCGCTGCAGGCGTATCGGACATGGCAGTTCCGGCACCCGGGCGACAAGCTCGACATCGATCTGAAGCCGGCGGACGAGGCGGACAAGAAGGTTTTCAAAGAGCTGGCCAAGCCGTCGGCGGAGGCGGTGGGCGAGCAATTGCCGCAGCAAGCGCCTGCCGGCGCGGCGAAAAAAGCGGCCGAAGCGCTGGCGGGGCAGCAGGCGCAGGCGCAGTACGGCATCAGTCTGTCGATGCTGCAATTGATCAAGGGCGCCGATATCGCGAGCTTGTCGGTGGAGCAGGTCAAGCAATACAGCCAATTGCTGCGGACCGGCGGCGTGTTGTCCGAGGATGACGCGGAATCGCTGCTGCCGCTGACCCAGCGCGGGATGGTGGACCCGATGAGCTACTACAAGCGCGATCTGAACTGGCTGGCGGACATGAAGGCGAAGGGTCTGACCCCGCAATACGCGACCGCGGGAGGCATGGCCGACCTGGCCAATGTGGAGGGGCGGGTGCGGAACGACCAGCAAGGGCAGGGCGTGCTGGAGCGCTTGCAGGCGCTGCACCAGGCGCTGCAGGGCGACGACAGGGTAAAGGCGGCCGCGACCGACAGCCTGGGTCAGGCCGGCGACCAGGCCGCTTTCGAAAGATGGGCCCATGTCGAGCAGCAAGGCGCGCGCAACGCGGAGGCGGCGGAACCGGAGTTTCGCAGCCAGAAGGACGTGGACGGCATCTTCCGCATCTTGAATCGCCTGGGCGTGGAGCTGACGCCGATGCAGGGCGACAGCAGCGCCAGCCAGCGGCTGGGGCAGGCGTGGAAGGATTATCAGAACTGGCGGAGCAGCCACCCCGGCGAGGGACCTGCCGTTGGGCGGGCTCCCGCGCGCGGCATAGACGCGTACGCCTGATTTCTTGGCTAGGCTAGGCCGGCGGCAAGGTGGCCAGCAGCAATTGCGGCCTGACGCGCTGGGGCTGGCCGTCTATCGGCGCGGCGACATCGGCCAGCCGGCGAGCGCCGCGGGACAGGTAAAAACCCAGCGCGTTGGGATCGGCGTCTATGGCGACGTCCGTCTGGCCGGCGGCGCGGGCGATCTCCAGAGCGCGCGCCAGCAGCGCCTTGCCCAGGCCGCGGCCCATGCATTCCGGCAGCACCCACAGCGACTCCAGGCGCCATGGCTCGGCGCGCGGGTTCAGCTGGAAGAAGCCCACGACGCTGCCGCTCATTTCCGCGACGAAGGTGGGATGGCTCGCCAGGGCGCCGGCTGGCGTCGTCAAGTCGTCGCGCCAGGCTTCCAGCTGGCGCGCGGTGTAGGCCCAGTAGGCCTTGGACTTGAACGCCACCTGGTTCATCCGCGCCAGGTCGGCGGGAGCGGCTTTGCGTATCCGGTGGGTAGGCATGGCGTGATGGTCCGGCGGAGAAAAGCTTATTGTCAGCCGATTTTCATCGCGCGCGCCAGTTCGGCCAGGCAAGCCGCCTGCCATGCGAACTCAGGCTCGAACGACTCCGGCTCCATCGCCGCGCCGTAGCCGCCCTGGCCGTAGACGGCGGCGTAGGCCGCGTATTCGGCCGCTTGCCGCGCCTGGCCGGCCAGAGCCCGGGCGACCGCGTAGCTGGCCGAGACCGCCGCATGGCCGCAGCCGTCCAGCGAGCGGGAGCCGGGATGGGCGCCGGCCAGCGCCGCCGCGCGGGCGGCAAGCGCGTTCAGGGCGTCGCGGCTCATCTCTCCCCTCAGGTAGCTTTCCAGGCCGCCCAGGCAGGCGCGCACGTCTTCGTTTTCCAGCAGATGGGCGACGCGCCGCGCGCAGGCGAGGCCGAAGCGCAGGCGCAGGGTTTCCCGCTCCGGCGAATCCAGCTTGAGGTCGACGGCGAGGCGGTCTAGTTTGTCGCGCATCGGAAAGCCGGAAGGGTGGCCGGCGTGCTCAGGTCAGGCAGATGACATCGCTTTCCAGCGCGTCCTCTTCCCGCAGCACGGCTTCCAGCGCCTCGAAGCAGGCCGGGTCCAGCGCGCTGCCCAGGTTTTCGCGCATGATGGCCAGCGTTTCCGGCACTGGATTCTCCGGATGGTAGGGGCGGGCGGCATGGATGGCGTCGAAGATGTCGGCGGTGGTGATGACGCGGGTTTCCAGCGCGATCTCGCCGGCCGCGATGCCGCGCGGATAGCCTTTGCCGTCCAGCCGCTCATGGTGGGCGCCGGCGACCTTGGCCAGCTCGGCGAACGATTCGATGCGGCCGAGTATGGTCTCGGTGTGGCCTGCGTGCAGTTTCACCGCCTCCCACTCTTCCGGCGTCAGCTTGCCCGGCTTGTCCAGAATGGTGTTGCTGACGCCCAGCTTGCCCACATCGTGCAGCAAGGCGCCGCGCTTGAGCCAGCGCCGCCGCTGCGGATTCAGGCCCAGTTCCTCGCCGATGCGGTCGGCGTAGTGGCCGACGCGCTGGCTGTGGCCGGCGGTGAACGGGCTCTTGGAGTCCACCACCTGGCCGAAGCCCTCGGCGATTTCGTCCATGTAGTCGTCGTCCAGCGGCACCGAGCATTGGGCCGGCTCCAGCTCCAGCACCGCGCGTTCGATGTCGTCGGATTCCAGCCGCTGCCAGAACGCGGTGTCGCGGCCGGCGCCGCGGAAGGCGGCCACCAGCTCCGGATCGAACCAGCCGCCGCCGCGGCGCACCGCCTCGTCCAGCGCCGCGTGGCGGCCGTGGGTGACGTGGAACACGTCTATCACCTGGGCCAGCAGCGCGATGCGGGCGTTCAGCGGGATGGCGTCGCGCTGCAGGCCCAGCGGGCGGCCGGAGCCGTCCCAGTGCTCGTCCAGGTACTGGATGCCGTTGGCCACGTTTTCGTTGAAGCGCAGCTGGCGGGCGATGTCCGCGCCGCGGTGGCAGCGGGTGTTGATCAGCTCGTCCGCCATTTCCTTGCCGCGGCGCAGCACGTTGACGATGGAGGCGGCGCGCTCGCGCCAGCCGGCGGCGTGGGTGCCGGTGTTGCTGAACACGAAGCCCAGCATCTGCGGCAGGCTGACGCCCACCTGCTTGAAGTCCTGCTTGAAGCTGCGGTCGTCAGTCAGATAGAGCTCGCAGATGCGGGCGGCGTTGCTGCTGCAGCCCAGGTCTTTCAGCAGGATGGCGTAGTAGAGGTCCCACAACTCCTGCGGCGCCAGGCCCAGCGTGCGGCCGATATGCATGCCTATCCAGCAGCTGCGGACGCAATGTCCTTCGGGCTGGCCTTCGGTGATGTCCAGCGCGTAGCTGAGCGAGCTGATCAGTTGCGACAGCTTGAGGGTGGCGGCCATGGACGGTCCCCTTGTCGGAGGGCATTGTCTTGTTTATGCGCGGCGGGTCGGATTTTCGCAATGATGGTCTGCATCGGGATTGTCCCCGGCGCGCGGCGCTGGACAGCCTGGGCGAGCCATTCGAGAATGTTTTCGCCCTATCCCGCAGTGCGTTCCCCTGTCATGCCACCCGCTTCCAGGAGCTTGCGTCGATGAATGCCGCCTTCACCCTCCATCCGCTGACTGCCGACGATTTTGAAACCGTCGCCTTGCTGGGCGCCGCCATCTGGCGCAAGCACTTCATCGGCATGATCAGCCGAGAGCAGATCGACTACATGGTGTCCGGCCGCTACACGCCGGAAAAGCTCAGCCGCTATCTGGACGCGCCGGACCGCTGGTTCCGTCTGCTGCGGGTGGAGGGCCGGCCGGTAGGCTATTGCAGCTACGCGATGGCCGAGCCTCCCGCGGAGATGAAGCTGGAGCAGTTGTATCTATTGGAGGAGATGCGGGGAAGAGGGTTGGGCGGCAGGATGATGGACGAGGCGGAGGCCGCCGCCCGCGCGACGGGCTGCGCCACGCTGATGCTGACCGTCAACCGCCGCAACGCCGAGGCCATCGCCGTGTACGAAAAACGCGGCTTCCGCGTGCGGGGGGAGGTGGCGGCCGATATCGGCAACGGCTTTGTGATGGATGATTATGTGATGGCGAAAGCGCTGGGCTGAGCGCTTGTGCTCAGTCGCCGGAGTAGAGCTCGGATGGCCCCTGCTTGGCGCGGCCCCAGATTTCTTCATCGCTGAGTGCGGTTTCGATGAACTCTATCGGCACGCCGCCTTCCTCTATGATGGCGACGCGGTAGTCCGGCAGCGGTTCGTACGGTCCCAGCAATACCGTTTTGCCTTCGATGGCGCGGGCCAGATCGGGCACCTTGAAAGCCGGATGCGGCAGCGTCTGGATCAGCGGATGCAGCGGACAGCCGGGTTCGAAGCGGTGCCACTGGATGCGGAAATCCCCGCTATCGGCGTCGGCGGTGTACATCCGGTACTTGGCGCTGTAGCGCTCGTTGGGCTTGGGCTCGACGGTCGGGATGCCCATGTGGTGGAACTGGTAGTCTGAATTCATATGCGTCTTTCTTGCGTAGAGGCGACGGTTCACGTCCCGCAAAACGTCCTATACCCCTCGGCCAGCTCCGGTTCCGCCGGCAGCGCGTAGCGTTCCCATCCCTCGCGCTCGGCGAACGGCTGGCGCAGCGCTTCCAATAGCTTCAGCGCCGGTTTCATGTCGCCGCGTTCGCTGGCGGCGTCCAATGCTTCTTCCACCAGATGGTTGCGCGGAATGTAGAGCGGGCTTTCGCGGCGCATCGCGGCGGCGATGTCGGGCGGCCGGCGGGTGCGCGGCACGTGGCGGGCGTGCCATTGCTTGAGCCATGGCGCCAGCGCGTCCGGCGCGGGGAAAAGTCCAGCCAGCCGTTCGGGCTTGCCCTCCGCTTCGTCGGCCAGGTAGCGCCAGGCCAGGGTGTGGTCGACGCCGTGGGCGGCCAGCAGCACCAGCCAGTCGTCGGCCAGCGCCTGATCGCCGTCGCGCTCGCCCTCCAGGCCCAGCTTGCGGCGCGCCTGCTCCAGCCAGCGGCGCTGGTATTGCTCCTCGAAGCCTTCGACGATTTCGGTCGCGGCAGGCACGGCGGCGGCCGGGTCTTCCGGCGAGATCAATGGCAGCAGGGTTTCGGCGAAGCGAGCCAGGTTCCATTGGGCGATGGCCGGCTGGTTGCCGTAGGAATAGCGGCCCTGGTGGTCTATCGAGCTGAACACGGTGCCGGGGTAGTGGGCGTCCATGAAGGCGCAGGGGCCGTAGTCTATGGTTTCGCCGGACAGCGCCATATTGTCGGTGTTCATCACGCCGTGGATGAAGCCGGCGTGCATCCAGCGGGCGATCAGCGCCGCCTGGCGCTCTGCCATGGCGGCCAGCAGCGCCAGGTGGCGGCCGTCCTGGCCGGCCAGCTCCGGATAGTGGCGGGCGATGGTGTAGTCGGCCAGCTTTTCCAGCATGCCGGTTTCGCCGCGGATGGCGAAGTACTGGAAGGTGCCGACGCGCAGATGGCTGGCGGCTACGCGGGCCAGCACCGCGCCGGGCAGCGGGCGCTCGCGGTAGACCGGCTCGCCGGTGGCGGTTACCGCCAGCGCGCGGGTGGTGGGGATGCCCAGCGCCTGCATCGCCTCGCCGACGATCAGCTCCCTCAGCATCGGCCCGACGGCGGCCTTGCCGTCGCCGCGGCGCGAGAACGGCGTCTGGCCGCTGCCCTTGAGGGCGATGTCGCGCCGTTGGCCGTTGCGGTCGATCACCTCGCCCAGCAGCAGCGCGCGTCCGTCGCCCAGCGACGGCGACAGGCCGCCGAACTGGTGGCCGGCGTAGGCCTGGGCGATCGGTTGCGCGCCCTCGGGGATGTCCGCGCCGGAGAACAGCCGCGCCAGTTCGGCTTCGTTGGCGTGTTCGGTATCCAGGCCCAGCTCGTCTGCCAGCTCTGCGTTCCAGTACAGCAGCTCCGGCGCCGGCGGCGTTTCCGGCCGCACCGGCGCCCAGGCGTCGGGCAGGTCGCGGGCGTAACTGTGGTCGAAGGGGATGCGGATCATGGCGGGGTCTCGTGGGAGGAGGTGTCGTAGGCTTGTCTGTCGGCCCCGTTCCCCAACCGCCCTCCCGTAGGAGAGCGGTTTGGCGATGGGGAGGGGCACCATTGCTGCGGCATTCAGTTTCACGGTCGAGTGTTACCGTTTATGGCATGCCGTCCACAACATTGTGCCCCTAGTCGGAGCGCGGCGCCAGCGCATTGGCATGTCGGGCGCGGCGGCGAGAAAAACGCCGCGGTCAGCGGCGTTTTCTGGCGGGACGGCGTCAGCGGCTGCGGCCGGTCTTGCCGCCGGGTTTGGCCGGCGAGCGGCCAGCCTGCGGCTTGCCAGCACCCGGCCTGCCGCCTTGCCCGCCTTGGCCGCGCGCGCCGACGGCCGCGGCCGGCTTGGCGCGCTGCCCTTGCTGCGGCTGGCGGGCGTTGGAAGATTTGCCGCGGCTCATCGGCGCGCCCATCTTGTGGCGCACCGCGGCGGCCTTGTCGCCCGGCGGCGTCGGCGGGATCAGGCAGTGTTTGCTGTGGCCGATCAGGTCGCTGCGGCCCATCTGGATCAGCGCGTCGTGGATGATCTGCCAGTTGTCCGGATGGTGGTAGCGCAGGAAGGCCTTGTGCAGCTTGCGGCGGTAGCCGTCGCGCACCACGTCCACCTTTTCCGAGCTGCGGCTCAGGCGCTTCAGCGGATTGCGGCGGGTGTGCCACATGGTGGTGGCCATCGCCATCGGCGTCGGGGTGAAGGTTTGCACCTGGTCCAGGCGGAAGTTGTTCTTCTTCAGCCACAGCGCCAGATTCATCATGTCCTCGTCGCTGGTGCCCGGGTGGGCGGCGATGAAGTAGGGGATCAGGTACTGTTCCTTGCCGGCCTGGCGGCTGAAGCGCTCGAACAGCTCCTTGAACTTGTCGTAGGCGCCCATGCCCGGCTTCATCATCTTGGACAGCGGGCCGTCCTCGGTGTGTTCCGGGGCGATCTTCAGATAGCCGCCGACGTGGTGCTGCACCAGCTCCTTGATGTACTCGGGCGAGCGCACGGCCAGGTCGTAGCGCAGGCCGGACTGGATGTTGATCTTCTTCACGCCGGGCAGCGCGCGCGCCTTGCGGTACAGCTGGATCAGGTGGCTGTGGTCGGTGTTCAGGTTTTCGCAGATGTCCGGGAACACGCAGGACAGCTTTCTACAGGACGACTCGATCTTCGGGTCCTTGCAGCTCAAGCGGTACATGTTCGCGGTCGGGCCGCCCAGATCGGAGATGTGGCCGGTGAAGCCCGGGGTCTTGTCGCGGATTTCCTCGATCTCGTGCAGGATGGATTCTTCCGAGCGGCTCTGGATGATGCGGCCTTCGTGCTCGGTGATCGAGCAGAAGGTGCAGCCGCCGAAGCAGCCGCGCATGATGTTGACCGAGTACTTGATCATTTCCCAGGCCGGGATGTGGGCGTCGCCATAGGCCGGGTGCGGGTTGCGGGCGTAGGGCAGACCGTAGACGAAGTCCATTTCCTCGGTGACGAGCGGGATCGGCGGCGGGGTCAGCCACACGTCGCGCTCGCCGTGCATCTGCACCAGCGCGCGGGCGTTGCCGGGGTTGGATTCCAGGTGCAGCGTGCGGCTGGCGTGGGCGTACAGCACCGGGTCGTGGGCGACGGCTTCGTAGGCCGGGATGCGGATCACGGTCTTGGCGCGCTCGGCGCGGCGCTTGGCCAAGCGCTCTTCGCGCGATTCGATGCGGATCACCTGCGGCTTGGACGGATCGATGCCCTTGGTGGCTTCGGCCGCCTGCTCCGGAATTTCCTGATACGGGTTCAGGTGCGGGTCGACGCGGCCGGGGATGTCCACCACGCTGGAGTCCATCTCCTGCCATTCGTCGTCCGGACGCCAGCCGTGCGGCACGATGAAGGCGGTGCCGCGGATGTCGCGCATCTCGGACAGCTTTTCGCCCTTGGCCGCGCGGTGGGCGATTTCCACCAGCGCGCGCTCGGCGTTGCCGTACAGCAGGATGTCGGCCTTGGAGTTGACCAGCACCGACGGGCGCACCTTGTCGCTCCAGTAATCGAAGTGGGCGATACGGCGCAGGCTGGCTTCGATGCTGCCTATCATCACGCCGACGCCGGGATAGGCCTCGCGGCAGCGCTGGGCGTAGACGGTGACCGCGCGGTCCGGGCGCTTGTTGGGCTCCGCGTGCGGCGTGTAGGCGTCGTCGGAGCGCGCGCGGCGGTCGGCGGTGTAGCGGTTGATCATCGAATCCATATTGCCGGCGGTGACGCCGAAGAACAGGTTCGGCTTGCCCAGTTCGCGGAACGCATCCGCGCTGTGCCAGTCCGGCTGGGCGATGATGCCGACGCGAAAGCCTTGAGCCTCCAGCAAGCGGCCCACCAGCGCCATGCCGAAACTCGGATGGTCGATGTAGCAGTCCCCTGTGATCAGGATGATGTCGCAGGAGTCCCAACCCAGCTCGTCCATTTCGGCGCGGGTCATCGGCAGGAACGGGGCGGTGCCGAAACGGCTGGCCCAGTACTTGCGGTAGGAATCGATTGGTTTGGCTTGCGGAGTAGTCATGCGTTCACGTCGAATTCAGGCAGCCGGCCATTATGCCGCATTCTGGCAAAAAAATCAGCATAAACAACTGTTTATTCTCGCCAATCGCCCGCATGGCGGTAGGGGCTTTGCGCGCGGGGATTTTTCAGGCGAATCAATGCGCTGGCCGGCTTGCGCCGGGGCGGGGCTGCCGGCGCGGCGGCTTTGGGTGTACCCTTGCCGGTTTGCGCGGGGCGGCAAGCCCGCGCCTCTCGAAATATTGGATATTGCCGGGATGGGAGACGAAATCATGGCGGAACGCATTGTTGGAGTGAAAGACGGGGACACGGGGCTGGTGAGCAGGCTGGAGGCGGGCGCGGTGCTGCATGTGCCGGATTTCGGCTTTACGCTCGATGCCGCCGAACAGGCGTTGCTGAATCCGGCCATCGCCGACCCCAAGCGCAAGAACATCAGTCTGGAGCCGAACAACGGCGCGCTGCACGGCGTGCTGGGCGGCGACGAGGCGCAGGCGGCGGTGCGCGCGCTGGTCTCGCGCTATCAGCGGGCGGCGGCCGACCTTCTGGCGCGCGTGCTGCCGGAATACCAGGGCAAGACCCGCGCCGCGCCCACCAGCCTGCGCCTGGTGCGGGTGGAAGACCGCAAAACTTCGTGGCGCAAGGACGACAGCCGGCTGCATGTGGACGCTTTTCCATCGCGCCCAACCTACGGCGAGCGCATCCTGCGCGTGTTTTGCAACATCAACCCGGCGGGCGAGCCGCGGGTGTGGCGCGTCGGCGAGCCGTTCGAGGATATGGCGAAGAAGATGCTGCCGCGGGTGCCGGCCCAATGGCCGGGATCGGCCGCGCTGCTGGCGGCGCTGAAGATCACCAAGCGCAAGCGCAGCGGCTACGACCACATCATGCTGCATCTGCACGACGCGATGAAGGCCGATCTGGAGTACCAGAAGAACTGTCCGCAGCAGACGGTGCCGTTCGCGCCGGGCGGCGCCTGGATCTGCTTCTCCGACCACGCGTCCCACGCGGTGATGTCCGGCCAGTTCATGTTGGAGCAGACGCTGTGGCTGCCGCTGGACAAGATGGACGACACGGCCAAGTCGCCGCTGCGGCAACTGGAGCGGCTGACCGGCAGAATGCTGACATGAATTTTCCTGCATCAAACTCAAAACGGGTAACGCGGCTTGCCGTTTTGTAGCAAAATGACCTGGTTTTAGCGATCCGGCGCCGCGCCTGCGGCGGCCGGGCCCGCCATTTTCATGGAAAAACAGAAACGGTCGCCCGAGCATGCATTCTCCGCAGATATCCCCGTCCTTCATCTCCTCGATCCAGCTTCTGCCTGGCTGGCGTTCCGCCGGCAAGGCGCCCGAGATCGCCATCCATGGCGAGACCGTGTCCTTGCGTCCGCTGGACGCGCCCCGCCACGGCGCGGCGCTGTTCCGCCTGTTCGCCGGCGACGACGAGCATTGGGAGCATCTGCCCTATGGCCCGTTCGCCGATGAGGATGGATTCATGACCTGGCTGGCGCTGACCGTGGCGCAGTCCGACACCGCGCTCTACATCGTGTGCGCCAAAGACTCGGAGCAGCCGCTGGGTTTCCTCGGCTACCGGCAGATGGTCCAGGCCCACGGGGCGGTCGAGATCGGCCACGTCAATTTTTCGGCGTCGCTGCGCCGCACCCGCTTGGCCACCGAGGCGGCGTTCCTGCTGTTGAAGGCCGCGTTCGAGCTGGGCTACCGCCGCTGCGAATGGCGCTGCGATTCGCGCAACGCCGCTTCCGCCGCCGCGGCCCGCCGCCTGGGTTTCCAGTTCGAGGGCACCCTGCGCCAGACCATGGTGGTCAAGCGCCGCAATCGCGACACCCACGTGTTTTCCATGCTGGATGGCGAGTGGGAGGCATTGAGGCCGGCTTATGCCGCTTATCTGGCGGGCGGCAATTTCGACGAGGCGGGCAAACAGCGCCGCCCGTTGGCCGATTTTCTGGGCGAGGTCCGTGAGCCGGCCTGACCTGTTCGAGAACCGGGACCCGTGGCTGGCGCGCTGGCTGCCGCTGCTGCGGGAGGCGGGCAGGCTGGGGCCGGTGTTGGAGATAGGCTGCGGCGAGGGCGAGGATTCGGTCGAGCTGCTCGACGCGGGGCTGGAGTTGATAGCCTTTGATCTATCGGCCGACTCGGTTGCCGCCGCAGCCCGCCGCGCGCCCGGCGGCAAGTTCCATTGCCGGGATGCCAGGCAGCCGTTTCCGCTGGATGGCGTGAAGCCGGGCGCGGTGGTGGCGAGTTTGTCCCTGCATTATTTTCCCTGGGACGAGACGGTGGAGATCGCGGAGCGCATCCGCCAGTGCCTGCCGCCCGGCGGCAAGCTGCTGTGCCGGCTGAACGCGACCGACGACCACCATTACGGCGCCAGCGGGCATCCGGAAATAGCGCCGGATTATTATCTGGTGGACGGCGCGCCCAAGCGGTTTTTCAATGAGCGGGCGGTGCGCGAGCTGTTCGCCGACGGCTGGCGCATCCTGTCGCTGGAGCACCATGTCAGCGGCAAATACGCGTTGCCGAAAGCCTTGTGGGAAGCGGCGCTGGAGAGGTCTGCCTGAGCCTGCCGTCCCCGTTCGGCCGGTGGGCGGGGCGGGGAATCGGATGCGTGGCGAAAATGGCGGGAAAATCGGTTACAATGGCCGATTCGCTATCCATACCCACAGCCAGAACATGAGCACGGAAAACAACGCGCCGGTTGTCAACAACTTCATTCGCAGCATCATCGACGAGGATCTGGCCACCGGCCGCCGCAGCTCGGTGGTGACCCGCTTCCCGCCCGAGCCGAACGGCTTCGCCCACATCGGCCACGCCAAGGCGATCTGCATCAACTTCGGCCTGGCCGAAGACTACAACGGCCAGTGCAATCTGCGCATGGACGACACCAATCCGGAAAAGGAATCGGACGAGTTCGTCGAGGCGTTCAAGCAGGACATCTCCTGGCTGGGCTTCAAGTGGAACGGCGAGGTGCGCTACGCATCCGACTATTTCGACCGCCTGTACGGCTACGCCGTCGAGCTGATCCAGGCCGGCAAGGCCTATGTGGACGATCTGTCCGCCGAGGAAATGCGCCAGTACCGCGGCAACCTGACCGAGCCGGGCAAGAACAGCCCCTACCGCGACCGCACGCCGGAAGAAAACCTCGACCTGTTCACCCGCATGAAGAACGGCGAGTTCCCGGACGGCAGCAAGACGCTGCGCCTGAAGATCGATATGGCCTCCGGCAATATCAATCTGCGCGATCCGGCCATCTACCGCATCCGCCGCGTGCACCACCACCGCACCGGCGACAAGTGGTGCATCTACCCGATGTACGACTACACCCATTGCATCTCCGACGCCATCGAGGGCATCACCCATTCGCTGTGCTCGCTGGAGTTTGAAGACCATCGCCCGCTGTACGACTGGGTGCTGGACAACATCAGCATCGGCCACCATCCGCAGCAGATCGAATTCTCCCGCCTGGAACTGCTGTACGCGCTGACCTCCAAGCGCAAGCTGCAGGCGCTGGTCAACGACGGCGCCGTCACCGGCTGGGACGATCCGCGCATGCCCACCATCGCCGGCATGCGCCGCCGCGGCTACAGCCCGGCCGGCATCAAGCTGTTCGCCCAACGCATCGGCGTGTCGAAGAGCGAAAACATCATCGACATGGCCATCCTGGAAGGCGCGGTGCGCGAGACGCTGGAAAACGACTCGCCGCGCGTGATGGCCGTGGTCAATCCGCTGAAAGTGACGCTGACCAACTACGACGCCGCCGTCACCGCCAGCCGCAGCGCGCCGTTCCATCCGCACCATCCGGAATTCGGCGAGCGCGACGTGCCGATCGCCCGCGAGATCTGGATCGAGCGCGACGACTTCGCCGAAACGCCGCCGCCGAAGTGGCAACGCCTGACCGCCGGCGGCGAAGTGCGCCTGCGCTACTCCTACGTGATCAAATGCGACGAGGTGGTGAAGGACGCCAATGGCGAGATCGTCGAGCTGAAGTGCTCGATCGACCACGACACGCTGGGCAAGAATCCGGAAGGCCGCAAGGTCAAGGGCGTGATCCACTGGGTGTCGGCCGAGCATGCGATCCAGGCCGACGTGCGCTGGTATGACCGCCTGTTCACCGAGCAGCGTCCTGACGCGGTGCGCGGCGAGGATGGCGAATACGTCGACTTCCGCCAGTTCCTGAGCCCGGACTCGCTGAAGCTGGTGCCGGCCTTCGTCGAGGCTTCGGTGCTGCAGGCGGAACCGGAGTCGCGCTTCCAGTTCGAACGCCTGGGTTACTTCGTCACCGACCGCTACGAACACCGGAAGGGCGACAAGGCGGTGTTCAACCGCACCGTCGGTCTGAAGGACAGCTGGAAATAAATCATCGCAGCACTGCCGGATGGCGAGCCCCAGGGTTCGCCATTTTTGCATGCGCAAGCGGCAATGCCGGCTCATAAGGAGAAAAAATGCGCACCGAGCTCAAATTCATCGCCGTATCCCTGCTGGCCGCCGGCCTGTTGTCCGCCTGCGCGACGCCGCCGGGCAAGGGCAATTACGACAGCGGCAAGGTCTACAAGATCACCATCCTGCACACCAACGATCACCACGGCCGCTTCTGGCCCAACAGTGACGGCGAATACGGCCTCGCCGCGCAGAAAACGGTGGTGGACAAGGTGCGCGCCGAAGTGAAGGCCGAGGGCGGCTACATGCTGCTGCTGTCCGGCGGCGACATCAACACCGGGGTGCCGGAGTCCGATCTGCAGAACGCCGAGCCCGATTTCCGCGGCATGGACCGCATCGGCTACGACGCGATGGCGGTGGGCAACCACGAGTTCGACAAGCCGGTGCCGGTGCTGATGCAGCAGCGCAAGTGGATCAATTTCCCCATGCTGTCCGCCAATATCTACCAGGACGGCAAGCGGATGTTCGATCCCTACGCCATGTTCAACCTGGGCGGCGTCAAGGTGGCGGTGATGGGTCTGACCACCGACGACACCGCCAAGATGGTGAATCCGGCGCAGATCAAGGGCATCGAGTTCAAGAGCCCGATCGCCGAAGCCGCCACTCTGGTGCCGGAGTTGCGCCAGAAGGCCGACATCGTCATCGCCGCCACCCACATGGGCCATTACGCCGACGGCAATCATGGCGTCAACGCGCCCGGCGACGTGGAAATGGCGCGCGCGGTGAAGGGGCTGGACCTGATCGTCGGCGGCCACAGCCAGAACCCGGTGTGCATGAAGGCCGAGAACGTCCGCGACGACGCCTACGTGCCGGGCGCGCCGTGCGCGCCGGACCGCCAGAACGGCGCCTGGATCGTGCAGGCGCACGAATGGGGCAAATACGTCGGCCGCGCCGATTTCGAATTCCGCAACGGCAAGCTCAAACTGGTCAAATACCAGCTGATTCCGGTCAATCTGAAAAAGACGGTGAAGACCGCCGACGGCAAGGCCGAGAAGGTGCCATACACCGAGCTGATCCCGGAAGACAACAAGCTGCGCAGCTTCCTCAAGGCCTACCAGGACAAGGGCCAGGCCGAATTGGGCGTCAAGGTGGGCGAACTGTCGGCCAAGCTGGAGGGCGACCGTTCCGTGGTGCGCGGCAAGCCCACCAATCTGGGCGTGTTCGTCGGCGAGGCGATGATGGCCAGGACCCAGGCGGATTTCGCGGTGATCAACTCCGGCGGCATCCGCGACTCGCTGCCGGCCGGCGTAGTCAGCTACAAGGACGTGCTCAAGGTATTCCCGTTCGGCAGCACGCTGGCCTATGTCGACATGAGCGGGGCGGAGGCGCTGGATTACCTGAAGGCCGCGGCGCGGATGACGCCGGGCGCCGGCGCCTTCGCTCAGTTCGCCGGCGTCAGGCTGCGCATCGTCGGCGGCGAGCTGCAGCAGGCCGAGGTGGCCGGCAAGGCCATCGATCCGGCCCAGCGCTACCGCGTGGCGATCAACAGCTTCATGGCCTCCGGCGGCGATGGCTATCCGAAGATGATGGAGCATCCGGGCTATGTGAACACCGGCTTCGTCGACGCTGAAGTGCTCAAGGACTACGTGGCCAAGCATTCGCCGATCCGGGCCGAGCGCTACGCGCCGGCCGAGGCGGTGGTGCGCCAGTAGCCGCAAGGCTGACGCGGCCATGACGCAGCCCCGCCATGATGGCGGGGCTTTTCTTATTGGCGCCGGCGTGTAGCGCAGGCGCTACTTTTTCGTCGGTTTGCCGACGATCAAGGAAGCGTTTTTGCCGCGGCCCGGCGGCTTGAGGCCGTTCTCCGGCAAGTGGTATGGTGGTGGCGTTAGCAGCGTAACCAGGCTGTCGGCCCTTGCGCTGTCCAGACTGTCCCTTTCTCAGGTTGCGATCATGACCAAGCCAAGAGCCGTATATCTGCAATCCGGCGGACCCACCGCCGTTCTGAACGCTTCCGCCCAGGGCGCGATTGAAACCGCGCGCCGCCTGGGGCTTTCCCTGTATGCCGCTTACGATGGCCTGGCCGGCCTGCTGGACGGCCGCCTGTGCGACACCGACGGCGTGTCGGACACCGCCATCGCCCAGCTTGCCTTCATGCCTGGCGGCAGCTTCGGCGTCAGCCGCCGCATGATAGGCACGTTCGAGGAAGCGCCGGAGGACTGGCTGCGCCTGCGCGACGTGCTGGCCAAGCACGATATCCGCTATCTGTTGATCAACGGCGGCAACGGCTCGCTGGGCTGCGCCGAGCGGCTGGTCGATTTCGAAAAGCACACCGGCTACAAGCTGGGCGTGATCGGCATTCCCAAGACCATAGACAACGACCTGATGGGCACCGACAACAGCCCGGGCTATGGCTCGTCCGCCAAATTCCTGGCCAGCGCGATGCGCGAGGTGGGTCTGGACATGACCAGCATGGGCTGGGGCAGGGTGTTCATCATGGAAACCATGGGCCGCCATACCGGCTGGCTGGCCGCCGCCTGCGCCGCGTCGTCGCGCAGCCCGCAGGAGGCGCCGCACCTGTTGCTGTTGCCTGAGGTGGCGTTTGACCAGGAACGCTTCCTGGCCGCGCTGGACGCCAGCCTGGCCAAGCACGGCCAGTGCGCGATCGCGGTGGCCGAGGGCATCACCGGCGCGGACGGCCGCTTCGTCGCCGAGGCCAAGAAGTCCGAAACCTACGGCCATGAGCAGCTGGGCGGCGCCGGCCACTGGCTGGCCCAGCTGATCCTGCGCGAGCGCGGCATTTCCGCCCACGTGGCCCAAGTGGACTACCTGCAGCGCGCCGGTGGCCATCTGGCTTCCGCCACCGACGTCCGCCAGGCCTATGTGATGGGCGAGAAGGCGGTGGAATGGCTGCTGGCGGGCAAGACCGGGCTGATGGCCGGCATCCAGCGCCTGAACGACCATCCTTACTGCTGGGACGTGGCCGAAGTGCCGCTGTCGGCGGTGGGCGACAAGGAAAAACGGCTGCCGCCGGAGTTCATCGGCGCCGACGGCTTCAGCGTCACCCAGGCGTTCCTGAATTACGTGAAGCCGCTGATGGAGGGCGAGCGCATCCCGCCGTTCAAGGATGGCCTGCCGGATTACCGCCCGATCGCCTGGCCGCGCGTCTGATTCGCGATTGATGGCGAGAAACGGCCGCCGCGTCGCAAGGCGCGGCGGCCGTTTGCGCATTTCAGCGCGTAATGTCGCGGCTCGAATGACAGAAGCCGGCGCCGCTCTGTTACAATCTCTTTCCTTTGAATCATCAACCATAGGTTTTTTTGATCATGCTGAGCCTGTACAACACACTGACCCGCCAGAAGGAAGCGTTCAAACCCATCGAACCCGGCAAAGTGAGCATGTACGTCTGTGGCATGACCGTTTACGACCTCTGTCACATCGGCCACGCGCGCATGCTGGCCGCCTTCGACGTGATCTACCGCTGGCTGAAGGCCTCCGGCTACGAAGTCGACTACGTGCGCAATATCACCGACATCGAAGACAAGATCATCAAACGCGCGCTTGAGCGCGGCATCACGCCGGAGCAGCTGGTGGAGGAAACCATCGCCGACATGCGCCAGGACGCCGCTGCGCTGGGCCTGCTGCCGCCGACGCACGAGCCGCGCGCCACCCATCACGTGGGCGGCATGGTCGCGATGATCGAAACGCTGATCGCCAATGGCAAGGCCTATCCGGCCGCCAACGGCGACGTTTACTACGCGGTGCGCGAATTCGAAGGCTACGGCAAGCTGTCCGGCCGCACGCTGGACAAGCTGCGCGCCGGTGAGCGCGTGGAAGTGGACCCCAACAAGCGCGATCCGCTGGACTTCGTGCTGTGGAAAGCCGCCAAGCCGGGCGAGCCGTCCTGGGACAGCCCGTGGGGCAAGGGCCGTCCGGGCTGGCACATCGAGTGCTCGGTGATGAGCTGCCACCATCTGGGCGAGCAGTTCGACATCCACGGCGGCGGCGAGGACCTGCAGTTCCCGCACCACGAGAACGAGATCGCCCAATCCGAAGGCGCGCACGGCCATCAGTACGTCAATTACTGGCTGCACAACGGCTTCATCAATGTCGACGGCGAGAAGATGTCCAAGAGCCTGGGCAACTTCTTCACCATCCGCGATGTGCTGCAGCACTTCGACGGCGAGGTGATCCGCTTCTTCATCGTGCGCAGCCACTACCGCAGCCCGGTCAACTACACCGACGGCATCCTCAACGACGCCAAGCACGGCCTGACCCGCCTGTACACCGCGCTGCGCGGCATCGAGTTGCCGGCGTTCGCGGGCCTGGACTGGAGCAACGCCTATGCCGCCCGCTTCAAGGCGGCGATGGACGACGACTTCAACTCGTCCGAGGCGGTGGCGGTGCTGTTCGAGCTGGCCGGCGAAGTGAACAAGAGCCGCGATCCGCAGCTGGCTCGCCTGCTGAAAGACCTGGGCGGCGTGCTGGGCCTGCTGGAGCGCGATCCGGAAGCCTTCCTGCAAGGCGGCGTGGGCGAGGGCGAGCTGTCGGCTGAACAGGTGGAAGCGCTGATCCAGGCGCGCAAGGACGCGCGCGGCGCCAAGAATTGGGCCGAGTCCGACCGCATCCGCGACGAGCTGATCGCCAAGGGCATCGCGCTGGAAGACGGCGCCGGCGGCACCACCTGGCGCCGCGCCTGATCCGGGTTTGGCCGCAGGCGCTTGTCAACGGCGGCCAAACGGCGGATAATGCCATGTTTCGCAAGCAGTACAGGCAAAACCCCTGTACCCGATTTGAAAGGTAGAGAGATGAAAACCGATATTCACCCGAACTACAAAGAACTGTCCGTTACCTGCTCCTGCGGCAGCCAGTTCGTGACCAAGTCCACCATGGGCAAAGACGCTTTCTCGATCGAAGTGTGCTCCAACTGCCACCCGTTCTACACCGGCAAGCAGAAGATTGTTGACACCGCTGGTCGCGTGGACAAGTTCAACCAGAAATTCGGCGGCTTCTTCAAGCGCTAAGCGCGTTGCCGTATCTGGACCCCGAAAAAGGCAGCCTGCGGCTGCCTTTTTTCATGCCTGCGCCGCATGCGTGGGATAATCATCAGATCCTTCGGAACAACAAGGTGGCAACAGGATGCTGACTTATTCCGCTCAGGCCAACTCTTTGGCCAAGCCGACTGAAAAACCCTGGATGCTGCTGCTGCTGTGTTTTATCTGGCTGTGGCCCGGCATCCTCGGCCACGATCCCTGGAAGCCGGACGAGCCCTTCGTGCTGGCCATCGCCCAAGGCATGCTGGACAGCGGCAACTGGCTGCTGCCGATGCTCAACGGCGCGCCTTATCTGGACAATCCTCCCCTGTATTACTGGCTTGCCGCCGGCTGCATCAAGCTGTTCTCGCCCTGGCTGCTGACGGCGCACGACGCCGCCAGGCTGGCGACGCCGCTGCTGATGTCGCTGTCGCTGCTGCTGGCCGGCATGGCGGGCCGCGACCTGATAGGCCGCCGCCACGGCCGCAGCGTGGTGATGATCCTGATAGGCTGCATCGGCCTGGTTGAGTCCGGCCATCAACTGACCCCCATCGTCGCCAGTTTTGCCGGCCTTACCGCCGCCTTCTACGCGCTGTCGCTGACCTTGCGTTCGCCGGGCCTCGCCGGCGCGCTGCTGGGCGCGGCCAGCGTGATGACCTTCCTGGGCGGCAGCCTGACGGATCTGCTGCTGATCTGGCTGGTGGCGGTGATGCTGCCGGCCTTCAGCGGCTGGCGGCGCAAGAATTACGCGATCACGCTGCTGCTGGGATTGCTGCTGGCCCTGCCCGCCATCCTGGTGTGGCCGATGCTGCTGCAGCGTCTGTACCCGGCGGTGTACGCCGAGTGGTGGGGTAATTACGCGCTGGGCGGTTCCAGCGGCTTCCGCCATGTCCGGCTGTTCCATGACTTCGGCTATTACAGCCTGAACGTCTTGTGGTTCGCTTTTCCCGCCTGGCCGCTGGCGATGTGGACGCTGTACCGCAACCGCCAGCTGCAGTCTCCCAAGCTGCAGCTGCCGCTGCTGTTCACGCTGATGATCGCGGTGCTGCTGACCTTGTCCGACCGCGCCAGCATCACCGACGCGATGCCGCTGTTGCTGCCGCTGGCCGTGCTGGCTGCGGTGGAGCTGGACAATCTGCGCCGCGGCGCAGCCGCCTTCCTCAACTGGTTCGCGTTGATGACTTTCGGCCTGTTCGGCTTGTTGGTGTGGCTGGGCTGGGCGGCGATGAACTATGGCTGGCCGGAAGGGCTGGCGGGACGCGCGCAGTACTTCAGCCCCTTTTACCAGCCGCATGTGTCCTGGCTGCAGGCAGCGGGCGGCCTGATCGCCACCCTGGTGTGGCTGTGGGCGCTGACCCGGCCCCATTTGCGGGGCCGCCAGGCGATCACCAACTGGGCGGCCGGCCTGACGCTGTTGTGGGGGCTGGGGATGACCTTGTGGCTGCCCTGGTTCGACGCCGCCAAGAGCTACCGCCCGGTGGTGAACAGCATGCTGCGCAAGCTGCCGGCCACCGCCACCTGCATCGCGACGGAAAACCGCAACAGCCTGGCCATGATCAGCTGGCGCTACTACGCCGGCATCGACTTGCTGTCCTTCCCGGGCGGCGAGACGCCGCCGTGCGACTACTGGCTGGTGGTGCGCAACAGCGAGGAAGGCGTGGCCGAGCCAGGCTGGCAGGTGCTGTGGGCCGGCAACCGCCCGCGGGAGCAGAACATGACCTTCGCGTTGCTGCAACGCTTGCCGCCGCCGAAAGCGCCCAAGTAAGGGCTGCCGCCTAAATCAAAGCCGCGCCGGGATCATGCCGGGGCGGCTTTTTTCATGGAGGGCTATTCGGAGTTCGGCAGGCCCGGCGGCATCGGCCCCGCATAGCGTTGCATGCCCGTTACCAGCGCGTCGAACACGGCCTTGCAGGCGCGATTGTGGCGCAGGTCCTCATGCATGGTGATCCAGGTGTCCAGGCGCAGCGCGTAATGCTCGGGCAGGATGCGCCGCAACCCGTCACGCCGCGCCAGCGGCAATTGGCAGAAGCCGAGGCCGGCGCCGGCCCGCAACAGCGCCAGCTGCGCCAGGTCGCTGTCGCTGCGCAGGGCGAATCCTTCCCGCGCCATGCCGGGCATCCGTTTGGCGGCCTCCCTCTGGAAGGCGCTGGGCTGGTCGAAGCCGATCAGGCTGTGTCGGCCCAGGTCTTCCATGGAGGCGGGTTCGCCATGCTCGGCCAGATACGCAGGCGCGGCAAACAGGCCGATCTCGATGACGCCTACCGGGCGGGCGATCAACTGAGCCTGCCGCGGCACCAGCATGCGCACGGCGATGTCTGCCTCCCGCTGCAGCAGGTCCTGCGCGCGGTTGCTCAGCGCCAGCTCTATCGTGATCGCGGGATGGTGGCGGCGCAGCTCGGCCAGCATCGGCGGCAGCACCTCCACGCCCACCACCTCGCTGGAGGTGATCCTCACCACGCCGCGCGGCGCATCCCCCTGGTTGGAGGCCATGCGCTCCAGCGCCGCCGCGTGGCTGGCCATCGCCTCCGCGTGCGGGCGCAGCACCCGGGCCGCGTCTGTCGGCAGCAGCCCGCCCTGGGAGCGGGTGAACAGCGGAATGCCCAGCGCGGCCTCCAGCGCGTCGATATGGCGGCCGAGCGTCGGCTGGGCCTGGCCCAGCGCGCGCGCCGCCGCGGAGAGCGATCCCTCTCGCAGCACGGCGAGGAAGGAGCGGTACAGCTGCCAGTCTATCGTGGTATCCATTCGTAAATGTATGGATGGTATGCTGTTTTAGTCAATTCCGTATTGATTCGCGCCGCCATAAGATGACTCCACCAAGACAAACCAAGGAGCAAGATCATGACGACTCGACAAACGGCGCTGGTGGTGGGAGCGGCTGGCGGCATCGGCGGGGAGCTGGCCCGCCAGCTGCGCGACGCGGGGTGGGAAGTGCGCGGCCTGGTGCGCAGCCTGGAGCAGCCGGTCCAGACACGCGACGGCATCGTTTGGATTCGGGGCGACGCGATGCGGCCGGACGATGTGGCGAAGGCGGCCGAGGGCTGCGGGGTGATCGTCCATGCGGTGAATCCCCCCGGCTACAAGCGCTGGGCCGAGCTGGTGCTGCCGATGCTGGACAGCACCATCGCCGCGGCGAAGCGGGAGGGCGCCACCATCGTGCTGCCTGGAACGGTGTACAACTATGGTCCGGACGCTTTTCCCATCCTCAAGGAAAACTCGCCGCAGCGCCCGCTGACGCGCAAGGGCGCGATCCGGGTGGAGATGGAGGCCCGTCTGCGCGCCCACGCGGCCGGCGGCGGCAGGGCGCTGATTGTGCGCGCCGGAGATTTCTTCGGCCCCAAGGCCGGCAACAACTGGTTCTCGCAAGGGCTGATCCAGCCCGGCAAGATCGCCCGCCGCATCCAGAATCCGGCCATGCCCGGCATCGGCCACCAGTGGTCATACCTGCCGGATGTGGCGAGCAATATCGTAGCGCTCTTGGCGCGGCGCGAATCGCTGGAGCCGTTTGCCACTTTCCATCTGGGCGGCTATTGGGATGCGGACGGCACCCAGATAGCGCAGGCCATCCGCCGCGCGCTGCAAAAGCACGGCGTCAACGCCAAGGTGGAAGCCTTCCCTTGGTGGCTGATTCGGCTGATCGCGCCATTCAACGCCACGCTGCGGGAAGTGATGGAAATGCGCTACCTGTGGCGCAAGCCGGTGCGGATGGACAACGGCAAGCTGCTGGGGGTATTGGGGAGGGAGCGGGTGACGCCGCTGGACGAGGCGGTGGAGGCGACGCTGAAGGGCTTGGGTTGTCTGCCGGCTTAAACCGGAAAATAGGGGGTGAGGATTAATTGACGGGCCGGCGCGCGCTGAGGGGCTTGCGGCGCCATGTATTGGGCGCGCATTGCCGCTGGCTTTTCATTCCCCTTGCAGGCCAGCGAGAATATGAGTCTTCTGCTCATCGGAAATCGGCAGGGCCGAGATCAATTTTTCCTTGGCGACGCCTGGTATGTACTGGGAGATATTGTCGATGTCGAAAGGCAGGGCCGGGTTGTCGGGATCCTGGGTCAGGTGACGGGCGCAGTCGATGGCGATTTGCGCGATATGGGTGCGCGGCCGGTCGACGCCCCGGATCAGCTGGCTGATCATTTGCGGCAACTGCCAGATGTCGGCCAGCGCCAGCGTCAATTGCCGGAAGGTGAATCCGGCGGTGTTCAACTGGGCCAAGCCGGTTCGGTTGGCGCGTCCGGATTCGAATTCCGCGATGGCCGCGGTCGGCAATTCCGGCGCGAAATGCCAAAGCAGCAAATCTCCGGTTTCGGAAAGCAGCGTGGCCAGCGAGATTTCCTCGGGCGAGGTGTCGGCACGGAAATTCGACCACGCCCGCGCGATGCTGGATGCCATGACGGCGGTGGCAACCGCCGCTTTCCAGCCGGGATGATCCACATTCACCACCGGGCTTCTGGAAATCAGCGAATACAATTCATCGCTGCCCAGCTGGAGGATGGTGGCCAATTGGGTGGTGGTTTCCTTGCCAAGCCGCCTGGAGCGGTGCCGCTCGGCCTCTATCAGCAATTTGACGGCCAGATAGGGATCGTCGTGAACCATTTCCACCAGTTCCCGCGGCGAAAACTCAGGCGCCTCTTTCCCCTGGGATTTCAGCGACTGGAAAATATCCCGCGTCGCCGATAGAACAGGAATATCCTTGTCTTTCAGGTAGGCCGCCCATTGTTCAATACCCCAGCCTTGCTGGTGCCGGCTCAACATTTTTCCGCTCCGAAAATCGCTGCGCTTCGCGTTATAGCGTGATCGGTGGATGCCGTCCGTATTTGTGGTATCCATCGCGGCTCAGCAAGCGCTTTAGCCTTCTATTCATGATAATTCAGTTCCAGGCATCCAGCGCTTGAAAACATCCTGATATTGCTCCCGCCTGGCGAATTTGGCGGATTTTGGAATGAAACGGTCGCGTTGAAGCGGTTTTGGCCGGGCCGTTGCCGATGGCTCGGCCAAAACAAAAACGAGGGCAGTGGCCCTCGTTTGCTGAATCGCGCGCGGCGGCAGTTTATTCGCCCAGTTCGCTCAGGTTTTCGAACAGCTTCAGCGCTTCCGGATTGGCCAGCGCGCTGACATTGCTGACCGGACGGCCGTGGATCACGTTCTTCACCGCCAGCTCGACAATCTTGCCGCTGACGGTGCGGGGGATGTCGGCGACAGCGACAATGCGGGCAGGCACGTGGCGCGGGCTGGCGCCGTTCTTGATCTGCGCCTTGATGCGGGCGGTCAGGTCTTCGTCCAGCGCCACGCCTTCGCGCAGCTTGACGAACAGCACCACGCGCTCGTCGTCCTGCCAGGCCTGGCCGACGGCCAGGCTTTCCAGCACTTCCGGGAACGCTTCCACCTGCCGGTAGATTTCGGCGGTGCCGATGCGCACGCCGCCGGGGTTGAGCACCGCGTCGGAGCGGCCGTAGATGATCACGCCGTCGTGCTGGGTGACTTCGGCATAGTCGCCGTGGCACCAGATATTGGGGAAGCGGCCGAAGTAGGCCTGGCGGTATTTCTCGCCGTCCGGATCGTTCCAGAAGCCTATCGGCATCGAAGGGAACGGCTTCAGGCAGACCAGCTCGCCTTTTTCGCGGTACAGCGGGCGGCCCAGCTCGTCGTAGATGTCCACCGCCATGCCCAGGCCGCGGCATTGCAGCTCGCCGCGGTAGACCGGCAGCGTCGGCGCGCCCAGCGCGAAGCAGGAGACGATGTCGGTGCCGCCGGAGATGGAGGCCAGGTTGAGGTCGGACTTGATGTTCTCGTACACCCAGTCGTAGCTTTCCGCCACCAGCGGCGAGCCGGTGGAGAACAGGCTGCGCAGCTTGGGCAGCTGCCAGTCGCGGGCGGGGACGAGAGGCGTCTTCTTCAGGCTGTCGATGTACTTGGCGGAGGTGCCGAAGTGGGTGAAGCCGTGTTCGGCGGCGTAGTCCCACAGCGCGCGGCCGTCATCGGCGAACGGCGAGCCGTCGTACAGCATCAGCGCCGCGCCGGAGGCGAGCCCGCTCACCAGCCAGTTCCACATCATCCAGCCGCAGGTGGTGAAGTAGAACAGGTGATCGCCCTGATGGACGTCGGCGTGCAACTGGTGTTCCTTCAGGTGCTGCAGCAGCGTGCCGCCAGCGCCGTGGACGATGCACTTGGGCTTGCCGGTGGTGCCGCTGGAATACAGGATGTACAGCGGATGGTTGAACGGCAGGCGGAGGTATTCCACCGGGCGGGCGTCGAAGCCGGCCAGGAAGGCGTCCAGCGTCTGCGCGCGCGGCACGGCGGCGGCGAAGTCCGCGCCGTCGCCCAGGTAGGGCACCACCACGAAGCGCTCCACGCTGGGCAGCTTCTCCGCCAGATGGATCATCTTGGCGCGGATGTCCACCGCCTTGCCGTTGTACCAGTAGCCGTCCGGGCAGAACAGGATTTTGGGCTCGGTCTGGCCGAAGCGGTCCAGCGCGCCGTCGGTGCCGAAGTCTGGCGAGCCGCTGGTCCACACCGCGCCCAGGCTGCTGGCGGCCAGCATCGCCGCCAGCGCGGCCGGCATATTGGGCATGAAGCCGGCGACGCGGTCGCCCGGCTGGATGCCGGCCGCGCGCATCGCCTGCTGCAGGCGGGAGACCTGTTGGTTCAGCTCGCGCCAGGACAGCTTCTGCTCGATCTTGTCCTCGCCGCGGAACACCACGGCCAGCGTGTCGTCGTCGCGGCGCAACAGGTTTTCCGCGAAGTTGAGCCGGGATTCGGGAAAGAAGCGGGCGGCCAGCATGTCGTCGCCGTTTTCCAGCGCGACCGCGCCCTTGTCGCCGATCACGCCGCAGTAATCCCAGATCAGCGACCAGAAGCGGCCCGGGTCTTCCACGCTGGCGCGCCACAGGCGGTGGTAGTCGGGCAGCTCCTTGCCCCAGACGGTTTCGGCCAGGCGGGCGAAAGCGGTGAGATGGCAGCCGGACAGCCGCTCGGCGGAGGGCGTCCAGATCGGGGTAACGCGTGCTTGCATGGTTTCTCCTGTGGCGGCCCGCCTGTTTGTTTTGCTTTGGGGGAGCGGACCTGCCGGTATGGTTTCAGCCCTGGCGGCCGAGCGCGTGCGCCAGCTTGGAGGCGGGGGGCTTGCCCAGCGCGTCGGCGATGAACCAGGCGACATCCACCAGTTTAGTGAGATCGATGCCAGTGTGGTAGCCCTCGCCCGCAAGCAGATAGGCCACGTCTTCTGTGGCGACGTTGCCGGACGCGCCGCGGGCGTACGGGCAGCCGCCCAATCCCGCCACCGAGGCGTCGAACACGCGCAGGCCGATGTCCAGCGCGGCGCGGATGTTGGCGACGGCCATGCCGTAAGTGTCGTGGAAATGGCCGGCCAGCTGTTTGGCGGGCACAACATCAAGCACCGCGTCCAGCATCTCGCGCACCGATGCCGGGGTGCCTACGCCTATGGTGTCGCCCAGCGAGATCTCGTAGCAGCCCAGGTCGGCCAGCGCGCGGGACACCTCGGCCACTTTTTGCGGCGCGATCCGTCCCTCGTACGGGCAGCCGACCACGCAGGACACATAGCCGCGCACCCTGACGCCGGCGTCCAGCGCGCGGCGGGCCACGCTTTCGAAACGCTGCAGGCTTTCGGCGATGCTGGCGTTGATGTTCTTCTGGCTGAAGCTTTCGCTGGCGGCGCCGAAGACGGCGATTTCGCGCGCGCCGGCAGCCAGCGCCGCGTCCAGTCCCTTGTCGTTGGGCACCAGCACCGGATAGGCGATGGGGCCGGACGCGTCCAGCGCGGCCAGCACCTCGGCGCTGCCGGCCATCTGCGGCACCCACTTGGGCGAGACGAAGGCACCGGCTTCGATCGCGGACAGGCCGGTTTCGGCCAGGCGGCGGATCAGCTCCAGCTTGATCTCGGCGCTCAGCGGCTGTTTTTCGTTTTGCAGCCCGTCGCGCGGGCCCACTTCCACTATCTTGACGCTTTGCATGGCTTTCCTTCAGCGCTTGGGCTGGACGGGGATGTAAATGTCCATCTGCAGGCTGTCCTGGCCGGGCGCGCTGCGGCCGTCGTAGCGCTCGAAAGATTCGCCTGGCGCATGTTCCCACTTGGAGGACGCAGGCAGCCAATGTTGGTAGATGTGCTGCCAGGTTGCGACGATGGCGTCGCCGAAACTGGCCGGGTCGGCCGCCGGCGGCGTGGTGAATACCGCGTACTTGGCCGGCGGGACGCTTCGGCGCTCGCTGTCCGCGGGCGCCGAGCCGTCCGCCGGACATTCCATCGCGATCAGATAGCGGAAGCGGCCGGTTTGCGGATTGAAGTCGCAGGTGACGCCGTATTCCGGCGCGTCGGGTTTGCCCAGCGCGTCCAGCAGCGGCTGGCGCAGCCGTTCGGCGTAATCGTTCCAGAAGGCGGGAATCTGGCACAGGTTGTCGCCGTTCTCCAACTGGGTGGGGATGCCGTAGCCGGCCAGCGACAGGCCGGGATGGTTGATGATGACGGGGTCCATGTCGGTCTCGTTACCAGGTGCGGTCAAGGTCTGCCGCGTAGAAGCGGATGGCGCGGCGGTAGGCGCGGATGCCGTGGTCGGCGCTGCCGTCGGCCAGCAGCGCCAGCAGGCTTTGCGTGGCCTCCTTGTGCTGGCCGCGGTTGTACAGCGCCATCGCCAGGAAGGCGCGCAGCGCGTGGTGTTCGGGAAACAGCCGCAGTCCCTCGCGCAAGGCGGTTTCCGCTTGGTCGAAACGGCCCAGCGCGCGATGGCTGCTGCCCAGGCCCAGCCAGGCCTCGGCCGCGGTTTCGCCGCTCAGCCCCAGCTCCAGCGCCTGCTGGTAATGGGGAATGGCTTCCGCTTCCAGGCCCAGGCTGTCATGGATACAGGCGGCGAGGTAATGCAAGTCGGCATGCTGGGGCTGGTGCCGCAGCAGTTCCAGCGCCTGGCGGCGCGCGGCTTCGTGTTCGCCGCGCTGGCGCAGTTGCTGGATGTTTTCCAAGGCGATGTGCATGTCCTTGCCTTTTGCGGTTGTTGAAATGACCATGTCATTCTGCGGCAAAGTCTACCAGCTCGTCACCATCGTTGACCTGCTCGCCGGCGGCGAAGTAGAAATCCTGCACTACGCCGTCGCCGGGCGCGGTGATGGTGTGCTCCATCTTCATTGCTTCCAGAATCAGCAGCGGGGAGCCCTTGGCCACCTTCTTGCCGATCTCGGCCAACAACGCCACCACGCGGCCCGGCATCGGCGCTTTCAGATGGGTCTCGCCGTGCACGCCCAGCTCGGCGTAAGCATAGGGGTCGATGAAGTCAACGCCCAGCCGCTCGCCATTGTCGAACAGCGCGCGCTGCGCGCCGTGGCGGACGACGACGGCCTTGATCTTGACGCCGTCGAGCACGGCCTCCAGCTGATTGCCGGAGAGGCTGGCGCGGGCGGCGAAGCTTTCCGCGCCGACGCGCACCGCGAAGCCGCCATCCTGATGGCGCAACTCCACGCTGTGGCTTTCTTCGCCATGCAGGAAGGAGAAGCGGCGGCTCAGTTGCCCGTTCAGCCGCCAGCCGGCGGGAGCCGGGTAGGGCGCTTGATGCGCCAAGGCCTCGGCCAGTGCGAGCAAGGCCAGTTGTCTGGCGGTGGGCGCGGCGGGTTCTGGCAGCAATTCATCGTGATGGCGGGCGATCAGGCCGGTGTCGACCTGGCCGCTGGAGAAGCTGGGATGGTTCACGATGCGGCGCAGGAAAGACACATTGCTGGACAGGCCGACTATCCGGTACTGCGCCAGCGCGGCGTCCATCTGTCTGAGCGCCGCCTCGCGGGTCTCGCCCCAGACGATCAGCTTGGCGATCATCGGGTCGTAGAACGGCGAGATGGCGTCGCCCTGCTCGACGCCGGTGTCGATGCGTACGTCGGCCGACTCCTCCGGCGTCGCCAGGTGGACCAGCGTGCCGGTGGAGGGCAGGAAGCCCTTGTCCGGGTCTTCGGCGTAGATGCGCGCCTCGATCGCGTGGCCGCGGATGGCGAGCTGTTCTTGCTTGAGCGGCAGTGCGCCGCCGGCGGCCACCGCCAGCTGCCAGGCCACCAGGTCCTGGCCGGTGATCATCTCGGTCACCGGGTGTTCCACTTGCAGCCGGGTGTTCATCTCCATGAAGTAGAACCGGCCCGAGTCGACATCCATGATGAACTCCACGGTGCCGGCGCCGACATAGCCCACCGCGAGCGCGGCGGCCACCGCCGCCTGGCCCATCGCTTCGCGGGTGGCTTGGGGCAGGTGGGGAGCCGGCGCTTCTTCCAATACTTTTTGGTGGCGGCGCTGCACCGAGCAGTCGCGCTCGAACAGGTAGACGCAGCCGCCCAGCTTGTCGGCGAAGACCTGAATTTCCACGTGGCGGGGCTTGGTCAGGTATTTTTCGACCAATACCTTGTCGTCGCCGAAGCTGGCGCGCGCCTCGCGCTGGCAGGAGGCGAGAGCGGCGGCGAAGTCGCCGGCCTGCTCGACAATGCGCATGCCCTTGCCGCCGCCGCCGCTGCTGGCCTTGATCAGCACCGGGTAGCCGATGGCGTCGGCCTGCTTTTGCAGCAGCGCCGGGTCTTGATCATCGCCGTGGTAGCCGGGAACCAGCGGCACGCCGGCTTTCTCCATCAGCGCCTTGGCGGCGGATTTGCTGCCCATCGCGGCGATGGCCGAAGTCGGCGGGCCGATGAAGGCGATGCCGGCGGCCTCGCAGGCGGCGGCGAAGTCCTCGTTTTCGGACAGGAAGCCGTAACCAGGGTGCACCGCCTGGGCGCCGCTCTGCCTGGCGATGGCCAGGATCAAATCGGCGCGCAGATAGGATTCGGCGGCCGGCGCCGGGCCGAGGCGGTAGGCCTCGTCGGCCAGCTTGACGAAGCGGGCGTCGGCGTCGGCATCGGAGTAGACCGCGACAGTGGCGATGCCCAGGGCGCGGGCGGTCTTGATGACGCGGCAGGCGATTTCGCCGCGGTTGGCGATCAGGATTTTATTGAACATGGCGGTCTCCCGCGGCGAAACCGCCCCGGCGCTTGCGCGCCGGCAGGCGATTTTGCTTCGCAGCTGCGCAGCCTTGCGGCTGCTGGTCGCCGCGGTTGGCGATCAGTATCTTATTGAACATGGCAATCTTTCATGGTCTGCCAGTTGGGCGTTGTCTTGTTACGGATGACCGAGCGGTGAAACTGACGCCTGTCCATCTCATTCCTGCCACTTCGGCGCGCGTTTTTCGAAGAACGAAGCTAGGCCCTCGCGGGCTTCGTCGCCGGCGCGGATGGAGGCGATGCGGCCGGCGGTGCGCTCCAGCAATTGGTCGTCCCACGGCGAGCCTTCGCGCAGCTCGGCCAGCAGCAGCTTGGCCTCGCGCAATGCGCCGGGCGCGCCCTTGGCCAGTTCTTCGGCGATTTCGGCCACCCGTTCGTCCAGCAGCTCCTCGCTGACCAGCTCGTGGATCAGGCCCAGCTTCAACGCGGTGCCGGCGGTGATCCGCTCGGCCGATAGGAAATAGCGCCGCGCCTGGCGCGGGCCGATGGCGTCGGCGACGTAGGGGCCGATGGTGGCCGGGATCAGGCCCAGCCGCACCTCGGTCAGCGCGAATTTGGCGGCGTCGGTGGCGATGGCGATGTCGCAAACGGCGGCCAAACCGGTGCCGCCGGCCATCGCCGCGCCGTGGATGCGGGCGATCACCGGCTTGGCGCTGCGGTAGACGCCCTTCAGCATGGCCGCCAGCTTTTGCGCGTCGGCCAGGTTTTCGGCTTCGCTGTAGCCGGCGGCGCGGCGCATCCAGTCCAGGTCTGCGCCGGCGCAGAAGCTCTTGCCGCGGCCGGCCAGCACGATGACGCGCACGTCCTGCTTGCGGTTCAGCTGGCGCATCGCCTCGGTCAGCTCGGCGATCAGCACCTCATTCAGTGCATTGTGCAGCTCCGGCCGGTTCAGCCAGATGGTGGCCACCTTGTCCTGTTGCTCGATTTGCAGCGTGGTGTAGCTCATCATCCGCTCCTTACATCCGGAACACGCCGAAGCGCGTGGCTTCGACCGGGGCCGACAGTGCGGCGTCCAGCGCCAGCGCCAGCGCGTCGCGGGTCTGGGCCGGGTCGATCACGCCGTCGTCCCACAGGCGGGCGCTGGCGTAGTAGGGGTGGCCCTGTTCCTCGTATTGCTGGCGCACCGGGGCTTTCAGCGCCTCTTCCTGCTCAGGGGTGAAGGCGTCGCCGAGTTGCTCCTTCTTCACCTGGGCGAGCACGCCGGCGGCCTGCTCGCCGCCCATCACCGAGATGCGGCTGTTGGGCCACATCCACAAAAAGCGCGGCGAATAGGCGCGGCCGCACATGCCGTAGTTGCCGGCGCCGAAGCTGCCGCCGATCAGCACGGTGAACTTGGGCACCTTGGCGCAGGCCACCGCCGTCACCAGCTTGGCGCCGTCCTTGGCGATGCCGCCGTTTTCGTATTTCTTGCCCACCATGAAGCCGGTGATGTTCTGCAGGAAGATCAGCGGAATGCCGCGTTGGCAGCACAGCTCGACGAAGTGCGCGCCTTTCAGCGCCGATTCGCTGAACAGGATGCCGTTGTTGGCCAGGATGCCGACGCGGTAGCCGTTGAGGCGGGCGAAGCCGGTCACCAAAGTCGTCCCGTAGTTCTGCTTGAACTCGTCGAAGTCCGAGTCATCCACCAGCCGGGCGATGATCTCGCGCACGTCGAACGGTTTTTTCGGATCGGCCGGGATCACGCCGTAGATTTCCTCCGCGGCGTAGCGCGGCGGCTTGGGCTCGGCGCGGTCGAGTTCGCCCTGTTTTTTCCAGTTCAGGTCCGACACGATGCGGCGGGCGATGGACAGCGCGTGGGCATCGTTCTGGGCCAGGTGGTCGGCGACGCCGGAGATTTTTGTGTGTACATCGCCGCCGCCCAGTTCCTCGGCGCTGACCACCTCGCCGGTGGCCGCTTTCACCAAGGGCGGGCCGCCGAGGAAGATGGTGCCCTGTTCCTTGACGATGACGGTCTCGTCGCTCATCGCCGGCACATAGGCGCCGCCGGCGGTGCAGCTGCCCATCACCACGGCGATCTGCGGGATGCCGGAGGCGGACAGATTGGCCTGGTTGTAGAAGATGCGGCCGAAGTGCTCCTTGTCCGGGAACACCTCGTCCTGCAGCGGCAGGAAGGCGCCGCCGGAGTCCACCAGGTAGACGCAGGGCAGGTGGTTGTCGCGGGCGATTTCCTGCGCGCGCAGGTGCTTCTTCACCGTCATCGGGTAATAGGTGCCGCCCTTGACGGTGGCGTCGTTGGCGATGATCAGGCAGTCGACGCCGGAAATGCGGCCGATGCCGGCTATCATGCCCGCGCCGGGGGCGTCGTCGCCATACATGCCGTAGGCGGCCAGCTGGGACAGCTCCAGGAACGGCGCGCCGGCGTCCAGCAGCAGGTCGATGCGATCGCGCGGCAGCAGCTTGCCGCGCGCGGTGTGCTTGTCGCGCGCCTTGTCGCCGCCGCCCAGCGCCGCCTTGGCGACTTTCTGTTTCAGATCGTCCACCAGCGCGCGCATCTTGTCGGCGTTGGCGACGAAGTCCGCGGCGCGCGGCGACAGCTTGGATTCGAGTATGGGCATGTGGTTTACCTTGTCATTCGGCGTCGACGAACCACACCGCGGCGATCAATCCATCGGCGTTGACGTCGTAGATGGCGACCGCGCGCAGGCGGTTCTCGCCGTCCAGCGTGACGTCTTCATGGTCGATGACGCGGTTGCCTTGCACGATGCGATGCAGCAGCGCGGCGTGCAGCTTGGGTAGGTTGAAGCGCTTGCTGGCGTAGTGGTCGGCCAGCGCGGCGCGGCCATTCAGGCTCAGCGTCATGGCCGGCAGGCGGTAAACCTTGACGTCCTCGGCGTAGCAGGCGGCGAACGCCTCAAGGTTGCGGGCGTTGTAGGCGTCCAGCTGAGCCTGGACGATGCGTTCGGCGGCGGTCATGTTCGAGTCTCCTGAGCGTTGCCGGAAAGTAGTGGGAGGCGGCAGGAGAAAAGGCCTGAGGCAAGGCTGCGCAACGCGGCATCAGGCATTTTATCCGCCGCGCTCAGCGGGTTTCGGTCATCAGTTCGCGGCCGATCAGCCATCGGCGAATCTCGCTGGTGCCGGCGCCGATTTCGTACAATTTGGCGTCGCGCAGCAGGCGACCGGTGGCGTATTCATTGATGTAGCCGTTGCCGCCCAGGCACTGGATGGCGTCCAGCGCCAGCTGGGTGGCGTTCTCGGCAGCGTACAGGATGGCGCCGGCGGCGTCCTTGCGGGTCTGGCGGCCGGTCTCGCCGCGGTCCAGAGCCTGGCCGACGGCGTAGACATAGGCGCGGCTGGCGGACAGCTTGACGTACATGTCGGCCAGCTTGCCCTGCATCAGCTGGAAGTCGCCGATGGCTTGGCCGAACTGGGTGCGGTCGTTGAGGTAGGGCACCACGATGTCCAGGCTGGCCTGCATGATGCCCAAGGGGCCGGCGGCCAGCACCGAGCGCTCGTAATCCAGGCCGCTCATCAGCACTTTCACGCCATTGCCTTCGCCGCCCAGCACGTTCTCATCCGGCACGAAACAGTTGTCGAAGAAGATCGGGTAGGTGTTGGAGCCGCGCATGCCCAGCTTGTCCAGCTTGCTGCCGTGGCTGAAGCCGCCAAAGCTCTTCTCGATGATGAAGGCGGTGATGCCCTTGGGGCCGGCGTTGACGTCGGTCTTGGCGTAGACCACCAGTGTGTCGGCGTCGCCGCCGTTGGTGATCCACATCTTGCTGCCGTTGAGCAGGTAGCCGCCGTCGGTCTTGTCGGCCTTCAGCTTCATGCTGACCACGTCGGAGCCGGCATTGGGCTCGGACATCGCCAGCGCGCCGACGTGCTCGCCGGAGATCAGCTTGGGCAGGTATTTCGCGCGCTGGGCGTCGTTGCCGTTCTTGTAGATCTGGTTGACGCACAGATTGGAGTGCGCGCCGTAAGACAGGCCCACCGAGGCGCTGGCGCGGCTGATTTCCTCCATCGCGATCATGTGGGCGAGGTAGCCCATGTCCACGCCGCCGTACTGTTCGCCGACGGTGATGCCGAGCAAGCCCAGCTCGCCGAACTTGCGCCACAGATCGGCCGGGAACAGATTGTCCTGGTCGATGGCGGCGGCGCGCGGGGCGATCTCGCGTTCGGCGAAGTCGCGCACCGATTCGCGCAGGAGGTCGTAAGTCTCGCCGAAGGCGAAGCGCAGGCTGCTGTACATGGGGTTCTCCTCGTTGGGCGTGCGGCGCGGTCTGGCGGCGCCTGATGAACACATCATCGCTTACGTTTACGTAAGCGTCAATATGGCGCGATGACAGCGAGCTGAGGGGATGGGCGCTTGTATTCGCAAACGGCGGCTGCCGCGACGCTCTGGATACGGTGGTCGGGATTGACGGGTATCATGGCGGCCTGTAGATAGCGAAAGAAGACGAGATGACGATCTGGGTAGATGCCGACGCCTGTCCCAAGGTGATACGGGAAGTGCTGTTCCGCGCGGCGCAGCGCACCGGCGTGGAGCTGGTGTTGGTCGCCAACCAGCTGCTGACGGTGCCCAAGGCGCCGAATATCCGCGCGTTGCAAGTGCCCAAGGGTTTCGACGTGGCCGACAACGAGATCGCCCGCCGCATCGAGTCTAATGACCTGTTGATCACCGGCGACATCCCGCTGGCGTCCGAGGTTTTGGCCAAGGGTGCTCAGGCGCTGAACTGGCGCGGAGAGGCGTTTTCCAAGGAGACCATCGCCGCGCAACTGACGATGCGCGACTTCATGGACACGCTGCGCGCCAGCGGCGTGCAGACCGAGGGGCCGCCGCCCTTGAGCCAGGCCGACCGGCAGGCGTTTGCCCGCCAGCTGGATATCTGGCTGGCCAAGAGGCGCTGACAAGAACCCTGATCCTGCGTTGCGCCTCCTGGTCGTACGATTTGTACTGACTGCGTCGGCGCGCCTTGGCTCAGGCTTTTGTCAGCGCCTCTAAGCGCAAAGTCCAAGAATGCGAAAAGCCCCCGTTTCGGGGGCTTTGTCGTTGTGGAGGCGCGTCGGCGTCGTAGCGCGGGTTGGGTCAGCCATGCCCGCGAATGATGCTCAGGCCTTGCCCAGATGCGGTTCGGCGTCGAATTCTTCCTTGTCGGCTTGGGCCGCGCCCGGCTGGCGTATCGTCAGCGAGAACAGCAGGGCGACGATCAGCAACGCCAGGATCAGGTGGAAGGTGGCGAGGAAGCCGCCGAACAGCGAGGCGACGATGGAGCCGACGATGCTGCCGATGCCGAAGCCCAGGTAGATCACGCCGTAGTTCTTGGTCAGGTTGTTCAGGCCGAAGAAATCGCTGACCAGCGACGGGTAGACGGTGATGGTGCCGCCGAAGCTGAAGGCGATGCAGGCGATGGCGGCGAAGAACAGGCTGGCGTTGAGCGGGGCGAACAGCAGGGTCAGCATGCCGGCCAGCGCGGCGATCTGGGCGATGGTGATGACGCGGATGCGCGGCATCTTGTCGGACAGCACGCCCAGAACCAGGCGGCCGGACAGGTTGGCCACCGCGATCACGGCCACCGCGTTGGCGGCGGTGGCGGCCGACAGGTGGACGAAGCTCTCGCCGATGTCCTTGGCCACGCCGATCACGTACAGGCCGCTCATGCACACGGTCAGGAACATCAGCGCCAGCATCCAGTATTGCGGCTGGCGCATCGCCTCGGCCAGCGTGAAGTCGCGGCTGCCGCCGGTTTGCGCGGCGGCGGGCTGCTGCGGTGCGTCAGTCATCAGCAGCGCGCCGGCCACCACCATGGCCATCGCGATCAGGCCCCACAGCTGGAAAGTGGCTTCCAGGCTGAAGTGCGACAGCAGCGCCAGGTTGATGAACTTGAAGCCCAGGCTGCCCAGGCCGTAAGCGCCGATGGCGCAGGCTGAGATCAACCCCTTGCGTTCCGGGAACCATTTCACGCAGTTGGACAGCGACATCAGATAGCCGGCGCCGTCGGCGAAGCCCACCAGCAGGCCGGCACACAGGTAGAGCATGATCAGGTTGCCGGCGTGCGAGGTCAGGTAGAAGCCCAGGCCCAGCATCAGGCCTGAAGCGATGGCCACCTTGCGCACGCCGAAGCGTTCCTGCAGCTTGCCGGCCATCGACGATGCCACCGCCAACGCCAGGCTCAACAGGCCGAAGGCGAAGGCCACCTGGCTGACCGGCTCGGAGAGCTTGTGCGACAGCTGGGCGTTGAACAGGCTCCAGGTATAGACGGAACCCAGCGCGAACTGGGTGAGGACGGTACCGGCCAGGGTACGGTAGCGGATGGCGTTGCTTGAGGCGTTCATGGCGCTGCTCGCTTAAAGTCATTACTGTTGGCATGACTATAAGCCCGCGCTTATAGAGATAGCGCAGCGCGGGAATGAAATGCAGACGGCGCGGAATGAACTGCAATCAAAGGTGCATCAACTGCCTGAACGCCTTGATGTTGCTGCGGCTGACCGGGATTTCTGCCTTGAGGTCGTACAGCTTGATGATATAGGTGCTGTTCTGCCAGGGCGCGATTTCGCGGATCTTGTGGATGTTGACGCAGAATGAGCGGTGGCAGCGGAAGAAGCTGTCGGCCGGCAGCCGCGACACGAACTCGCTGATGCTCATCGCCATCACGTAGCGATCGTGGGCGGTGTAGACCAGGGTGACCTTCTCGTCGGCCTCGACGTAGTAGATGTCGTCGCAGGGGGTGACGATGATGCTGTCGCCCTTGGCCAGGTTGACGGTGCGGCTGGCCGGGGCGGCGTCGGCGGCCGGGATGCTTGCCGCGATGGGCGGCGGGGCCGGTTCCAAGGCTTCCAGCTTGCGCAGCAGGCCGATGATGCGGGCCTCGTTGTAGGGCTTGAGGATGTAGTCGAAGGCTTCCACCTCGAAAGCATCCACCGCGAACTCCTTGTAGGCGGTTACGAAGACGATGCGCGGCGGCCGCGCGGTCTTGTGCAGGTTCTTGGCCAGCAGCAGGCCGTCTATCGACGGGATGTTGATGTCGAGGAACACCACGTCGACATCGCGCTCCTGCAGGAATTTGAACGCCTCCAGCCCATCCTCGACGCTGGCGGCGATCTCGATGGAGCTGTGCTCCTGGATCAGATAGGCCAGCTCTTCGCGCGCCAGGTATTCGTCTTCCACGATCAGCGCCTTCAGCATGCGGCGTCCTCCAGCGGCAGTTCGAAACTCACTTCGGTGCCGGGCTCCAGCCGGGCCAGCCGCAGGCCTTCGCCGTACAAGAGCTTGATGCGCTCGTTGACGTTGGACAGGCCTATGCTGCGGCTCTCCACCTTGCCCTCGGCGATGCCGTCCATCACTTCCTGGCTGATGCCGTAGCCGGTGTCGCGCACCGATACCCGGATGCGGTCGTCCAGCTTCTTCACCGCGATGCGCACCTCGCCCGGCTCCTTGCGCGGCTGGATGCCGTGCAGGATGGCGTTCTCCACCAAGGGCTGCAGCAGCAGGCTGGGCACGCGGGCGTGCACCTCGTCCACATCGAACACCACCGACAGCTTGCTGCCGAAGCGCGCCTGCTCGATGGCCACGTAGTCGCGCACCTGTTTCAGCTCCTCCTGGATGTCGATCAGCGTGTCGCCCAGCGACAGGTTGTAGCGCAGGTAGTCGGCCAGCTGGGCGATCAGCTGGCGCGCGTCGGCCGGCCGGATGCGGATCAGCGACGAGATCGCGTTCAGCGCGTTGAACAGGAAGTGCGGGTTGATCTTGCTCTGCAGCGCGGCGAACTCGGCCTTGCGCGCCATCTCCTGCAGCTGTTTGATCCGCGACGCCTCCATCTGGGTGGAGATCAGCTGCGACAGGCCGACGGCCAGTTCGCGCAAGGAACCGGTGATGCCGCCGCTCTTGCGGAAGAAGATTTTCAGCGTGCCGGTGACGCGGCCGTTTTCGCGCAGCGGGATGATGATCACCGAGTGGAAGTCCGCCACCCGGTATTGGCGCAGGTCGTTCTCGATGATGATCGCATCCTCGCGCACCGCGCGGCGGGTGATCTCGCCGATGGCGGAGTGGTCGGCCGGCTCGTAGTAGTCCTTGCCCAGGCCGACGTAGGCCTGCACGTCGCGGGTGTCGGTGATGGCCACCGCGTCGGCGCCGATATGGTTGCGTATCACCGTGCACACCTCGATCAGCGCGTCGCGGTCCACGTTCTGGAAATAAGGCAGGGTGCGGTTGGCGATGGTCAGCGCCAGCTTGGCCTGGCGCGCCGCCAGCAGCTCCTTCTCGTCGTCCAGGTCCTGCACCAGCTTGATGATCAGGCCGATGCAGACGGTGCCGGTGATCATCGGGTAGGCGATGTGGCCGACGATGGCCTGGCCGACCGCCGGCTCGGTGAGCCACAGGATCAGCGCCATGGTCAGGCTCTCGCAGGCGATGCCGGCGGCGATGCCGTATAGCCACAGCCGCTTGCGGCCGGCGCGGAAGTGGATGGCGGTGGCCAATAGGCCGGCGCAGATGCTGGAGATCAGGCAGGGCAGCGAGGTGTAGCCGTGGATGTCTATCAGGTAGCGGTGCAGGCCGGAGACGACGCCGGCGGGTATGCCCACCCAGGGGCCGAACAATATGCCGCCGGCCAGGATGGCGATGGTGCGGACGTTGACCAGCGAGCCGTCCACCGGAATGCCGGTATAGGTGCTGAACACGGCGAACAGGCAGAACAGCAGCGACACGCCGGCCAGCTCGGCCGGGCTGTGGGCCTGCTGGCGCAGCAAGTGCTGGAACGGCCGGACGCGGGTCAGGAAGAACAGCGCCATCAGCATCAGCGCGGCGCGCTCGAACACCGCGAGCAGCAGCATATTGGGATTGTTTTCTATCATCGGGGGCAAAGCCGCGGCGGCGGCCGCGGAAAACGGAATAGTTGACGCCATTTTAAGGCATGAGGACGGCTGGAGCAGCCTGGCGGCCAATAAAAGACCATGGGCATGGGAGGGCCGGAAGCCCGCAGGCTTCCGGCTGCGGCGGGCTTAGCCGCGAGACTGGACCAGCGGGAAGTCCACCGCGGTGGCGGCGGTGTTGTTGACGTAGTTGGTCAGGATGTTCAGCGCCACCGTCAGCACGATCTCCACCGTTTCCGCCTCGTCGAAGCCGGCGCCGCGCAGCGCGGCCAGCTCGGCGTCGGCCACGCGGCCGCGCCGCTCCGTCACATTCAGCGCGAAGCGCAGCGCGGCGTCCTGGCGGGCGTCGGCGCTGGCGAAATCGCGGGCGGCGGCGATTTCATCATCGCCAAGCTTGGCCACGTGTTTGGCCAGGTAGCTGTGGGCTGACAGGCAGTAGTCGCAGCCGTTGAACTCGGCCACCGCCAGCGCGATGCGTTCGCGCAGCGCGGCATCGAGCCTGCCTTTGGCCAACGCGCCGTTCAGCGACAGATAGCCTTCCAGCGCGGCGGGGCTGTGGGCCAGCAGCTTCATCAGATTGGGCACCATGCCCAGTTGTTGTTGCACGGCTGCCAACAGCGGCTGGCTGGCGGCGGGGATGGCGATGCGGCTCATGGCAAGTCTCCTGGGTGGGTGCGGAACGTTTCCGCGATGGGTGCACTTTGCCAAATTCTTTATTTTGGAAGAATATCTGTTTTATTTAATTGATTGTTCCGTTTTGAGGAATAGTAAGTGGACCGTTTCCATTTGATGGGCGTTTTCGTCGCCGTGGCGGAGGAAGAGGGTTTCGCCGGCGCGGCGCGCAGGCTCAAGCTGTCGCCGCCGGCGGTGACGCGAGCGGTGGCGGCGCTGGAGGAAAACCTGGGCGTGCGCCTGCTGAACCGCACCACGCGCTATGTCAGGGTGACCGAGGCCGGCGCGCGTTATCTGGACGACGCGCGCCGCATCCTGGCGGCGGTGGCCGAGGCGGAAGATGCGGCGGCGGGGGGCAACGCCGAGCCGCGCGGCCTGATCCGGCTGACCGCGCCGGTGCTGTTCGGCCGGCTGTACGTGATGCCGGCTGTGCTGGACTTTTTGCGTCAGCACCCGCTGGTGGAGGTGTCGGCGCAGCTGCGCGACAACGTGGTGAACCTGATGGAGGAAGGACTGGACGCGGCGGTGCGCATCGGCCCTTTGCCGGACTCCTCGCTGCGCGCGGTCCGGGTGGGCGAGGTGAGGCGGCTGGTGTGCGCGGCGCCGGACTATCTGGCGCGGCATGGCGCGCCGGCCGCGCCCGAGGATTTGCGGGAACATACGGTGATCGCGTCCACCGCCGCCTCGGCCTCGCTGGAGTGGAAGTTCGGCGCGGACGGCGAGCGGCGGGTGAGAGTGCGGCCGCGGCTGACGGTCAGCGGCAACGATGTGGCGATAGACGCGGCGCAGGGCGGCTTCGGCCTGATCCGGGTGATGTCCTACCAGGTGGCGGAGGCGCTGGCGGCGGGCAAGCTGGAGCGGGTGCTGACGTCTTACGAGAGCGCGCCGCTGCCGATACACATCGTCCATGCCGAAAGCCGCTACGGCTCGACGCGGATGCGCCGCTTCATCGATTTCCTGGCTGAGCGGCTGCGCGCCGACCCTCGGCTTACAGGTTGATTTCCAGCTTGTCCGCGCCGGCGGCGGGATAGGCGCAGCACAGCAGTATCTCGCCGGGCCGGGTTGAATAATCCGGCGGCTGCAGATAGGTGGCCTGGCCGGCAAGCAGCGCGGCGCGGCAACTGCCGCAAGTGCCGCCGCGGCAACTGAAGTCGGGGTTGAGACCGCAGGATTCGGCCAGTTCCAGCAGGCTCTGGCCGGGCTGCCATTCGGCATTGACGGCGGATGCGGAAAACCGGACCGGCACCGCGCCGTCGGCCAGCGGCGGCAGCGCTTGCGCGGCATGGCCGCTGCGCTGCAGCCCGGCAGGGCCGAAGGCTTCGGCGTGGATGCGATTGTCGTCGACGCCGGCGGCGGTCAACTGATCGTACAGCGCCTGCATGAAGCCGGCCGGGCCGCACAGGTAGAAATCGCCGGCCAGATCCGCGCCGGACTGCAGCAGCAGCTTGATGTCGACGCGGCCGGCATGCTGGTAATCCACGCCCGGCCGGCGGCCGGTTTCCGGTTGGCTGGCGGCCTTGACGATGCGCAGCCTGCCGGCGGCCTTGGCTTGAAGCGCTTCCAATTCCGCGTCGAACGCGCGCTCGGCGACCGTGCGGGTGGCGTAGACCAGCAGCGTCGGCGGCATCGCGGCGGGGTGGTCGGCCAACTGGTGCAGCATGGCCAGCAAAGGGGTGATGCCGATGCCGCCGGCCAGCATGGCGATCGGCCGGTCGGCATGCGCCAGCGTGAAATCGCCGCGCGGCGGCAGCGCCTCGACGATGTCGCCCGGCGCCAGCTGGTGCAGCCGGGCGGATGCCTTGCCCTGGCGCTTGACGCTGATGCGGTAGCCGCCGGTCCGCGACAGCGTGTAGTTGCGCAGGCGCACGCCGTCCACGCCGGCCACTTTCAGGCTCAGGTGCTGGCCGGGCAGAAACGCCGACGGCGGGGAGCCGTCGGCTGGGGCCAGGTAGATCGATCTGACCGAATCGCTTTCGTCCTCCACGCGGCTGACCCGGAGCGGCAGCCATTGCCGCTCCGGGGCCTGCTGCGGCCAGGAACCGGTGGCCAGCGCGAACGGCGAGTACTCGCGCAGCGTCCAGCGCAGGGCCAGCGCGTTGCGGCGGCGGACCACGCGCTCGACGCGGAAGGTCCACGCCCGCTCGGCGCCGGCCAATGGGGGCGGCTCGTCTTTGTCCGGAACCTCGGCCCGGCCGGCAAGCTGCAGCGTGTCGCCGCTGGAAAAGTCGACGAACAGCAGGCAGGCGCGCGGCTGCAGCAGCAGATTGCCCAGGGTGTTGAAGAAACCGTTGCCGGCGAAGTCGGGGATGGTCAGCGTGTCGCCTTCCACTTTGACGAAGCCGGGCTTGCCGCCGCGGTGCGACGCGTCGGCCTGCCAGCGGCCGTCTTCGCCGGCCCAGGCGCTGGCGATGAAGAAGGTGTCGGCGGACGAGATCGCGGCGCGCGCGTCGTCGTCCAGCTCGTGCATCCACTCCACCGAGCCCAGGATGCGCGGCCCCGGTTCGCGCGCGAATTCGAACTCGCGCAACTGGATGTATTTGGGGCAATTGCCGAAGGACTGGCCGACGGCGATGGTGAAGCCATCGTCGTCCAGCGCCGTCAGTTCGCCGTTCATCCGGTTGCGGCGGCGGGTGTGCAGCTCGATGCCGAGCAGGCCGACCGCCGCGCCGGGGCGCAGGCAGTCGCGCAGCGGATCGGCCGGGCTGGGTTGGGCGTTTATCCGCAAGCAGCGCGGATCGGGCGAGTCGGCGAAGCCGGGCCTGCCCTCGACGATGCCCGCCCACGGCCTGCCGGCCTCGTCGACGGCCGCCATCACCATGAAGGGCAGTTGGCGGAAGAAGTCGCGGTGCTGTTCCGGCATGTGGTCGCGGATCACCCGCTGACCGGTGGCGGCCATCCTGTCCTGGCTGCCGGCGCGGCGCTGCATTTCCAGTTCGCCGGGATGCCAGGGAGAGGGGGCGGGGCGGGTATCGGACATCCGTTGTTCCAGTCGTTTAAGCGTTGACGGCCGGCATGGGCAGGAAGCGGGGCAGCGCCTCGACGCGGGCCAGCCAGGCGCGGACATGCGGATACGGCTCCAGCGGGATCTCGCCTTCCGGCGCGCGCGCGGTGTAGGTGTACAGCGCGACGTCGGCGATGGTGGCGGCGTCGCCGGCGAGGAAGGGGCGGTCGGCCAGTTCCTCGTCCATGACCTGGAGCAGCGCCTTGGCGCGGCTGGCGGCCAGTTCGTAGTCCAGCGGCACGCCGCGCCATTTGTGCACTCGAGCCTGGGCGGCGCCGAACGCCAGCGGGCCGGCGGCGGCTGACAGCCAGCGCTGCACGCGCGCTTCGCCGAGGGGATCGGCCGGCAGCCAGTCGCCATGGCCGTAGCGGCGCGCCAGGTAAACCAGGATGGCGTTGGAGTCGGGAATCGTTTCGTCGCCGTCCACCAGCACCGGAATCTGGCCGAAGCGGTTGAGCTTGAGAAAGTCCGGCCGCTTATGCTCGCCTTCGCGCAGATTGACCGGAATGGTTTCGTACTCCAGGCCCAGCAGCGACAGCATCAGCCGGACGCGGTGGCTGTGGCCGGACAGCGTGAAATCGTACAGTTTGATAGCGGGATGGGTCATGCGTTTCTCCTCGGGGAAAAAACGGGATTCGGGCCATCATTCTGCCTGGCAATGACGAAGACATGAATCCCCGCGGCTGACAATGGATCATTCCGCTTTCCGGAATAAGCCGGCTCAGCCGCGCTATGCCTCCAGCGCGGCCAGCAATTCCGCCAGCCGCTTCTCCAGCGCGTCCACGCTGCGGGCCGGCAGCGCCGACAGGATCGCGTGCTCATTGGCGACGTGGCCTTCCAGCGCGCGCTCCACCAAGGCGAAACCTTCGCCGCTCAAGCGCACCAGCGTGCTGCGCGCGTCCTGATCGCTGGCTTCGCGCACGATCCAGCCTTTGCCCTCCAGCACCTTCAGCCTGTGGGTCATCGTGCCCGAGGTGACCATCAGCGACGAGAACAATTCAGTCGGCGCCAACTGGTAAGGCGCGCCGGCGCGGCGCAGCGTGGCCAGCACGTCGAACTCCCAGCCGCTGAGGCCGTATTCGGCGAACACGCCGTCCAGCCGTTGCGACAGCAGCGCGGCGCAGCGGCTGAGCCGGCCGATCACGCCCATCGGGCTGACGTCCAGATCCGGGCGCTCGCGCGCCCATTGTTCGAGTATGCGGTCTACCGCGTCGCCGGGAAGGGCATTGTTCATGCCGTCTCCTTGTCTTGGTTGCAAGATTAGTTTGCCTTGAATTCAAGATAAATGTTATCTTGAATTCAAGTTAATAATGTCTGAATTATAAGCACAAGCGGAAGGATTGCCCATGTCTGCGGAAAACGAAGCCGGCCACTGGCGCGACGTATTGCTCACTGCGCTCACCCCGGTGATCTGGGGTTCCACCTATATCGTCACCACCCAGCTGCTGCCGCCGGACCGGCCATTCATCGCCGCCTTGCTGCGGGTATTGCCGGCAGGCCTGTTGCTGGTGTGGATGGGCGGCTGGCGCCCGCGCTCGGCGGAGTGGGGCAGGTTGTTGATCCTGTCCGCGCTCAATATCGGCGCGTTCCAGGCCTTGCTGTTCGTCGCCGCCTACCGGCTGCCGGGCGGCCTGGCGGCGGTGGTGGGCGCTTGCCAGCCTTTGCTGGTGATGGCGCTGGCCTGGCGGCTGGACAGCAGGCGGCCGGCGGCGCTGGCGCTGTGGGCCAGCCTGTCGGGCGTGGCCGGCATGGCGGCGCTGCTGCTGTCGCCGGGTTCGAGCTGGGACGGGCTGGGCATGCTGGCGGCTTTCGGCGGCGCGGTGGCGATGGCCTGCGGCACTTACTTGACCCGGCGTTGGCAACTGCCGGCTCCGGTGACGGCGCTGACCGGCTGGCAATTAACGCTGGGCGGGCTGATGCTGCTGCCGTTGGCGCTGGCCGTCGATCCGCCGCTGCCCAGCCTGGGCTGGGCGCAGGTGGCCGGCTACGCCTACCTGGGCTTGTTCGGCGCGCTGCTGGCTTATCTGCTGTGGTTCCGCGGCATCGCGCGGCTATCGCCGGTGGCGGTGTCGTCGCTGGGCCTGCTCAGTCCGCTGACCGCGGTGATTCTGGGATGGGCGCTGCTGGGACAGGCCTTGTCCGCGCAATCGCTGCTGGGCATGGCGGTGGTGCTGGCCAGCGTGCTGGCCGTGCAGTGGAGCGGCGCCGCGCCGGCGAGGAGCGGGCGCGGCTGACGCTCAGTCCCGGCGCCAGTCGCCGTCCACCCGCCGCCACAGCCGCAGCGGATTGTCGTCGGCCAGCTGCGGCGGCAGCAGCGCCGCCGGCAGGTTTTGGTAGCATACCGGCCGTAGAAAGCGGTCCATCGCGGCCAGGCCGACCGAGGTGGCGCGGCTGTCGGAGCCCGCGGGGAACGGTCCGCCATGCACCATGGCCGGCGATGTCTCCACCCAGTTGGGAAACGCGTTGGCCAGCACCCGGCCGGCCCGCGCTTCCAGCAGCGGCAATAACCGGCGCGCCAGCGGCAGGTCGGCGTCGTCCATATGCAGCGTAGCGGTCAGCTGGCCGTCCAGGCCGGCCACGATCGACAACAATTCATCTTGATCGTGGCAGGCGACGATCAGCGCGCAGGGGCCGAAAACTTCCTCGGCCAGTTCCGGCCGCGCGGCGAAGCCGGCGGCGTCTATTTCGAACAGCGCCGTTTGCGCCGCGTACGGGCTGCCGCCGGCTTGGCCGGACGCCAGCTCGGCGACGCCCGGGGTATGGCGCAGCCGGTGCAGCGCGCTCTGGTAGGCGTCGTGGATGGCCGGCGTCAGCATGGCGTCCGCCGGTTTGGCCGCCGCCGCGTTTGCCGCGGCGCGGCGGAACCGGTCCAGATCCTCTCCCTCCACCGCCAGCAGCAGCGACGGGCAGGTGCAGAACTGGCCGGCGTTCAGCGCCAGCGCGTCCACCCAGCCCGCGGCCATGGCTTCCGCCCGCGCGGCGAGCGCATGCGGCAGCGCCAGCACCGGATTCAGACTGCCCATCTCGGCGTATACCGGAATCGGCCGAGGACGAAGCGCGGCCGCGCGCATCAGGGCTTCGCCGCCGCGGCGCGAGCCGGTGAAGGCTACGGCGGCGATGGCCGGGTGTTCGACCAATTGCCGGCCCAGCGCGTGGCCATCGGCGATCAGCAGCGAAAACACGCCGCCAGGCAGGCCGCAGTCAGCGACGGCCTGTCGGATGACCCGGCCGGTCAATTCAGATACCCCGGGATGGGCTGGATGCGCCTTGACCACCACCGGGCAGCCGGCGGCCAGCGCCGAGGCGGTGTCGCCGCCGGCCACCGAGAACGCCAGCGGGAAGTTGCCGGCGCCGAATACCACCACCGGCCCGATGGGCACGCGCCGGACGCGCAGGTCGGGGCGCGGCGGCAATTTGTCGGGCTGGCCTGGTTCCAGCGCCGCGCCGGCATCCAGGCCCTGGCGCGCGGCGCGCGCGAATTGGCGCAGCTGGGCGACGGCGCGGCCGCGTTCGACGATCAGCCGCGCTTGCGGCAAGCCGGTTTCCCGCGCCGCCCGCTCCAGCAGCGCGCCGCCCAGCGCCAGCAGGCCGGCGGCGATGGCCTCCAGCAGGCGCGCCCGCGTTTCTCCGTCCGCGGCGGCGAAAGGCGCGGCGGCCTGGCCCGCCAGCAGGCAGGCGCGCTCCGCGTCGGCCGCGCCGCCGCAGCCGAACGCGGGCGCCAGCGTCTCGCCGCTGGCCGGGTCCAGCGCGCGCAGCGCGCCTTCGCGGCCGTAGACCGGCTCGCCGCCTATCAGCATTTCTCCGCGGATGTCCATCAGCCCTCCATCGCCTCGCGCATCGAGCGCTCCAGCTTCTCTACCGCTTCATCCAGTTCGTCCTCGCTGATCACCAACGGCGGCAGCAGCCGCAGCACGGCCGAATGGCGGCCGCCGGTTTCGATGATCAGGCCATTGGCCAGGCAGCGCTTCTTGATCGCCCGCGCCAGTTCGCCGTCGCCCGGGCGGCTGCCCAGCGCGTCTGCCGGCGCGGCCGGGTCGACGATCTCCACGCCCCACATCAGGCCGCGGCCGCGCACGTCGCCGATGATGGGCAGCCGCTCGGCCAAGCCGCGCAGCGCGGCGCCCAGGCGCTCGCCCTTGGCGCCCGCCTGAGCCACCAGTTGTTCGGACTGGATCACTTCCATCGCGGCGGCGCCAGCCGCCATCGCGATCTGGTTGCCGCGGAAGGTGCCGGCATGGGCGCCGGCCTGCCAGGCGTCGTATTTCTCGTGGTACAGCAGCAGCGCCAGCGGGAAGCCGCCGCCGACCGCCTTGGAGATCACCACCGCGTCCGGCTCGATGCCTGCGTGCTCGAAGGCGAACATGTGGCCGGTGCGGCCGAAGCCGGTCTGGATTTCGTCGATGATCAGCGGAATGCCCAGCCGCGCGGTGATGTCGCGGATGCCGCGCAGCCAGCGCGCCGAGGCCGGGATCACGCCGCCTTCGCCTTGCACCGCTTCGACTATCATCGCCGCCGGCGGGATGATGCCGCTTTCCGGATCGCTCAGCGTGCGCTCGATGTAGGCCAGCGAGATGTCTTCGCCGCGCTCGCCGCCGACGCCGAACGGGCAGCGGTAGGAATAGGGATAGGGCAGGAAATGCACGTCGGGCATCAAGGACGCCACCTGGCGCTTGGCGCCGAGATTGCCGGTGAGCGCCAGCGCGCCGGCGGTCATGCCGTGGTAGGCGCCGTGGAAGGCCAATACGCCGCGGCGGCCGGTGGCGGTCTTGAACAGCTTGATCGCGGCTTCCACCGCGTCGGCGCCGCTGGGGCCGCAGCTCTGGACGCGGACGTGGCGGGCGAAGTCCGGCGGCAGGCATTCCAGCAGTTTGCGCAGGAAGCGGTACTTGGCCGGCGTGGTGATGTCCAGCGCCTGGGTCACGTGTCCGGATTGCAGGAATTCGATCACCCGCGCCTGCACCTGCGGGTGGTTGTGGCCGGTGGCCAGCGTGCCGGCGCAGGACAGGCAATCCAGGTACTCGCGGCCGGCGCGGTCGAAGACGCGGGCCAGGCGGCCGCGCTCGATCACCGTGTCGATGGAGTTGGCATAGGTGCGGGCGCCGGATTCGCGCGCTTTGACGAAGTCGTACATTTCCTGCCAGTCAGGCGCGTCGCTGTGCGAGACGGGGGCGTCCAGGAGTTCGGTTGCGGTCATGGGGCACCTTGTTGTCGTGTGAGGGGTGGAAGGACGCTAGCGGAGCAGGCTGTTCATCAGCCCTTTGTCGTTCTTGCCGAAATACCGGGGCCACAACATGGCCTGGGCGCGGAAAGTAGGGTCCCGCAGCAGCAGCGCGTGCAGCCGCGGCAGGTTGTGCAGCGGCACCGAGGGAAACAGATGGTGCGCGATGTGGTAATTGATGTTCAGCGGCGCCAAAGTCAGCCGCTCCAGCCAGCCGGCGTCGACGTGGCGGGTGTGGGACAGCTCGGGGCCGCTGTCGTCCAGATTGTGCTCGGCGACGATGCGGACGCGCATGAACGCCAGGCATAGCGTGTGCAGCGGCAGCAGCCACAGGACGATCAGCCAGGGCCAGGCGCCGCTGGCGATGGCCGCCGCGGCGACGATCAGCCAGAAGGCGGCGAATTGCAGCCGCTCTGAGCGGGTCAGCAGTTTCTCGCGGTTGTCGATGACGGCGCCCCAGCCGGTCCAGTAGCGCAGGATAGGCCGCCAGGCCGCGAAGTTCAGGCAGAGCAGGTCGCGCAGCAATAGGCGGCGGAAGGACTGGCGGCTTTGCGGAAAGCGGTAGGCGGGGTCTTCTACCAGCCTGGCCCAGTACGGGTCGTTGGGACGGTTGGTGAACACGTGATGGGGCAGGTGGCCGCGCCGGTAGCAGGAGGTAACCATGCCGGCGGGGAACGCGCACAGCCAGTTGCTGACCAGCTCGTTCAGGCGGCGGTTGGAGAACAGCCGGTAATGGGTGGCGTCGTGCATGATGATGCCCAGCGCGTGCTGCTTGCAGGCGACCAGGAAAAAGGACAGCGCGAAGCAGGCGGCGACCGCGGCCCAGCCGGCGGCCGACAGGGCGTCGACGCCGCCCTGCAGCTCCAGGACGATGAAGGGCAGCGCCAGCGCGGCGGCGATGGCCAGCCACTGGCGGGCGATCAGCCACAGGCTGCGCAGGGGGTGTATGCGTTGCAGCGCTTGCGCCTCGGCGGCGTATTTGCGGCGATAGTTGACGGTCTGGCCATCATTCACGGTTGCGCACTCCTGTCTGTTGGGCTTGCTTGCAAGCCGGGTTCGACAACGGAAAACGTCCCACTCAGTCGTAGCGGTGGCGGCCCAGCGCCGCCGACGGGTCCAGCAGCCGTTGCAGCCCGGCGGCCAGCCGCTGCGCGCCGGCGTCGGCGAATTTGCGGTAGAACGCCGCGTTCAGCGGGCCGACGCCGTGTTCGGCGCTGAAGCTGCCGCCGTGCTCGGCCACCAGCCGGTACAGCCCGCTTTTCAGCACCGCCAGCTTGGCCGGGCCGTAGGCGGCGGCGTGTTCGCGCGGCAGCAGGGCGATCAAATGGCAGCCGCCGTCGCCGAAGTGGCCGAAGTCGTACAACTGCAGCGCGGGATGCTCGGCGGCCAGCCAGCGCTCGGCGGCGGCGTGGAAGGCAGGCAGCCGCGAGCGCGGCAGGCCGACGTCGAACGATAGCGGCAGGCCCTCGGCCGCCAGCGCCAAGGGCAGGCTGTCGCGCAGCGGCCACAGCGCCTCCGGCCGGGCGAAGGCGGCGTCGGCGACCAGCCCGCGCTCATGCAGGCCGGCCAGCAGCGATTCGGCCTGTTCCCGCAGCAGCGCGTCCAGCCCCGGCATCGCGCTGGCGATTTCCACCAGCGCGTAGCAGCCGGCCGGCGAATCGGCCAGCGGATGGCGCAGCGCCGGAAAGTGGCGCAGGGTGACGGCCAGCGCCGGCGCGCCGATCACCTCGAACGCCGACAGCATCTCGCCGAAGCGTTGCTCGCAGGCGTCCAGCGCCGCGAGCGCCGCCTCGCGGCCGGGCAGCGCGGCGAACAGCGTCAGCGTCGAGGCGTCGCGCCGCTTCAGGTCCCAGGACGCGGCGGTGACCACGCCCAGCGCGCCGCCGCTGCCGACGAACAGCTGCTTGAGATCGATGCCGGCGTTGTTCTTGCGCAGCGGGGCGGTCAGATCCAGCACGCTGCCCTGCTCGTCGGCCAGCACCACTTCCAGCCCCAGCAGATTGCGGCGGACGTCGCCGTGGCGCAGCAGCCGGCTGCCGCCGGTGTTGGAGCCGACCAGGCCGCCGACGGCGGGGTCGCTGCCGACGTCGATCGGCAGCCACAGGCCGTGCGGCTCCAGTTGGCGGTTCAGCTCCGACAGCGGCATGCCGGCCTCGGCCACCGCGCTGCGGTTCAGCGGGTCGAAGGCGCGCAGGCGGCGCATCCGCGCCAGCGACAGCGCCACCTGGCGGCCGGAACCATCGGGCACCGCGCCGCCGACCAGGCCGCTGAGATTGCCCTGCGGCACCAGCCGCGCGCGGTGGCGGACCGCGGCGCGCAGCAGCGCGCTGACGGCGGCGGCGTCGGACGGCAGCAGCACGGCGGCGGCCTGGCCGCGGCAACTGGACGCGTCGGCCTGGTAGGGCGCGCAGGCGTCGCCGTAGAGCAGCGCGTCCGGCGGCAGCAGCGCGGCGGCTTCGGCCAGGAAAGCGTCCAGCCCGGCGGCGGGGGCGAGCAGGGCGGCGTCCATCGCGCCTTACCTCGCCAGCGCCAGCTGTTGCGCCAGCCGGCCGCGGATCAGCAGCACCGCCAGCACCGGCGCCACGCCGCCCAGCAGCGGATCGGCGCGCAGCCACAGCGCGATGCCGGCGGCCAGGCCGGAAGCCAGCAGCAGCCAGGCGGACATTCGCCGCACCTGTTCCGGATCCGGATGCGGCTCGCCGATGAAGCCGAGCGGCGACAACAGCGTGGCGGCGAGGCCGATGGCGAACACCGAGGCCAGCGCCGGCGCGGCGCCGTAGCCGCGCCCCCACAGATCGACCGCCTGGGCCGAGGCCAGGGCCAGCAGTCCGCCTATCGCCAGGTAGAGATCGACGCCGAGCGCGATCCAGCTGCCGGCTCGCCGCTTAAGCAGCCAGGCCGCGTGCGGCAGCGCCAGCAGGCCGCCGGCGAGGTAGGCGGCGGCCCAGCGCGCGCCGGCGTCGCCGGGGCCGAAACGGCCCCAGAGCAGAAAGGCGATCGCCGGCGCGAAGGCGGCGGCGTGGATGAGATAGGAACGGACCCATCGCGGAGGAAACATGGACATCTTCCTTCATCTTGCTTGGCATGGCCGCGCGCCGGATGGCGCGCGGGACGGCTCAGTCGAACAGCGCGACCTGGATTTCGCGCGGGCCCTGGAAGGGGTTGCGGCCGTGGGCGACGGCGATGTTGTCCAGCAGCAGCAGGTCGCCGCGCTGCCAGGGGAAGGCGATTTCCTCGGCCTCCAGCGCGTCGTAGACCGGCGCGATGTCTTCCGGCGCGATGGCCTCGCCGTCGCCCATCCTCACTTCGTACGGCCGCGCCGGCCGGTCGCGGTACAGCAGCCGGATGTATTCGTAACCGGCCGCGCCCATCGAGCGCGCGTTGTTGTGCTGGGTGGACAGCTGGTTGAACCAGATTTCCTCGCCGGTGGCCGGATGGCGCGCGGTGGCGCCGCCGACGTGGGATACGGTCAGACTGCCATCGTCCAGCCAGCGGTAGTCCAGATCGGTGTCGCGGCACAGTTGTTCGATGCGGGCCGGATCGTCGCTCTGGAATACGTCGTCCCAGGGACGGTGATATTCGCGCAGCGTGGAGTTGCGCGGCTCGCCGTCGGCGCTCGGGCGGCGGAAATTGCGCAGGTACTGGATGCCGCGCGCGCGGAAGCGCTCCACCAGCTCGGGCGGCAGCCGCCGCGTCACCGCCCGCATGTCGCAGATCACGGTCTCGCCGCCGCTGTCCGACGGTTGTTTGCAGAAGAAGGCCAGTTTGCGCGGGTAGTGCGCCATATAGGCCTTTTCCTGGTGCAACCCTATCTTCAGCGAGGGGGGGATGCGGGTGGACTCGTAGACCTTGCCGTCTATATTGCGGCGCGGCGTGGCGCCGCCGATATAGCCGAAGGCGTGCTCCGGATGCAGCCCGGCGATGGTCTGGAAATCGGCGGTGTCGCGCAGCGCGAAGCCGCGCAGCAGCAGGCTGCCGTATTCCAGCAACGCCTGCTCCAGCGCCGGCAGGCTGCCGCGGTACCAGTCGGCGACCGCGGTCGGGTTGTCGCGCAGCGCTTGCTCCCTGGGCGTGATCAGCAGCGGCATCCGCCACGGCGACAGCGGGCGGCAGTCCACCCGGCCATCGTCTTCCAGGGCGAGCCGGCGGCGCGGCGCCGTATCGGCGGCATGTTCCATCGTCTTCTCCTCGCTCAGGCCGGCAGCGGCTTGCGGATCAGGATTTCGAAGCCCAGCGCGCCCAGGCCGATGCCGGGGCTGGTCACCGCGCTGCAATCGGCGAGGCCGGCCTCGGCCACCAGCGCGCGCGCCTCGTCCAGCGTCACCTTCTCCTCGACGTGGGTGGGCGGGTAGCCGACGGCGGCGCGCATCTGGGTGAATTTTTCCAGCAGCGCCGGCGATACGTCGCGGCGCATGTCGTGCACCAGGCCGATGCCGCCCGGCTGCAGCACGCGGTACATTTCTGTCAGGCTCTTGAGCTTGTCCGGCAGGTGGTGCAGCGTGGCGCGGCTGACCGCCATCGCCAGGCTGCCGTCGGCGAACGGCAGGTTCTGCGCGTCGCCGACTTTCAGCTCGATCACGCTTTCCAGCCCCAGCTCGGCGATGCGCGGGCGGCCGCCGTCCAGCATGGTTTCATCCAGGTCCAGGCCGACGAAGCGCCAGTCCTTGAACACCGGGTCGGCGGCCAGGCGCACCGGCACCACGGCGGTGGCTGTGCCGATGTCGACCAGCGCGCCGGGCGTCATGTCGCGGGCCAGCTGGCGGATGCGGGCGACGAACAGCACGTCCCACGGCTCCAGCGCCTGGGAGGCGAAGCGGTCGTACTCGTCGGCGGGACGGAGGTTTTTCAGTAGCATCGGGTTTCTCCAATTAAACAAACAGGGTGGCGAGCGGCTTGGTCGCGTTCAAAGCCAGCCGACGGGGACGGTGGCCAACAACTTCCGGGCCGCCTTGCTGCTGACGCCGAAGGCGGGCCGGTCGCGGCGTTCTATCGCGTGCGCCACCATCGCGGCGACGCGGGCGCACAGGCCCAGGCCCACGCCCCAGCGCGGTTCCTCCACGCCCAGGTCCAGCAGCGCGGCGGCGGTGATGAAGTCGATGTTGGGCCGCAGGCCCTTGCGCTCCAGCGCGCGACGGCAGGCGAGGTCGAACAGCCGGATATGCGGGCCTTCGAAGCCCCATTCGGCGAACAGCGCGCGGATGCGCGGCGGGCGCGGGTCTTCGACGAACAGCGGATGGCCGAAGCCGAACAACAGCTGGCCGGGCGAATCCAGCGCGGCGTCGACGGCGGCATGGACCGCGTCGTCGCCGGCGTCCGGGCCGATGGCTTTCAGCCAGGCCAGCGCCTCCTCGGCGGCGCCGACGTGCTTGGGGCCGCTGGCCATGAAGCCGGCCGCCACCGCCTGCGTCAGGGTGACGCCGGTGCCGATGGCGACGCGCGGCACCAGCACCGTCGGCGTGATGTAGCCGAAGCCGGCGTGCCAGGCCACCAGCAGCGCATCGACGACGCGGATGGCGGTCTCATCGCGGCGGACGGCGCGCATCGCGGCCAGCACCCGCTCGGCGTGGCGGCCGCCGCCGGCCTCGGCCTCGCCGCTCAGCGCCGCCGCCAGGAAGACCGGCGCGCAGGCGATGGCGGCCAGGCCCTGGATGAAGTCCTCGTCCTCCGGCAGGCCGCTGGCGGCCGCCTGTTCGCGGGCGACGTTCTCCAGCGCCGACAGGTCGGCCAGGAAGCCGCAGGCGGCGGCTTGAACCATGCCGGCGCCGCTGGCCGCCACTGTCCGCGCCGCGGCGATGGCGGGCCGGCCGGCTTCGCCGACCAGCGCCTCGGATACGGCGGCGAGCGCGGCGTCCACCGATTCGGCGACGGCGGGTTCCGGCATCTCGCCGAACCACACCCGCCACAGCGCGCTGGCGAAATCGATGCCGCCTATCAATTCGTTCAGATTGCTGCCGCGCACCCACAGGCCCTCGTTGGGCTCGATGGTGGCGCCGTCGATGTCCGTGCCGCGGTACAAGGTGCGGGGGCCGCCGAACAGCGATTGCGGCGCGGCCTCAGATGGCGGCGTGGCGACGGTCTGCGTCATGGCGGTCCTCCTGGGCGAGTTCGTCGATGGCGACGGCGACGGCCGCGGCCGGCAGGTCGGCGATGATCCGGCCGTGCAGGTGCACGGTCGGCAGGATATTGGCGAAGAAATAGCGGGCGGTTTTCAGCTTGCCGCGGTAGAAGGCGGCCTCGGTCTGCGGCAGCTCCCGCTCCAGCGCGCGCGCGGCGAGATGGGCGCCTTCCAGCAGCGTCCAGCCGGAGACGGTGTAGCCCAGCATTTCTAGGAAACGGGTGTAGAACTGGCTGCTCTCCCGCATGCGGCCGTCGCGCACCGCCTCGCCTATCCGCTCCAGCGCCGCTTCCACGGCGGCCATCGCCTCGTCCAGCTGTCGCGACAGCGGCGCCGATTCGGCGGAGGCGTCGGCGTTTTCCAGGAAGGCGTCCAGTTCCTCGCGCAGATATTTGATCAGGCGGGAGTTGCGGCCGAAGCCCAGCTTGTCGCGCACCAGATCCTGCGCCTGGATGTAGTTGGTGCCTTCCCAGATCGACAGGATCTTCACGTCGCGCGCGTTCTGCTCCACCGGGTAGGCGTCGGTGTAGCCGATGCCGCCGTGCACCTGTATCGCCAGTTCGCAGATCCGCCAGGCCTGGTCCGAGACGAAAGCCTTGCACACCGGGGTCAGCAGCTGGACCAGCTTGCGCTGTTTCTCCACCTTCATCTCGTCCGGCGCGGCCTCGGCCTCCAGCGCGAAGGCCTCGGTGGAGGCGGCGGTGAGCTTGCCCAACAGGCCGCGGCAGCCTTCGACGCGGGCTTTCATCTCCAGCAGCATCCGCTGCACGTCGCCGTGCTCGGCGATGGGCAGGCTGGGCGCGCCGCTATCCGAGGTGCGTTCGATCGCGCGGCCTTGCAGGCGTTTGGCGGCGAACTCCACCGAGTGCAGATAGGCCGACGAGGCCAGGCCCAGGCCGATGACGGCGGTGCTGATGCGCGCCTGGTTCATCAGCGGGATCAGCTGCAGCAGGCCGGCGTTCTTGCGGCCGCCCAAGAGCACGCCGCGGGTGACGCCCTGGCGGCCGAAGACCAGCCGGGTATTGGCGCAGCCCTTCAGGCCCATCTTCACCGGCAGCTCGGCGCACTCGACGAAGTTTTCCTCCAGCTCGCCGGTTTCCGGATTCGGCCAGAAGCGCGGCACCAGCAGGCAGGACAGCGAGTAGGAGCTGCCGCCGGCGTTGCCCAGGCGGCCGAGCACGAAGTAGACGGTGTTGTCGGTCAGGCTGTGCATGCCGGCCGAGATGAACACCTTCTCGCCGGTCACCGCGTAGACGCCGTCCTGTTCCAGCGGCTCGGCCAGCGTCTTCACCGCGGTCAGGTCGCTGCCGGCCTGGGCCTCGGTGGCGCAGAAGCAGGCGTCCCATTCGTGGCGCTGCAGCTTGTCCAGGTAGACGGCCTTTTGCTCCGGCGTGCCGTGCAGGCGGAACAATTTGATCGCAGGCAGGTTGAAGCCGCCGTAGGTCATGAAGGCCGGATTGGCGCCCATGAACATTTCCTGGATGGCTTGGCGAACGATGGGCGGCAGCGCTGGGCGGTGGACGTCGCCGCCATTGCCCAGCACCGGCACCCATTCCTGCTTGTAGCGCTGCCACAGCGGGTGGAACTCGCGCGGGATCTCCACTTCGCCGTTGGCCAGCAGCCGGCATTCCTGGCGGTCGGACGCCTGGTAGGCGCGGCCCAGATCCAGGGCGAAGGCGCGCGCTTTCTCCAGCAGGAGGTCGTAGTGGTTGCGGTCCTTGTCGTTGAACGGCGGCCGCGACAGGAAGCGGCGCGCGGCCTGGTTCTGCTCCCACAGGAAGAAGCGCAGTTCGCGCAGGCTGACTTTGTAAGCGGACATATCGTTTTTCCTTGTTGGCGTTCAGGCCGCGGCGGAAACCCTGGCCACGACGGCGCCGGCGACGCCACACAGCGCGGCGTCCCACAGCAGGGCTGTGGCTTGCTGGCCCGGCCGCAGCGAGGCGCGCAGCTCCATCAGCGCCAGCAGCGGATCGGCGTTGGAAAGATGGCTACCCGCGCGCGCCATGCGGCGTTCCGGCGCGATGCCCAGTTCGTCGGCCACGCGGGCGGCGAAGGCGGGGCCGAAACCGGCCGGCAGCATGCAGTCGATGTCGGACGGGCGGATGCGCGCCTTGTCCAGCGCCGCGCGCGCGGCGGCCAGGGCCAGCGGCAGCAGCTGGCCGGCCAGCCGCTCCGGCGCGAGCGCCCACGGATTGGCGATGGCTTCGCCGTAGTGGACGGCGTGGGATTCGATCTCCCCCCAGCCGCCTTCGCCGCCGTCCAGCAGCATCGCCGCCGCGCCGTCGCCGTAGGCCACCAGATCGCCCCAGGCGCGAAAGAAGGGGTACAGCCATTTGTCGGTGGCCACCAGCAGCACGCGGCCGCCGAGCCGAACCAGCGCGTCGACCAGGGGCAGCGCGTTGTAGGCGCCGGCGGTGCCGGACTGGCCGACCGCGAACGGCAGCGCGTCGTCCAGGCCCAGCGCGTGTTGGACGCGGCCGGCCACCGATTCGTTGATGCGCTGGTTCAGCGAGGCGCTGGCGACGACGATGTGGCTGACCGCGGCCAGTTCCTCGGCGGCGATCTGCTCGCGCAGCGCGGCCACGGCCTGCAGCGCCAGGTCGGCGTGGCTGAGTTTGGCCTCGGCCACCGGCAGCGAGGCTGGGGAGCCGGGCATCAGCCGCAGGCTTTCCGCCTCGTCCAGCCGGCCCTTGCCGCGCGGCAGCGCGCTGGCGGCGGACGGGAACAGCAGATGGCCGTAGCCGAAATTGCGTTCGGCGGCCTGCACGCCGTGGAAGTCGGTGCGCTCCGGCACGGCGGAGGCGATGGCGCGGATTCTGAGCATGGCGTCACCCGTTGATGGTGGAGGAAGAGGCGAACAGGCCGATCAGCCGCTGTTTCAGCTCTTTGCGGTCTATCTTGCCGTTGGGATTGCGCGGCAGCGGCTCGGCGTGGAAGGCCAGGCGCTGCGGCGCCATATAGCCGGGCAGCCGCTCCCGGCACAGCCGGAGCAGATCGGCCTCGGCCACGCCGTCCGCCGCGTACAGGCTAACGACGATGGCCTCGCCCAGCATCGGGTGGGGCACGCCGAAGGCGGCCGCTTCATGGACGCCGGGCAAGGCGAACAGGATTTCCTCCACCTCGGTGGGGCTGACGCGGTATCCCGAGGTCTTGATCATGTCGTCGCCGCGGGCGACGAAATACAGATAGCCTTCGTCGTCGCGGTAGACGATGTCGCCGGACCAGACGGCGACGTCGCCGCGCGGAATCTGGCCGTGCGGGCCTTGCCACGGCCGGAAGCGGTGCGCGGTCAGCTCGGGATCGTTCCAGTAGCCCAGCGTGACGAAGGCGCCGCGGTGCACCAGCTCGCCCGGCTCGCCCGGCGCGCATTCGCCGCCGTCGGGCCGCAGCACGCGGATGTCGGCGTTGGGCACGGCCTTGCCGATGGAGCCGGGGCGGGCGGCGGCGTCTTCCGGCTGCAGATAGGTGGAGCGGAAGGCCTCGGTCAGGCCATACATCAGATAGGGCCTGGCTTGCGGAAAGGCTTGGCGCAGCTTGTCCAGCAACGGACCCGGCATGTGGCCGCCGGTATTGGCGAAGCGGCGCACGCGCGCGCCGGTTTGCGCCGGCCAGTCGGCGGCCATCAGCTGCATCCACAGCGGCGGCACGCCGGTGATGGCGGTGACGCCGTGGCGCTCGCAGAAGGCGGGCACTTCGTTGGGCTGCAAAAAGTCCAGCGGCGCGTAGCAGGCGGCGCTGGCCAGCGCGGTGGTCAACTGGCTGAGGCCGGCGTCGAAGCTCAGCGGCAGGATGCCGAGTATCACGTCGTCTTCGGCCAGGCCCAGGTAGGCCGACACGCTGTCGGCGCCGGCCACCAGGTTGCGCTGCGACAGCACCACGCCCTTGGGACGGCCAGTAGAGCCGGAGGTGTACAGGATGGCGGCAGGGTCGTTGTCGACCACCGCTGGCTCCGGTGCCGCCAGCGAGGCCTCGGGCAGCGCTTCCAGCCGCCAGGCGTCGAGCGTCAGCCCGTCCAGCGCCTCTTTGAGCCGCTGCAGCCGGGGGCTGCTGCTGAGCAGCAGGCGCGCGCCGCTGTCCTGCAGGATGTGACGCACCTGGGCCGGCTTCAGTTGCGGGTTGATCGGCACCAGGATGGCGCCGCGGGCGTTGATGGCCAGCATCATCGCCACGGTGTCGTATTGTTTGCCGGCGTACACCGCCACCCGGTCGCCGGGCTGGATGTCGGTGGCGGCCAGCCGTGCGGCGTGACCGCGGACGTCGGCCAGCAGCCGGGCGTAGTCGGCGCGCGTGTCGCCCTGGACGAAGGCCGGCCGACCTCCGTGGCGCTCGGCGCTCAGTTGCAGCAGATGATAGAGGCTGACGCGGGCGCGGTTCATTCGCTTGCTCCGGACTGGTGGATATAGGCCCCGGCCGCGCCCAGGGATAGGAAGCCGCTGACGCTGTAGCTGGGATGGTAGGCGCCGCATTGCTCGAAGATCACCAAGTCGCCGACGCCCGGCGCGGCGATGGCCTCCGGCTGCCAGCCGATGATGTCGGCGCGGCTGCAGGTGCTGCCGACGTACTGCGCCGGAGCCGTCGCCGCGCCGTCGGCGGCTGGCTGGCGGCGCAGCAACCGGGGCCGCGCGTATTTCTTGATCGCGGATTCGGTGCGGGCCAGCAGGAAGTTGTGGCTGAGGCCACCGTCGCAGACGGCTACCGCGCGGCCGCCCAGCGTCTTCACCGCACGCACGCGGGTGGCGAACAGGCCGGCGCCGGCGAAGATGCCGCGGCCGGATTCGTGGACCAGCCGGAAGCGGCGGTGCAGCGGGGCCAGGCGCTCGCGGTAGGCGGCGAAAGCGGCCTCGTCGTCGTGGAAGCGCTCGCCGAAGCCGCCGCCGCAGTTGAGGAATTCGATCGGCGCGCCCGTGGCGCCGGCCGCGTCGGCGGCGAAGGCGGCCAGCGCATGGGCGAGGTCGGCGGAGTCGCCGCCGCTGTCGTCGACGCGGAACTGGTGCGAGCCGGCGAAGCTGTGCAGGCCGATCACCGGCACGTCGGCTCGGCTCAGCGCCGCCGCGGCCAGCAGCGCTTCCTGCGGGCTCATGCCGAAATGGTCGGCCGGCTCGCGGCGGCGGCCCGGCATCAGCTCGGCCGCGTTCAGCCGCAACACGGTCTGCGGCGCCGGCTGCTTGCCCATCAGGCCGGCCAGCCGCTCGGCCTGGCCCAGGCTGTCGATGATGAAGACGCAGCGCGAGGCCAGCGCGGCGCGCATGAAGGTTTCGTCCATCGAGGGGTTGTTGACGTACTTGGTCGCCGCTATCCGGCCGACGGCGAGGTCCAGCTCGCCCAGGCTGGCCAGCTCCACGCCGTCGACGAAGCCGTGGCCGCAGCGCGTCAGCAGCTCCAGGTTGGAGTTGGCCTTCAGCGACACGATCAGTCCGGTGTCGAGCAGCTCGCGCAGCCTGCGGTAGCGCGCCAGCACGATGGACGGGTCGAACACGTAGCCGGGGGTCTTGACGTCCCACAGCCACTGGATGGCTTGGTCGTCTTCCGGCAGCGGGATGGAGAGGGCGTCAGTTTGAGTCATGGCTGGCCACCGGGTGCAGGGTGAGGGCGGAGAAGGCGCCGCTGTTGGATTGGGTGACGCTGAGCAGATGGCGGCCGGCGTCCACTTCGGCCAGGCCGATGTCGGCCAGATTGACCGCCAGGTCCGAGCAGCAGGCGTGGCCCTTCAGCAGGATGTTGTCGGCGCGCAGCCTGTCCAGCGGGATGTCCAGCGCCTTGCAGATGGAGATCCAGCCCTTGTGGTCGGAGTTGTGCGGCAGCAGGCAGCCGTAGTCTTCCAGCGCCACGCCGCTGTCGGCCACCGCTTGCTGCATCACTTTGCGGGTGTAGTGCCATTCCAGGTTGATCATGTCGCGCTCCACCGCGGCATTGGTGTCCGAACCCTGGTGCCATTTGCCGTAGTTGCGCAGCGCCAGCGCGCCGATGCGGTTGCGGCCGCAGTCGCGGCTGACCAGCAGGCAGGCGGCGCCGTCGCTCTGGATGCCGGACATCTGGCGCAGGCGGAAGCGTTCGCCGTAGACGCGGTCGACCGATACGATGATGGCGTGGCGCAGCTCGGCGTGGCTGGCCATCAGCGCGCCGGCCAGCTGGATCGCCGCGGCGTTGGACGAGCAATTCAGCTGGTTGACCGAACCGGCCCACAACGGCCGCAGGCCGAAGCGGGAAACCAGCTCCAGCGGCAGGCTGCGCGGCGCGGCCGGCACGCTGAACAGCTGAGTGTGCACATGGATCACCGCGCCGACGTCGGCCGGCTTGAGGCCGGTTTCGTCGAACAGCCGCGCCATCGCGCATTCGGCCAGCTCGACCTCGCCTATGTCGGGCGCGGCGTGAAAGTGGCGGCAGCCGGAGCGGATGATGGCCTGGACGCGGGCATCCGGCCAATTGTGCTGGCCGGCGCAGGCTTCGATATCCTGCAGCTCGCCGGGAAAATGGTAGGCGGCGGCCGTGATGCCCATTTGGACGGGAATGCTGGCGATGCTTGTCATGCGTTTTCCTCCTCAGGCCGGCAGCGGCATGGCGGCGTAGTCCATCACCTGCAGCTGCTCGAACACCCGCTGCACGCGCGGGCTGAGCAGGCCCATCTCGCGTATAGTGGGCACCAGGCGGCGGAAGATGGAGCGGCGCATCGAGCTGGTGACCGGGGAGTTCCGCACCAGGTGTCCGCACTCCTTCTTCGACAGGCCCATCGGCTCCCAGATGTCGTCTGCGCACAGGTGTTCGTGCAGGGTGTTGGCGCCCTCGGCGACGAATTCCTCGCGCTCCTTGCGCTCGGTGTCCGTCATCTCCTTGTAGACGCGGCACAGCGTGATGCGGCCGATGGCGAAGTGGCGGGCCTCGTCGCGCTGGATGCGGGTGACCAGATCGCGGATGAACGGGTCCTGGGTGTAGGCGACGATGCTCTGGAACAGCGACAGCGCGATGCCTTCCACCAGCACCTGCATGCCGAGATTGGTGATGTCCAGATGGCTGCTGGTGATGGTGTCGCCCAGCAGGCTCTTCAGCGACTGGCTCATTGGATAGCTGATCGGCAGCTTGTCGTTGACCAGGCGGCCGAAGGCCTCGATGTGGCGGGCCTCGTCCATGATCTGGCCGGCGGCGCACAGCCGCGCCGACAGGCTCTCCTCGGCCACCGCCAGCTTGGACGCGCAGATCAGCGCCGCCTGTTCGCCGTGCAGCACCTGAGACAGGGTCCAGCCCTGGGAGTGGTGGCGCACTTCGGCGCGGCCCTTGGCGTCCAGCTTGTTCCAGACATCGCTGCCGTAGATCAGCAACGTACCGTCCGGCATGCCCAGCGGGTTGTCGGCGTTCAGCTCGCAGCTCCAGTCGAGATCGGTGTTGACGTCCCACTGGTTGGCCTTGGCTTTCTGGTAGATGGCGTTCAGGCTGTCGTCGCCGAAGTCGTAGTTTTCGGACATGAACGCGTCCAGCGCGAAGTTCCATTTATACGGCTGGGCGGCATCCATCCGCGTCTCTAGCGTCGCTTGCATATCGATTCCTCTATCGCGTGGCGTCGGCGGCGGGGCCGCCGTCGGTCAGATCCAGAAAGCGGGGCGCCAGCGCGTCGAGCGCGGGCAGGAGCAGGGCGGCCGGATCGGGCTGGCCTGCGTTCCAGAAAGCCAGGCGCAGCGTGTTGTCGCCGGCGTCCCACAGGTCGCGGCGCACGCGCTCGGCGGCGATCCAGGCCACCGGCGCCGGATCGAGGCCGGCGCGCTGCGCGGCTTCCCGTTGCAAGCCGGCGCCCACCGTCACCCGCGCGTCCAGCAGCGAGGCAGGCAGCGCCAGGTCCATCGCCGGCAGCCGCAGCTGCACGAACAGCCGGCAGCGCTCGCCTAGCCCAGACCACGCTTGCCGGACCAGGCGGTCCAGCAGCGCGTAGTACTGGCGGTGATTGACCAGCACCGGCGTCGGGTTGGCGCGCGCGTAGGCGTGGCGGCGCGCGTAATCCGGCGTTTCCAGCAGCGGCAGGTTGACGCTGGCGCACGGCGCGGCGCGGCCGTGGTCGGGGTTGCGCGTCAGGCGCAGCGCCAGGGTTTGCTGCGGTGTCATGCGGCCTCCAGCGAGTGGCGCAGGTCCGGCGCGAAGGCCAGTTCGGCGATGGAGAAATAGCCGTTCAGCGCCAGCGAGGCCAGCACGCAACGCCCGCCGGCGTAATCTTCCCCAGCCTCCATTTCCGCCAGCAGCGACAGCCAAGGGTCGCTGCCGAAGGCATGGCCGAAGCGCGGGTAGTGGTCGGGGTGGGCGGCGGCGGCGTCGAAGCTCTTGAACAGCGCATGGCGGGTGGCTTCGGGGAAGAATGGCAGCGCCAGCGGGATGCCGGGGCGGGGCTCGGTGAAGCGGCCCAGCGCGCGGCCCATCATGGTCAGCGCGTGCGCTTGCGGCGCGGCGCCCAGCAACAGCGCGCCATCGCCGCCGTCTGGGTGGATGTCCAGCAGCAGCGTGGCGATGCCGAAGCCGGAGCGGCCCCAGCGGCTGGTGCCGCGCCAGAAGGCGAAATTGTGGATGTCGACGTCGACGATCTGCAGCAGCAGCCGGCGGGGGCCGGTCAGTCTGGCCTTGTCTTTGACGTGGCGGAGGATGTAGCCCCAGCCGGTGCATTCGTAGCCGTTGGTGATCCAGTCCGGCTCGCGGCCGCAGCCGTCGGCGATGGCCCGGCGGAAGCGTTCCGCTTCCGGGGTGTCGTCGGCCAGGTACTGGGACAGCACGGTGGAAGTGACGACGTAGTCGTCGATGCGGGCGCCCGCCGCGTGGCGGTCGGCCTCGGCGCCTGCGCGGCGGCCGAGTTCTGCGGCCGCTTCGGCCAGGGGCGCCGACGCCGAGACGAACGGCGTTTCCGTCTGGCGGTAGGCGACGACGTCGACCCGGAATGCGGGCGGCGTTTGCGGTTCGGTCATGGCGGTCCCCGGCCTCGGCGTGGCGATCAGACGGTCTGCTGCTGCAGCTGGGCGTCCAGCTGTTCCAGCGTGGTGAATTGGGTGATGTTCAACTGCTCCGGGTCGATCGAGCCGTACAGTTGCTCGCAGAACACGATCAACTCGACGACGTTCAGCGAGTCGATGCCCAGCTCGCCGAGGCCGACGTGGGTGTCCACGGTTTCCACGTTCAGGATCTTGGCGGTTTCCTTGCGCAGCATTTCCAGGGTGTTGATGGTTTCGGACATGGTGTTTCTCCTTCGTTTGGGTAGGGTCAGGCGGGGTGGATGCGCGCGGCGGCGCGCAGCTCGTGGTAGCAGCGGTAGGAACTGCCTTCCATCTTGGTGAAGGCCATCAGGTCGCGCTGGTCGGCGAAGCGCTCGACGGCGCCGCTGGACACCAGATGCAGCAGCAGCTCGTTGGAGGCGAATTTCAGCGCCAGCACCTTGTGCACGTCTTCGCCGGCATAGGTGCCGGACTGCGTCTTGGACCGGGCGGCGGCGGCGATGAAGTCGCGCGCCGCGCGCTCGTCCTCGCCCAGCCGCAGCCGTCCCTGGCCATGCAGCCATTCGACGTGGGCCATCAGCGCCCGCACCAGGAAGGGCCGCACCGTGGTCAGGTATTTGTTCAGAGCCGCCGGGCCGCCGGCCTTCAGCTTGTCGGCGGCGGCCACCGTCACTTCGCCGCGCACATTGCCCAACTGCACCACGTCGTCGAGGAAGCTGTCGCCGCAGAGGCTGCGCTGCAGCGTCGCGTACTGTTCGGGCCAGACCAGGAAAGCGGACGGGAAGAAGCTGCCCGGCGTGCGAGCGGCGACGATGGCCATGCCGTCCAGGTTGGCGTACATGCCCCAGACCTTGTCTATGCGCAGCTTGAAGCCATCGCCGTCGGGCTGGGCCACGGTGCGCCAGCTGCCCAACGTCGGGCCGCCGGCGTCGCTCATCAGGAAGCGCAGATTATTGCCGCTGTCTATGCAGGCGCAGGCCCGGTCGTATTGGTCCGGCGTCAGGAACAGCGAAAACAGGATGCGGGCGAAGGTGCGCATGAAGGGCTTGTAGTGCGGCGCCAGGCCATCTTGGCGTATCTGCTCCAGTATGCTTTCGCTGAGCGCATGCTCGCGGTGTTCCAGCGGCACCGGCGCGTGCGCGCTGGCTTCCGGCGCGGCGAATGGCTGCGCCGTCTGCCGGATCAGCATGTCGGAATCCAGCAGCCGGGCCGAGGCGCGCGCCACGATGGCGGTGAGGCCGGCGGGCATTTCGCCGTAGCTGCGCAGCCGCTGCAGGACAGGCTGGGCGGCCAGTTCCGGCAAGCCGGGGGCCTGAGTGGCGGGCGCGGCGACGCCGTCCGCCAGCGGAGTGGTGGTGTGCATGGGGCTTCCGTTTGATTGTGAGGGAGGGGCGCTGGCGCCGCCGTCAGGCCGTCGTCGCGGTTTCCTGATCCACGTCGCGCAAGGCCTGTTCGATGTAGAGGCCGCGGCATTTCAGCCTTTGCAGCTTGCCGCTGGTGGTACGCGGCAGGCTGCCGTTCGCGACGAAGACGATGGCGTGGGCGCCGAAGCCGAAGCGCTCGCGCAGCAGGGCCTGCAGTTCGGCCCGCAGCGCGGTTTGTTGGTCTTCGCGGTCGAACTCGATCATCGCGATCAGGTTCTCGGTGCCCTGGGTTTCGTCGTAGACGCCGGTGGCGGCGATGGCGTTGCCGCCTGCCAGCAGCGGATGGGCGGCCAGCGCGTCTTCTATTTCGTGGGGGAAATAGTTGCTGCCGCGGATGATGATGATTTCCTTCTGCCGACCGAGCACGAACAGCTGGCCGTCGGCGAGATAGCCCAGGTCGCCGGTGGCGAACCATTCGCCCGGCCGATAGGGCTCGTTCTGCCCTTCGGCGGGAAGATAGCCGGACATCAGCGAACTGCCGCGCAGCTGGATCTCGCCGATTTTGCGGGCCGCGGCCTCGGCGCCGTTGGCGTCGACCACGCGCAGCGACATGCCGGGAATCGGCTTGCCCATCGCCAGCACCGTTTCCGCGGCGCGCGTCCGCGCGTCGGCGGGGCGGGCGACGGCCTCGGCGACGAGGGCGTCGGAATCGATCCGGTCGGGAATCAGATAGGAAAACGACTGGCTGTCGTAGCCGGTGGTGGCGTCGTGCATGGTGGCGGCCAGCGTGGTCTCCGCCATGCCGTAGCACGGCTGCAGCGCGGAACGGGACAGCCCGTGCGCTTCGAACACCCGGGAAAATTCCCGCAGGCAGGCCAGGTCGACCCGCTCGGCGCCGATGAAGATGTTGCGCAGGCAGGAGAGATCGACGTCCTGCATGGACGCGGCGCGGTAGCGGCGCACGCAGTATTGCAGGCCGAAGGTGGGCGTGGCCGTGGTGGTGGCGCCGAAGGAGGCGATGCGCTTGAGCCAGCCCAGCGGATTGCGGATGAAGCCGGACGGCTGCATCAGCAGCAGCGGCGCCTGGTAGTAAAGATTGGACAGCAGCGTGACCAGGCCCATGTCGTGGTAGAGCGGCAGCCAGCTGGCGGAGGCGTCGCCGCACGCTGGATCGTAGCCGACGACGCCGCCGATGCCGCGCACATTGTCGATGACGTTGCGGTGGCTCAGCACCACGGCTTTGGGGCGGCCGGTGGAGCCGGAGGTCAGCTGCACGTGGTGGGCGTCGTCCGGGCCGGCGCGGAAAGGCTGGATCGAACCGGCGGCCTCGGCTGCCAGCTCCACCTCCGCGGTGGAGAGCACGCGCACCGGCAGCCCGGCGAGTTGCTGTCGCAGAATGTCGGCCTGAGGCGGCGCCGCGATCAGCAGGCGCGGCGAGAACAGCCGGCAGGCGAGATGGATCTGGTTGCGCGAAGAGTCGGCTTGCGTCCGGCCCGGCAGCGGCGCGGTACAGGGCAGGGCGCCCAGCAGCGCGCAGCCGGTTTGCAGCAGCAGATGGTCGATGGAGGCGGGCAGCGCCAGAATGACGAGATCGTTGCGTGACGCGCCCAATTCGCGCAGGGCCGCGGCGACGGCCAGCGCGCGCCGGGCCAAGTTGGCATGGGAGATTCGTTTTTCTTCGCCGTTTTCCTCAAATATGGCGATGTGTCGCTCTGCGCCCGACTGAGGATGCTCCAGCGCAGATAGAATGGCGTCCGTCATTGATGCGTGGTTCTGCAATTTCCGAATCTCCTGCAGTTCTACTAAACGTTATTCTTGCGTTGCATCATGCGGATATGGGTTTGATTTTATTTTTTATGAAATTAGCATTTGATTTTTTCGAAAATAATACGACCACGTTGCTTTGGTGTGAACCTGTTATCTAGGACAGGTTTTTGAGTATATTTTTGGGTTTATTTTTTGAAAGTTTCGAATGAGAAAACGAAAGGAAATATTTATCGATGGCTAAATTAATACCAGTTTATTGACTGAAATTGGTGAGAAAATAGCTGAAAAGTTTACTATGTATTGGATTTGTGATTGAAAGATATGGTTTGGTGGCTGAAGGTGTGATTTTATGCGTGATGGGATAAGAGGATGGGTCGTGGCTATCTTAAATCGATTGGGCGCGTGATGTTATGTAATCGTTAGTAATGTTATTTAGACTAATAGGATGCGTTAGTCTTATTTTGCGGCGCTATATTTTCCGCCCGCAGGCACGCTGAAAATGCAGTGAAATATTAATGTTTTCGTCGTTAAGCTTGATGCGGGCGTTGGATTGCTATCGGGAGCGGTGGGCTGATCAAATACTGGTGGTCTCTGTGAAGCTTGACCCGCGCGGTCGGTTGCCGGGGGAGATCGTGGCGGCAAGCCGCCACGGTATGGGCATTCAGGGCCGAGGATTGTCTGGCGCGGCGTCGGCGCTCAAACGAGCCATCATCAGGACGTTTTTATAGCGGCTATCGATGCGTACTGCGTTGCGCTTGCGGCCTTCGAGTTGGAAGCCATGCTTTTCATAAAGCTTGATCGCGTTGAGATTATCCTCATGCACGGTTAGCTCCAGACGGCGGAGGCCGCGCTGTTCCGCTAAGTGCAATGTGCTTTCCAGCAACCATCCGCCCAGGCCCATGCCGCGGTAGCGGGGAAGCAAGCCCATGCCCAATGTGCCGCCATGCTGACAACTAGGAAGGCGATGAAGGGTGACATCGCACCACCCGACGACCTGGTCGCCGTCCAGCAATAACAAATGCGGCGCTTGGCTGGCCAGTTGGCCGCGCACATATGCCGCCGAGTCCGCTTGCGCGATTTCCAGAAATGGCATGTAGCGCCGCTCTCTGGCCACGCTGTCCGTCAACTGCCAGAATGCCTCGGCGCGCTCGGGGGTGAGCGGCTGCAGCGTGTATGGGGCGATGTACGGGCTGGGCATGATGGCATCTCCTGAATCGGGGCCATCATTCTGCCGAAGCGGAAATGCCAATGCAATAATCTGTTGGGTCAGGCCGCCGCGCCGCCGCTGGCGATCACGCCGCGGCAGTGCGCTTCGAGCGCGCCGATTTCGTCCAGCACCGCGTCGATGTCACGGCGTTGCTCTTCCAGCTGGCGCCGCCGGGCCAGCAGCAGGTCCAGCAGCTTCTGGGACTGGCTGGCTTCATCGTGGGCCAGCTGGTACATGTCTATGATTTCGCGGATTTCCGCCAGCGACAGCCCGATGCGCTTGCCGCGCAGGATCAGTCTCAGCCGAGCGCGGTCGCGACGGGTGAACAGGCGTTGGCGGCCGTCGCGCTGGGGCTCGATCAGGCCTTGCTCTTCATAGAAGCGGATGGTGCGCAGGGTGACGTCGAATTCGCGCGCCAGATCGGAGATGGTGAATAGTTCGGCTGGGGTCATAGATTTCCTTACAGGCGCGATTGTAGCGTTTTTCCCACGCGGCTTGCTGAAAGCTTGATTTACGTTTACGTAATCGTCAATCTGTTCCTTCGTTGATGGGGGAGTTTCAATGCAGAAGGCCAGTCATGCCCAAGGCGCCAGCGATCAGCCCTTGCTGGCGCAGACGATAGGACGATTTTTCGACGATGCCTGCGAGCGTCATGGGGAGAGCCTGGCGCTGCGGGTGCGGCATCAGGATGTCGCGTGGAGCTATGGCGAGCTGCGCGGGCAGGTGGACCGCGTGGCCTGCGGCTTGCTGCGGCTGGGCTTGCAAGCCGGCGACCGCGTGGGCATCTGGTCGCAGAACCGCGCGGAATGGGTGCTGGTGCAGTTCGCCGCCGCCAAGGCCGGCTTGGTGTTGGTCAATATCAATCCCGGTTATCGCCGCGCCGAACTGGAATACGCGTTGAACAAGGTGGGATGCCGGGCGCTGGTGTTGTCGCCAAGCTTCAAGAGCAGCGATTACGTGGAGATGATCCGCGATCTGGCCCCGGAGCTGGACCGCTGCGGTCCCGGCGAGTTGCGGGCCGAGCGTCTGCCCGAGTTGCGCTGGGTGGTGCGCATCGGCCAGCAGAGCCTGCCTGGCATGTTGGCGTTTTCCGCGCTGCTGGCGGAACCATCCGCGGACGAGCTGGCGGCGTTGCAGGCGCTGGGCGAAACGCTGCGGGCCGAGCAGGCGGTGAATATCCAGTTCACTTCCGGCACTACCGGCCATCCCAAGGGCGCGACGCTGTCCCACCGCAACATTCTCAACAACGCCTGGTTCGTCGGCGCCGCGATGCGGCTGGAGCCGGCCGACAAACTGTGCATCCCGGTGCCGCTCTACCACTGTTTCGGCATGGTGATGGGCTCGCTGAGCTGCCTTTGCCACGGCGCGGCCATGGTGTTTCCAGCCGAGGGCTTCGACGCGCTTTCCGTGCTGGAGGCGGCGCAGGAGGAGCGCTGCACCGCGCTGCACGGCGTGCCGACCATGTTCATCGCCATGCTCGACCATCCGCGCTTCGCCGAGTTCGACCTGTCCAGCCTGCGAACCGGCATCATGGCCGGCAGTCCCTGCCCGGTGGAGGTGATGAGACGGGTGATAGACCGGATGCACATGGCCGAGGTGACCATCTGCTACGGCATGACCGAGACCAGCCCGGTCAGCCTGCAAAGCGCCACCGACACGCCACTGGAGCAGCGCGTCGCCACGGTGGGAGCGGTCCATCCGCATGTGGAGGTCAAGATCATCGATGCCGATGGCGGCATCGTGCCTCGCGGCCAGAGCGGCGAGCTGTGCGTACGCGGCTATTCGGTGATGCTGGGCTATTGGGAAGACGAAGAGATGACGCGCGCCGTCATCGACGCCGATGGCTGGATGCACACCGGAGATCTGGCGGCGATGGGCGACGACGGCGCAGTCAACATCGTCGGCCGGCTCAAGGACATGGTGATACGCGGCGGCGAGAACGTGTATCCGCGCGAGATAGAGGAGTTCCTGTACCGCCACCCCAAGATCCAGGATGTGCAGGTGGTCGGCGTGCCGGACGCGCGCTATGGCGAGGAGCTGTGCGCCTGGATCCGGCTGCGGGACGGCGAACGGGCGACGGAGGACGAAATCCGTTCTTTCTGCCAGGGGCAGATCGCCCATTACAAGATCCCCCGCTACATCGAGTTCGTCGACGGCTTTCCGATGACCGTCACCGGCAAGATACAGAAGTACCTGATGCGGCGAACGATGGTGGAAAAACTGGGCCTGAGCGACGCCAGGACGGCCTGATCGAGGACAAGAACGCTAGTCGAAATGCGAGGCCGCCGCCGCGCTTTTGGCTTACAATGCCGCCAGACCAGATACATCCAGAGGAATCACACCATGACCGCAACCGTTTTCAACGATGCAGACCTGACCCGTCTCGAAACCCTGCTGACCCCGCTGTCGGCCAGCGGCAGCACCATGCGCCCGGACGAGGTGCAGGGCTTCTTCTCCGCCCTGGTCAGCGGTCCGGACGCGGTGGGCACTGACTTCTGGCTGCCGGAAGTGCTGGGCGACGCGCCGGCTTTTGAAAATCCGGCCGACGAAACCGAACTGAAAGCCCTGCTGCAGAAGCTGTTCGATTCCACCCGCGACGCGCTGGCCGCGGGCGATGAGCTGGACCTGATTCTGTACGCCGAGGAAGACAGCGGCGAAGAAGGCGAGCCGGATTACTGGCCGTGGGCCAACGCCTACCTGTACGCGCTGGATCTGGTCGATACCGACTGGTTCGAAGTGGCGGAAGAGGATGAGGGCTTCGAAAGCCTGATGATGCCGATGCTGGTGTTGGGCGGCGCTTTCGAGGATGAGGAAGGCGGCGAAGACCTGCTGACTTTCACCGACGAAGAAGTCGACGGCTACAAAGGCGAGCTGAGCGACGCGCTGGCCGCGGTGTTCGCCTACTGGCGCGCCAAGGACCAGGCCCCCACCACCGTTCGCCGCGAAGGCGACAAGGTGGGCCGCAACGATCAGTGCCCGTGCGGCAGCGGCAAGAAATACAAGGCCTGCTGCGGCGCCAACTGAGGCGGACAGGACCATGAAAAAAGCGGACTTCGGTCCGCTTTTTGTTTTCCCCCGCCGCGGGCTCCCTGCCTGGCAGCCTGGCATGGCGCTGGCCGGAAGCCTGAGCGGGTGATAGAACGAAATCATGGCGAAAGGGGCCGGCGGGCCTGGGAGGCGGCGATGGATTGGAAAACGTGGTTCTGCGGCGGAGCGGCCGTTTTGGCCGCCGCCGCTTCGCTGGGCGCGGAGGTGGCGTCGATGCGGATTCAGCGTCCGGAAGGTCCGCGCGATTATCTGCTTGCGACGCCGCATCCCTTGCCGGCAGGCAAGCGTCCCTTGGTGATTCTGCTGCATGGCCACGGCGGTTCGGCGCGTCAACTGCTGGGTTTGGGGGCCGGGGCGGCGCCGCTGTCGCAGTGGATGGAGATCGCCGACCGCGAAGGCTTGCTGCTGGCGGTTCCCGATGGCGCGCGCGGCGGCGACGGCAAACAGGGTTGGCATGATTGCCGGGCCGACGCAGTCAAGAACCCGCAGACCGACGACGTCGGCCTGATCGCCGCCATCATCCGGCGCGAAGTGACAGAGCGCGGCGCCGATCCGGCGCGCGTCTACGCTATGGGCATGTCGAATGGCGGCATGATGGTTTTCCGCCTGGCCAGCGAGTTGGGCGATCGTCTAGCCGCCTTTGCCACGGTCGGCGCGTCGATGGCGCGCAACAGCGATTGCGCCGCGCCCAGCCACCCCTTGTCTGCGCTGATCATCTCAGGTACCGGAGATCCGGTTGTGCCTTACGCCGGCGGCCAGGTCCGTCTGTTTGACAGCAAGGGAAGGGGCGAGGTGATGCCGGTGGCGGACAGCGCCGCGTTCTGGCGCCGGCTGGACGACCTGCCGGACATCCCGCATGTCACCGCGCAGTTGCCGCATGCGAATGCCGATGATTCGACCCGGGCCACGCTGACGCAATGGGGAGAAGAGGGGGCGGGGCGCAGGGTGCTGCTGCTGACCATCAGCGGCGGCGGCCATGTCGAGCCTAGCATGGCCCATCGGGTCGGCGCGTTATACACGCATCTGCTGGGGCATCAGAATGGCGATGTTGAGTCGGCGGAGCTGGCCTGGAAGCTGTTTCTCGATCAGAGAAAACCGTAATCCCAGCACCTGTCGGAAACGCGCGGCCTTGATGCGGGGCTAGACAGCCTGCAGCCTCTCCTCGAACAGCTGCTGGGCCAGCAGGAACAAGCCTTGCAACTGGTCGGCGACGACGGGTGTGTAGACGTTCAATTGGCGCAGAACCTGGCAGGTTTCCTGGTAGCCGCGCTCCAGCCCGGAGCGCGCCAGCGGCGCGAATGCCTGCAGCAGCGCCTGGGAGGACAGGTCTTCGTGCTGCCGGCGATAAAGCTCCAGCAGGATTTCCATGCCCAGCAGAAGGCGCTGGCTGTGGCTGCCGCCGGTCAGCTCGTTTTCCGGCGGCAGCACCGGTTCGATGTCCAGGCCGGCCAGGCGGGAGATTTGATCCATGGCCGCGCTGAACAGCAGCTCGGCGGCTTGCGCGCCCTGGCTGAGGCTGATGTCGGCGCTGTCTTCGCCCGCTGGCTTGCCGCCGTGCTGGCCGTTCCGGTACGAGACGGCGAACGGCTCATGGTTGCCGGCCGGCCGCGGCTGCACGCCGCGGATCGGTTGCACGGTGATATCGTTATCCACCGCCATCGCCGTCTCCCGCTGGCTCAGCTAGCGCTGGCCTGGCTGCTTCCCGTTCCGGACGAGGCCGATTGGGCGCTGGAGGACAGGTTGCTTTGCAGGAAGGCGTCCAGGCCTTTTTCGACCAGATCCTTGGTTTTCTCCACCCCGCTTTGCACGTCGCCGTTGAACACCTTGAGGCTCTTCAGAACGTCGGTGGCTTCGCCGTAACCCTGTTCGAATCCCTGGCGGATCAGGCTGACGAAATTTCGCGCCTGGTCGTCGGCGCTGAGTTCGGGGTGCTGTTGCTGGTACAGCGCGAACATGCTGGTGGCGCCGTCCAGGATGCGCTTGGAAGTGGCTTCCGGCGAGTTGTCGTCGCTCTGGCCGTCCTGCTGGATGGAAATGCTCAACTGCGTGCTGCTGACCTGGAGAGAGGCGCTGCCCTGAGTTTGCTGCGAGCCGTTCTGGTCGGAGAAATCGGCGTTGAGAATCTGGGTGATATTGGTGAGCGAGGCGTGGAACAGCAGAGTTTGAGACTGCTTGCCGCTGCTGATCGACACGTCCAGCGATTGCACCAGCACCGAGTTGAGCTGGTTGCGGGCGTTCTGGGCGCTGTAGGCGGAGTTCTGGGCCGGTTGCGCGCTGCCGGCCTGGCCGGGCTGATTGTTGTTCAGAGAAGATATCGACATCACGGACTCCTGTCGGCGCGTCGTTATTTGGCTGGCGCACGCTTGTGGTGGTTGAGAGGACAACTCCAGTATGCCCCGATATCGGCAATCCGGCCGAAAACTTGGGGGCAGGGTGGGCAAGTAAGTGATTTTGCTGATCAAAATGACACAGGCCGCGCCTGGGCGCGGCCTGAAGAACAGCGATGCGTCGATGCTTAGAAGACGAAGTGCTCCTCGTCCAGCGCCATCAGCGGCTTGGCACCGGTCTTGATGCTGGCTTTCAGCGCTTCGGCTTCCGGCAGCAGCTTGGCGTAGTAGAAGCGGGCGGTGGCGATCTTGGCGTTGTAGAACGCGTCATCGCCCTGGCCCAGCTTGGCGAACGACACTTCTGCCATGCGCGCCCACAGCCAGGCGTAGGTCAGGTGGCCGATCAGGCGCAGGTAGTCGGAAGCGGCCGCGCCGGCTTCATCCTTGTCCTGCATGCTGGCCATCCCTACGCCCATGGTGAGCTCGCCCACTTCCTTCATCAGCTTGGCGAGAGGATTGGCGAATTCGCCCAGCTGCGGATGGCCTTCGTGCTGCTGGCAGAACTTGTGGATCAGCTTGGTGAATTTGCGCAACTTGGCGCCCTGGTCCAGCAATACCTTGCGGCCCAGCAGGTCGATCGCCTGGATGCCGTTGGTGCCTTCGTAGATCTGCGAGATGCGGGCGTCGCGCACCAATTGCTCCATGCCCCATTCGCGGATGTAGCCGTGGCCGCCGAACACCTGCACGCCGTGGTTGGCGGCAGCGAAGCCGTTATCGGTCATGAAAGCCTTGGCCACCGGGGTGAGCAGCGCCACCAGGTCGGCGGCGTCGGCGCGGACGGCTGCGTCCGGATGCTTGTCCTCGATGTCCAGCTGCAGCGCCAGCAGGCCGGCCAGCGCGCGGCCGGCTTCGGTGTAGGCCTTCTGCGTCAGCAGCATGCGGCGCACGTCGGGGTGGACGATGATGGGATCAGCCGCTTTGTCCGGGCATTTTGCGCCATTCAGCGCGCGCATCTGCAGTCGTTCGCGGGCATAGGCCAGCGCGCCTTGGAACGAGGCTTCGCCCAGACCCAGACCCTGCATGCCGCAGCCGAGGCGGGCGGCGTTCATCATGGTGAACATGCAGGACAGGCCCTTGTTGGCTTCGCCGATCAGCCAGCCTTTGGCGCCGTCCAGGTTGATCACCGCGGTGGCGTTGGCCTTGATGCCCATCTTGTGTTCCAGGCTGCCGCAGGCGACGGCGTTGCGGCTGCCGTCCTTCAGGTATTTGGGCACGATGAACAGCGAGATGCCCTTCACATCCTTGGGCGCGTCCGGCAGGCGGGCCAGCACCAGGTGGATGATGTTGTCGGACAGGTCGTGCTCGCCGGCGGAGATGAAGATCTTGGTGCCGCTGATGAGGTAGCTGCCGTCGGCCTGAGGCTCGGCCTTGGACTTCAGCAGCCCCAGGTCGGTGCCGCAGTGCGGCTCGGTCAGGCACATGGTGCCGGTCCAGCTGCCGTCCACCAGCTTGGGCAGGTAGGTCGCCTTCTGCTCGTCGGTGCCGTGGGCGTGGATGGCGGAATAGGCGCCGTGGGACAGGCCCGGGTACATCGACCACGCCACGTTGGCGGAGCACTGCATTTCCATGATGGGGAAACCCAGGCTCTTGGGCAGGCCCTGGCCGCCGTAGGCCGGGTCGCAGTCCAGCGCCGGGAAGCCCAGCTCGCAATACTGCTTGTACGCTTCCTTGAAGCCGGCTGGAGTGGTGACCGACTTGGTGGCGCTGTCGTAGTGACAGCCTTCCTCGTCGCCCTGGCGGTTCAGCGGCGCGAGTTCGGATTCGCAGAATTGGGCCGCTTGTTCCAGGTAGGCGCTGAAGATGTCCTGGGTGGCTTCTTCATATCCCGGCAATGTGGGGATGATGTCCTGTACCTTGATCAACTCGTTGAGAACGAAATCAAAATCGCGCAGCGGGGCTTTGTAAGCGGGCATTCGGTTTCTCCAGTTGGTTGGCGCCGCCTGGTGCGTGCCAGGGCGATACGTTGTTATGATGAGACCCTGTGTAGGCTGGGGTATTCATTCAAACGCTTGTTTAAATTATTCCCGGGATTTTGACAACTAAATCGCGCTCGCGCCTTGGCGGGGGTGTGGTTTAACGGCAACGCGACGGCAAGAAATGGAATGACCTGGCTTAAACGCAAGATGCGCCGCTTTTCCGCGGCGCGGCATAGTTGGTTCGCGCGCCCAGGCATGCGGCGGCTGGCGCCGTACCTGGATCGGCCGGCCTATTGGTCGTTCAATCGCCGCAAGGTGGCGATGGGCGTGGCGGTGGGGCTGTATTCGGGCGTGATGCCGGGCTTCACGCAAAAGGCCACGGCGCTGGTTCTGGCCTTGCTGCTGCGGGTGAACATTCCGGCGGCGATGGTGGTTTCGCTGTACAGCAATCCGTTGACCGTGCTGCCGCTGTACTATCTGGCCTATTGCTATGGACGATGGCTGCTGGGCTCGGACGCAGCGGCTACAATGACGGCGCCCCCGGGTTTGCTCGCGCTGGGGCCGGCGGCCTGGGCGCGGCAGACTCTGGGGTGGCTGATTGATTTGGGCTGGCCGCTGCTGGTGGGCATGCCGGCGTTGGGAGCGACCCTGGGCGCGGCGGGCTATCTGGCCACCCGGGTATTGTGGCGCTGGGCGGTGGTCAGCGCATGGAACGATAGAAAGGCGAAGTGTGGATCTCGTTGAAAAGCGGTTGTCGTCGGAGCTGGTCTACCAGGGCGGATTCATCAATGTGCGCAAGGACCGGGTAGCCTTGCCGGACGGCAACGAGTCCTCGCGCGAATACATTCTTCATCCCGGCGCGGTGGCCGTGCTGGCGATCACGCCGGAAGGCGAGCTGGTGCTGGAGCGGCAATACCGTTATCCGGCCGGTCGCGAGTTCATCGAGATCCCCGCCGGCAAGATCGATCCGGACGAAGCGCCGGAACAGACCGCCAAGCGGGAGCTGCTGGAAGAGACCGGCTACCGGGCCGGCCGCTGGACGTATCTGGGCACCGCCCACCCTTGCATCGGATATTCCAACGAAAAAATCAGCTATTACCTCGCGCAAGAACTTATGCTTAGCGAAAGGCAACTGGACGCCGGCGAGTTTCTGGAAGTATTGACCGTGCCTCTGGACGCCGCGATGAACATGGCGCTGACCGGCGAAATTTGCGACAGCAAATCCATTGTCGGCCTGCACTGGCTGGCGGCCTACTTGGGCGGGAGGATGCGGGGTGTCGAGATTTGACGCGTATTACGACCGGCGGCGAGGCCGCCGGGTAAGCATGGGGTGCAAGGCCCGGATCAAGTCGTTGTTGAGCGGGCAGACGTTTTACGGGGAGTGCGTGGATCTGTCGGTGGACGGCATGGCCTTGCGCTCAGCCTTCGTGCCGCAATTCGGCGAGCGTCTCAGCGTGATCGTGCTGGTGCCCGGCGTCGGCGCCACTTCGGGCAAACCGTTCGAGGCCGAGGTGGAGGTCAAGCGCTGCAATGAAGTGCAGCGCGGGCTGATTTATGAAATAGGCGTGCGCATCCTGGTGCGAAAAACCTGAACGGCGAGATATTCATCGTTTTCAGGCACTAATTTCAGTAGCCATTACAAGAATTTACTAAGCTTCATCTATTGTTACAAAAATCCGCAATTAAAAAAATCCATTGATTCAAAGGCTTCCCTCGCACAATGTTCTCGGCACTGCCTGAACCCGGTTCTGACCGGCTTTTGTCCGGTTGATTGGCGCTGCTATGCTATACCCAAAACAGAACCGGAGACACAGTCAGTACTCTAATTCAGCAAGGGGAAAGGCAGATTGCGAGTTGCAGCGCGCCCGGCCCCTGCTACCAGCCAGGAGAGAGTCATGCACCCGGATATCTTCAGTCACTACGCAGTGCGATACGACAAGACCCGCGAGGAGGAGTACACGATCCAGGAGTACCTGGAGCTGTGCAAGAAAGATCCGGGGGCTTACGCCACCGCGGCCGAGCGCATGCTGACCGCCATCGGCGAGCCCGAGCTGGTGGACACCCGCCACGATTCCCGGCTGTCCCGAATTTTCTCCAATAAAGTCATCAAGGTTTATCCGGCGTTCCGCGATTTCTACGGCACGGAGGAGGTGATCGAGCAGGTGGTCGCCTACTTCCGCCACGCGGCACAGGGCCTGGAAGAGAAAAAGCAGATTCTCTACCTGCTGGGGCCGGTGGGCGGCGGCAAGTCGTCGATCGCCGAGAAGCTGAAAGAGCTGATGGAGCTGGTGCCGTTCTATTGCCTGAAAGGCAGCCCGGTCAACGAGTCGCCATTGTCGCTGTTCAGCTATGACGAGGACGGCTCGATACTGGAGGAGCAGTATGGAATCCCGCGCCGCTACCTGAAATCCATCCCCAGTCCCTGGGCGGTCAAGCGCCTGCACGAGTTCAATGGCGACATCGGCCAGTTCCGCGTGGTCAAGCGTTATCCGTCGGTGCTGCGCCAAGTGGCGGTTGCCAAAACCGAGCCGGGCGACGAGAACAATCAGGACATCAGCTCGCTGGTGGGCAAGGTGGACATCCGCAAACTGGAGAAATACGCGCAGGACGATCCGGACGCCTACAGCTACTCCGGCGGCTTGTGCCTGGCCAACCAGGGCTTGCTGGAGTTCGTCGAGATGTTCAAGGCGCCGATCAAGGTGCTGCATCCGCTGCTGACCGCCACCCAGGAAGGCAACTTCAAGGGCACCGAGGGTTTCGGCGCGATTCCATTCGACGGCATCATCCTCGCGCACTCCAACGAGAGCGAGTGGAAGCAGTTCCGCAACAACAAGAACAACGAAGCCTTCCTCGACCGGATCTACATCGTCAAGGTGCCTTATTGCCTGCGCGTGGCCGAGGAAATCAAGATCTACGACAAGCTGATCCGCAACTCCTCGCTGGGCAAGGCGCCGTGCGCGCCGGGCACGTTGAAGATGATGGGCCAGTTCGCGGTGCTGTCGCGCTTGAAGGAGCCGGAAAATTCCAGCCTGTACAGCAAGATGCAGGTGTACGACGGCGAGAATCTGAAGGATACCGATCCCAAGGCCAAATCGCTGCAGGAATACCGCGATTATGCCGGCGTGGACGAAGGCATGAGCGGATTGTCGACGCGCTTCGCCTACAAGATCCTGTCCAAGGTGTTCAACTTCGACCACAGCGAGGTGGCAGCCAATCCGGTGCACTTGCTGTATGTAATAGAGCAGCAGGTCGAGCGCGAACAATTCCCGGCCGAAACGGAACAGAAATACCTGACGTTCCTGAAGGAATATCTGGCGCCGAAATACGTTGAATTCATCGGCAAGGAAATTCAAACCGCTTATCTGGAAAGTTATTCCGAATACGGGCAGAACATTTTCGACCGTTACGTAACTTTCGCTGATTACTGGATTCAGGATCAGGAGTATCGCGATCAGGATACCGGTGAAATCTTCGATCGCACGTCTCTTAATGCCGAACTGGAGAAAATCGAGAAGCCGGCTGGAATTTCCAATCCCAAGGATTTCCGCAATGAGATCGTCAATTTCGTGCTGCGGGCCCGCGCCAACAATGGCGGGAAAAATCCTACCTGGACCAGCTACGAGAAGCTGCGCACGGTGATAGAGAAGAAGATGTTCTCCAACACCGAGGAGTTGCTGCCGGTGATCTCCTTCAACGCCAAGGCCAGCGCCGAGGATGCCAAGAAGCACGAGGACTTCGTCAACCGCATGGTGGAGAAGGGCTATACCGCGAAGCAGGTGAGGCTGTTGTGCGAGTGGTACCTGCGCGTGCGCAAATCCTCATAAGCCGCCTGAGCCGGCCCGGCCCGTGAGCCGGGCCGGCAGGAGGCGTCGGGTCCGCGCGGCTCGGCGACAAGGAGACACAACCGCGCGCGGCGATCGGCCACGGATTCCGGCAAGGAAGCCGGCAGCCGCCAGCTGCGCGCCAGAGAGGTGGCTATGTCCCACATCATAGACAGACGCCTCAACGGCAAGAACAAGTCGGCGGTCAATCGCGAACGCTTTCTTCGCCGTTTCAAGGCGCAAATCAAGGAAGCCGTCTCCAAGGCGATCAAGGGGCGGAGCATCACCGATATCGAGAGCGGGGAAAAGGTATCCATCCCGGTGAAGGACATTTCCGAGCCAAACTTCCATCATGGAAAGGGCGGCGTTTGGGAAAACGTTCATCCCGGCAACGAGGAGTTCATCAAGGGAGACCGCGTTCCGCGGCCGCAGGGTGGAGCCGGCGGCGGCGGCAGCAAGGCCAGCCAGGATGGCGAGGGCGAGGACGATTTTGTGTTCCAGCTGTCGCGCGAGGAATTCATGAATGTGTTCTTCGACGACCTGGCCCTGCCCAATCTGGTCAAGACGCAGCTGATGGGCATCGAGGAGATGAAGACGGTGCGCGCCGGCTACACCAACGACGGCACGCCCACCAATATCAACATCGTCCGTTCGCTGCGAGGCGCGCTGGCGCGTCGGGTGGCGATGGCCGCGCCGACGCTCAGCAGCATAGACGAGGCGGAGGAGGAGCTCGATACCCTGATCGAGTCCGACGATGACAATGCGATGGAGGTGCGCGACAGGCGGCAGCGCATCCACCAGATGAAGGAACGTCTGGCCAGCATTCCGTGGATAGATCCGTTCGACCTGCGCTACAACAACCGAGTCAAGCAGCCCAAACCGACCAGCCAGGCAGTGATGTTCTGCATCATGGACGTGTCCGGCTCGATGGACGAGCAGAAGAAGGATATGGCCAAGCGCTTCTTCATCCTGCTCTACATGTTCCTGCAGCGGAATTACGAGAAGATCGAAGTCGTGTTCATCCGCCACCATACCAGCGCGGTGGAGGTCAATGAGCAGGATTTCTTCCATTCCCGCGAGAGCGGCGGCACTGTGGTGTCGTCGGCGCTGAATCTGATGAGCGACGTCATCCGCAAGCGCTACGCCAGCAGCGAGTGGAACATCTACGCCGCCCAGGCCTCCGACGGCGACAACTGGGACAGCGACTCGGCCAATTGCGGCCGCATTCTGGAAGAGAACCTGCTGCCGTACTGCCAGTATTTCGCCTACATCGAGATCACCGAAGGCGAGCCGCAGAACCTGTGGTACGAGTACCTGAAGGTCAAGGCTCAGTGCCCGCAGTTCGCGATGCAGAAAATCCGCTCCGCATCCGACATTTATCCGGTGTTCCGGGAACTGTTCAAGCGCCAGCCGGCGAATGGGAGGGTGTCGGCATGAAACGGACGCGCAAGGGGGAGGGCATGGCGCCGATTTCCACTGGGTCGGAATGGACTTTCGATCTGGTCGGCGAATACGACCGCGCGATTCGAGAGATCGCCGTGGGCGAATTCAAGCTGGACGTGTATCCGAACCAGCTGGAAATCATCACCGCCGAGCAAATGATGGATGCCTACGCCTCGGTGGGCATGCCGGTCAATTACAACCACTGGAGCTACGGCAAGCATTTCGTCTCCACGGAGAAGAGCTACAAGCGCGGCCAGATGGGGCTGGCTTATGAAATCGTGATCAATTCCAACCCCTGCATCGCCTATCTGATGGAAGAGAATTCCATGATGATGCAGGCGCTGGTGATCGCCCACGCCGCCTATGGCCACAACAGTTTTTTCAAGGGCAACTACCTGTTCCGCTCCTGGACCGACGCCTCGGCCATCATCGACTACCTGGTGTTCGCCAAGAGCTACATCATGAAGTGCGAGGAGCGCTACGGCATAGACGAGGTGGAAGAGCTGCTGGATTCCTGCCACGCGCTGATGAATTACGGCGTCGACCGCTACAAGCGGCCGCAGAAGCTGTCGCTGGCCAAGGAGCAGGCGCGCCAGGAAGAGCGCGAGCATTATCTGCAGATGCAGGTGAACGACCTGTGGCGTACGATACCGAAGCGGGACAAGGATGGCGGCGACAAGATGCCGCCGCGCTTCCCGGCTGAGCCGCAGGAGAACATCCTGTACTTCATCGAGAAGTCGGCGCCGCTGCTGGAGCCCTGGCAGCGCGAGGTGGTGCGCATCGTGCGCAAGGTGGCCCAGTACTTCTATCCGCAGCGGCAGACCCAGGTGATGAACGAGGGCTGGGCGACTTTCTGGCACTACACCATCATGAACAGGCTGTACGACAAGGGCCTGATCACCGACGGCTACATGCTCGAGTTCCTGCAGAGCCACACCAATGTGGTGTCTCAGCCGCCGGTCACCGCGCGGTGGTACAGCGGGATCAATCCCTATGCGCTGGGTTTCTCGATGTACCAGGACATCAAGCGCATTTGCGAGGAGCCTACCGACGAGGACCGCGCCTGGTTCCCGGACCTGGCCGGCAGCGATTGGCGGGAGTCGCTGGAGTTCGCGATGCGCAACTTCAAGGACGAAAGCTTCATCTCCCAATACCTGTCGCCCAAGCTGATCCGCGATTTTCGCCTCTTTTCGATCCGCGACGACGACCGCGACGACAAGCTGGAGATTTCCAGCATTCACGACGAGGAAGGATATCGGGACATCCGCGGCAAGCTGGCCGAGCAATACAATCTGGGCTCGCGCGAGCCCAATATCCAGGTGTGGTCGGTCAATATGCGCGGAGACCGCAGTCTGACGCTGCGCCATACCATGCATAACCGTCGGCCGCTGGAGGAACAGAGCGCGCAAGAGGTGTTGAAGCACGTATGCCGGCTGTGGGGCTTCGACGTCCGGCTGGAGAGCGTGGACATCAACGGCGAGGTCAAGCAGGTGTACGAGGTGCAGGCGGTGAGAGAGACGGAAACAGCCTGAAGCCTTTGGGCGTGGATCAAAACGGACGGCGCGGGCGCGCCGTCCGTTTTCTTTTCCTGCCAGCCAGGCCGAGAGGCTGGGCTGGCGGCTGCGGGATCAGGCGGTGCCGGCCACCGGCGACAGCCGGCAGTGGGAACGGTCTTCGAAGCTGCCGTTGGGTTCGCCCCAGGCCTGGGCGTACAGCACCTGGCCATTGGCTTCGACGCGAATGGTGATTTCCTGACGGAAATGCTCGCTCAGGCTGCGGGGGCCGCTGGCGAACACCACTTCCAGCACGCCGTGTCCACTTTCCGCCTGGCGTATCGCCGGGTGGGCCAGCACATAGGGCAGCTCGTCCATTACCGGCCACAGGCACAGCGTGCCGTCGGGCAGATAGCCGAGCAGGGTGGTTTCTCGATGCAGGATTTCGCCGTCGGTGCCGCTGGCCGTATAGTGCAGCAGCAGCGCGCGCTGGCCGGGCAAGGCCTGCCAGTGCAGGCAGCCGGTGAAGGTCTGGTCTTCGTGGTTGATGCCTTCGCCACAGAACTGGTTGGGAAGCGATTGCAGAGCGGCTAGCAGCGGCATGACTTCTCTCTTCCGGTTGCGGATGCGAGACGGTCAGGATCGCAGGTTTGCCTGGCGAATGCAATACGGGTCAGGCTTGCGGGGGAGTCTGTCCGGGCATGGGGATGAAGGCGCGCCACGGCTGCTCAGGGTGGGCCAGTTCAGCCAGCCGCACGCCATAAACCGCCTCCAGCCGCTCGCGCTGCATCATCTCGCGGTTGTCGCCGCAGCCTGCCGCGCGGCCGTCGTTCAGCAGCAGCACCCGATCGGCGTGGCGCAACGCCAGATTGAGGTCGTGGACCACGGCCAGCGCGCCTATGCCCAGTTCGTGAGCCAGGGTCCGGACCTGCGCCATCAGCGCGTCTGCCATCGCGAAGTCCTGCGCCGCGGTGGGCTCGTCCAGCAGCAGATAGCGCTCGGGCTGCGGCGACAGCAGCAGCTGGCACAATGCGCGCGCCAGCTGCAGCCTTTGCCGCTCTCCGCCGGAGAGGCGGGTCAGGTATCGATCGGCAAGGTCCGCGGCATCGCTGAGGCGCAGAGCCTTAGCCACGGCGGCGTCGATGCGTTGCCGTCCGGCTTCCGGGCGCAGGTAGGCGCCGGCGGCTACCAGCTCCGCCCCGCGCCAGCCGTCCGGCGTCACCGGATGCTGTTCGACGACGGCGCGCCAGCCGGCCAGCTCCGCGCTGCGCATCCGCGCCAGCGGCTGTCCGGCGAGCAGAATGTCTCCCCGGTCAGGTTGCCAAAGGCCGGACAGCAGCTTGAGCAGGCTGCTTTTCCCGGCGCCGTTGGGTCCCAGCACGGCCAGCAGCTCGCCGGGGCGCAGCGTCAGGTCGATATCGGCCAGCAAGGTTCGGCCGCCTTTGCTCAGCGACAGGCCGCGGGCTTCAAGCATGGCGAGGCCCCTGGCGGCGAAGCAGCCACAGGAAGAACGGCGCGCCCAGCAGGCTGGTGATCACGCCGACCGGCAATTCCGCCGGCGCCAGCAGCGAGCGGGCCAGCCAGTCGGCGCTGACGGTGAGCCAGGCGCCCAGCAGCGGGGAGACGGCGAGCAGCCGGCGGGAGTCGCTGCCGAGCAGCTGGCGCGCCAAGTGCGGCGCCATCAGGCCGACAAACCCTATCATGCCGCAGCCGGACACCACCAGGCCGGCCGCTAACGCGGCCAGCAGCACGATGCGCCACTCCTGTCCCCGCACGGAAAAGCCCAGATGAAAGGCGGCGCTCTCCCCCAGCTGCAAGGCGTTCAGGAAACGCCAGTGGCTGAACAGCGCTAGCCAGACAAGGGGCGCGGACACGGTCAGCGCCAGAGCCAGCGGCCACTCGGCGCTGGCGAAACTGCCCATCAGCCAAAAGGTCACCACTCGCAGGGAACCGTCCGGCAGCATGGTGATCAGCAAGGTCAGCAGGCTGCTGAGCAGGGTGCTGACCGCCAGCCCGCTGAGAATCAAGCGGTTGCCGTCCTTGTCGTCGCCCAATAGCCGGACCAGAAGCAGCGCGCCCAGGCCGCCGGCGAAACCGGCCGCCGCCACGGCGTACAGGCCCGCGCCCAGGCTCAGCGCCAGGGCCGCGGCCAGCGCCGCGCCGCTGTTGATGCCGATCAGGCCGGGCTCGGCCAGCGGGTTGCGGAAGCGGGCCTGCACCGCGCAACCGGCGCTGGCCAGCAGCGCGCCCGCGGAGGCGGCCGCCAGCAGTCGCGGCAGGCGCAGTTCCAGCAGCAGCTGCCATTCGAGAGCCGGCTGCGGATCCAGAGCGAGCAGACTGGCGGGCCGCAATTGGCTGTGGTGCAGCAGGGATGCTAGAGCGGTGAAGCCGAGCAGGGGGAGTAGGATGAAGAGAAGAGAGCGGACGCGCATGGGTGGAAGAGGGAGGGGCTTGAGCCCCTCCGGTGCGTCAGCGCAGGCCGAGCACGTCCTGCATGTCGAACAGGCCGCGCGGTTTGTCGGACAGCCAGCGCGCGGCGCGCACCGCGCCGTTGGCAAAGGTGGCGCGGCTGGAGGCCTTGTGGCTGATCTCCACGCGCTCGCCCAGCGTGGCGAACAGCGCGGTGTGATCGCCGACGACGTCGCCGCCGCGCACGGTGGCGAAGCCGATGGCTTGCGGATCGCGTTCGCCGGTCACGCCTTCGCGGCCGTAAACCGCGCATTGCTTCAGATCGCGGCCCAGCGCGTCGGCGATCACCTCGCCCATGCGCAGCGCGGTGCCGGACGGCGCATCCACCTTGAAGCGGTGATGGGCTTCGATGATTTCGATGTCGTAGTCCTCGTTCAGCACGCGGGCGGCCATGTCCAGCAGCTTGAAGGTGAGGTTGACGCCCACGCTGAAGTTGGACGCGAACACGATGCCGATCTTGTCCGCCGCGGCGCGGATGGCGGCCTTGCCTGCGTCGTCGAAGCCGGTGGTGCCGATGACCATGCGCACGCCGCGCTCAGCGCAGGCGAGCATGTGCTCCAGCGTGCCTTCGGGGCGGGTGAAATCGATCACCACGTCGGCGCCGTCCAGGGCGGAGATGAAATCGGAACTGATGGCGACGCCGCTGCTGCGGCCGCAGAACAGGCCGGCATCCTGGCCGATGAAGCCGGAGTCGGCGCGGTCTATCGCGGCGTGCAGCCGGGCGCCCGGCGCATTCAGCACCGACTCGATCAGCACGCGGCCCATGCGGCCGGATGCGCCGACGATGACGATGTTCTGGCCGCTCATGGCTTCTTGGCTTCCTGGGCGGGCGCAGACGCGTCCAGCTGTTTCGCCGGCGGCGCCGGCTGGGCATTGCCTTCGACGCGGTCCAGCGTATCGCCCTTGAAATAGACGGTCAGCAGTTTGTCGCTGGCGGGGTCCACCTTGCCGCCTTTGGCGTCGCTATACTTGTAGTCCCAGCGGTCGGCATGGAAGGGGTCGGTCAGCAGTGGGGTGCCAAGCAGGAAGCGCACTTGGGCGCGGGTCATGCCGGGCTTGAGCTTGGCGACGGCGTCCTGGGTGACGTAATTGCCTTGCTGGACTTCCACGCGGTGGCTCCAGTCGAGGGGATTCATCGAACTGCAGCCGGCGACTGCGATGACGGCGGCGAAAATCAGGGCGCGCATGGTACTCCGATTGACTCAAACGTTTATGAGGCTGTAATTAGGCAAAGCCGTCAAAAGGCTTTATCATGATTCGAAAACCGACACACTTTATATCACGATGAGCAAAGCCAGTCACCTCAAAGATATCGGCCTGAAAGCCACCGGCCCGCGTCTGAAAATCCTTGATCTGTTCGAGCAGGGCGACGCCGGCCATATGTCCGCCGAAGACGTTTATCGCAAGCTGCTCGCGGAAAACATCGACATCGGGCTCGCCACCATTTACCGCGTGCTGACCCAGTTCGAGCAGGCGGGCATTCTGGTGCGCCACCATTTCGAAACCGGCAAGGCTGTGTACGAGCTGAACCAGGGCGGCCACCATGACCACATGGTGTGCATCAGCTGCGGCAAGGTGGTGGAGTTCTTCGATCCGGAGATCGAAGCGCTTCAGGACCGGATCGCCGAACAGCACGGTTTCCGCATCGTCGAGCACGCGCTGTACATGTATGGCGAGTGCCCGGACTGCCTGGGCAAGAGCGGCCGCCGCGGATGATTCCCTGGCTCGGTCCCGAGCCTGTCTTCCCGCCGGTGTCGCAGGCCCTCAGTCATCCCAACGGCCTGCTTGCGGCTGGCGGCGACCTGTCGTCGCGCCGCATCCTCACTGCCTACTCCGAAGGCATCTTCCCCTGGTTTTCCGAGGGCGAACCGATATTGTGGTGGTCGCCCGCGCCCCGCATGGTGATGTTTCCCGATGAGCTCAAGGTCAGCCGTTCGCTGGCCAAAACGCTGCGCAATCTCGATTACGAGGTGCGCGTCGATGCCGCTTTCTTCGAAGTGATGCGCGCCTGTTCCGAGCCGCGAGAGGGGCAGGACGGCACCTGGATCGTGCCGGACATGGTGGCCGCCTATTGCCGGCTGCACCAACTAGGCTATGCCCACAGTTTCGAAACCTGGATGGACGGCGAGCTGGTCGGGGGGCTGTATGGCGTGTCCATCGGCCGCATGTTCTACGGCGAGTCGATGTTTTCGCGGCGGCGGGACGCGTCCAAACTGGCCTTCGTCCACATGGTTCGGCATCTGCAAGCCCAGGGCGTGGCGATGATAGATTGCCAGATGCACACCGAGCACCTGGCCAGCCTCGGCGCGAGGCTGATATCGCGCGATGTTTTTCTTGCTACTCTGAAAGAGAGCATCCGGCATCCCCAGCCGGATCAGATGTGGGATTACCATTACCGCCATGAGTCATCGTGAAGCCGGCCAGGTCGCGGCCATCCATTTCTACGCCACTGCGCCATACCCGTGCAGCTATCTGTCCGGCCGGCAGGCGCGCTCCCAGGTGGCGATTCCGGCCGAGGCGATAGACAGCGGCGTCTATAGCCAGCTGGTCAGGCTGGGCTTTCGCCGTAGCGGCCTCTACACCTACCGCCCTTATTGCGACTCCTGCCAGGCCTGCATCCCGGTGCGGCTGCCGGTGGATCAGTTCCGGCCGAGCCGAACCCAGCGGCGGGTGTGGCGGCGCGGCGCAGAGATGAGCGCGCGCTGGCTGCCGTTGGGCTTCGACGCCGAGCATTACGCGCTGTACCGCTGGTATCAGCAGACCCGCCACGCCGGCGGCGGCATGTCGGACGACGACGCGCAGCAGTATTCCGAGTTCATCCTGAAGAGCGGCGTGGACAGCCACCTGGCCGAGTTCCGGCTGGACGGCCAGCTGAAGATGGTGAGTCTGGTGGATAGGCTGGTGGACGGCCTGTCAGCCGTCTACACCTTTTATGATCCGGAGGACAGCCAGTCCAGCCTGGGGGTCTACAACGTGCTGTGGCAGGTGGAGCAGGCCCGCATGCTGGGACTGAGCTACGTCTATCTGGGCTACTGGATCGCAGACTGCCGCAAGATGGCGTACAAGTCCGGCTATCGGCCGCTGCAGATGCTGTACGGCGGCCGTTGGCAGACGATGCCGGAGGGCTGAGCTAGTTCTCAGCCGCCGGTTTGACGGCTAGGTTGCGGGCTGCCCATTCCAAGATGGAAAAACATCGCGAGCACGCCCAGAGCGAATCCGGCGGAGGCTACGCCGTTCCATTTCAGCATTTGCCAGCAGAACCCGCCTATCGCCGAGCCTACCGCGCCAGCCAAAAACAGTCCGGTCATATATACGGTATTGATGCGGCTGCGGGCCGAGGGGTTCAAAGCGAAAATGATGGTCTGATGCGAAACCATGGCGACTTGTACGCCAGCGTCCAGAAGAATCACGCCGATGACCAGCCCCATCAGGTTAGGCGCCACGCCGAATACCAGAAAAGACGCGACAACCAGCGCTACCCCTAGCTTGACGATGCCGTGAGGCCCGCGCGCGTCTGCAAGCTTGCCCGCTTGCGGCGCCAGCAGGACGCCGACCAGGCCGATGATGCCGAATAAGCCAGCCTCGCGGCTGCCCATGTGGAACTCAGGCTGTTGCAGCAGCAGAACCAGGGTGCTCCAGAAGGCGCTGAAGGCGGCGAACAGCATGCCCTGGGTCAGGATCGCGTAGCGTAGCTCCCTTTCCTCGCGCGCCAGCTTGAATAGGGAGGCGAGCAGCGCAGGATAGCCGTGTTGGGCAGTCGGTTTGCTGCTAGGCAGGAAGACCAGCAGCATCAATCCCATGGCGATCGCCAGCGCCGCGCCCATCATGAACATGGCGCGCCAGCCCAGATAAGCGCCGGCGAAGCCGCTCAATGTACGCGCCAGCAGAATGCCGCTTAACAGGCCGCTCATCACATGGCCGACCACCTTGCCGCGTTGCTCCGGTCCGGCAAGTTCCGCGGCGAATGGAATGATTTGCTGGGCGATGGTGGCGGTGGCGCCGACCAGCACCGAGGCCAGCAACAGCAGCGGCGGCGTCGGGCTGGCGGCCATGCAGGCGAGGGAGGCGATCAGCGCCAGCGTCTGCGCCAGAATCAGCCGCTTGCGATCCATGACGTCGCCAAGTGGAACCAGCAGAATCAGGCCGAAGGCGAATCCCAACTGAGTCAGGGCTGGTATCAGGCCGATCAGCGGGGATTCTCCCCATTCACGCTGCAGCAGGCCCAGCAGGGGCTGGTTGTAATAGATGTTGGCGATGGAAAAACCGCAAGCGATGGCCATGACCAATATCAGTCTGAAGGGGAGTGCCTTGCTCATTTTGCTCTCGTGATTGCCGGGTACGTGAAGGACAGGATGCGCCCGGCCTGCAGGTCCGGGCGCATCTCAGCCAGTTGCCCGCCTATGGCGGGGAATTTGGCTTAGCGCGGGGTGGCGACTTCCTGTTGGATGCGGTTCACCACATTGATGCCCATCGCGGTCCAGAAGTCCGAGCGGTCCGCATCGGCGAAGCGCTGCTCGTCGCGTTCAATGGCCTGATAGTCTTCGCTCAGCATGTAGTCTTCCAGATCATTCAGGCTGGAGAAAGCCATCAAGGTCACGCCGTCTATCTTGCTGCTGGCGGGATGCCAGAAAGGCTGGCCTTCCTGTTCCGGTCCGATCGCATGCAGTTGGACGTAGCGGCGGACATAGCGCGCGGTGGCAGGTTTGGTGCGCACCAGATCGGCGTGCTCGGCCAGCCACTGATGCTGGAACGCCTGGCGGTTCAGGTCGGCGCGGCGCTGGTGGGTTTTGACCAGCAGGATCGGGTCTCGCTGAGTCGCGCTGGGGATGATGATGTGCTGGCGGGACAAAACCGGGGCCAGTTCGCGGAAGATCGCCTTGTCTTCCGGAATGATGGTGGCGGCGAGGCTGGGTTGCGAGAAGACCGCGCCCATGTCGTCGGTGCTTTTGAAGCCCAGGTAGGCGATGCCGTCCCAGTCTGGGCGGCGGTATGCCGGCACATGGTCCACTACTGTGTGGAACAGTTCGCCGTCGTTGTCGACCGGCGGGAGGTATGGCATCGGGCTGCCCTTGCTGGGGCCGAAGGCGAGGCGATGAACCTGGTCGTAGCGAACCATGCGCTGGATGCCGCCATCTTGCGGTTTCTGCGCATACAGGAAGCGCGGGCCGTGCACTTTTCGCCAATACTCTCCCCATTTTTCAAACGATACGTTGACCGGGCTATCGAAGGCCGGGCGTTGGTTGTGGCTGGTCGGATCCTCGATGGTTTGGCCATCGCGGTCAATCAGAAAGCCAGGGTCGCGGCGGCGCTCGCTGAGCGGCGAACTGTCCGCCCGCGCGAGCAGCGTGCACAAGACGATCAGCGGGTCGCTTGCTGTCTGCAGGTCTTGCAGGTGCGGCGGACGATAGTCGAATTCGTTGCGGGACAGTTTCATGTTGGATCCTTGCGTGTTGGAGAGGGCTCGGGGCATCACTCCTTCGGCCTTGACCATTTGCGAAGCGAAGGGGGCCAGCGCTGCATACAGCAGGCTGTGTTCCAGAAACGCGCGTCGCGAGAGGGTCATGCGCCACTCCTTCCGCTGACTGTTAAATGGGTCTTGTCGGATGGAATGGGGCTGTCATGCCAAAGAGTGTTTTCAACCTGGTCGTTATGACCTTCAAATATGATCGCATGCGAGTAATAACTATAGAAATAGTATTTGAGTATCGATGATTGACTCATGATTTGCCTATTAAATTGCCATGCTTGCTCAGGGCGGCATGATTTGCTCTGGTCAGGTGCGATTTTCTTTATCTTGTTGAAAAATAAAATAAATTATTTTCATAATGTTCTAACTTGATTGTTTCATCCGTATTATTTTTTCGAATCGAATATACCATAATGAATAATTATGCTTGATGAGTATTTATTACTAATGTAAATTCCGCCGCGGTGAATGGTTTTGTCACTTATCCGCGGGAGCAGGCCATGGTGGTAAGACGTCGTACTTTTGAACGCACAAAATTTGATGGCAATCTGCTGATTAATAAGGAGATTGTTATTGCCGGCGCTGGGTTGGTAGGGCTGGTTCTGGCTCTTGATCTGGCTAGGAGAGGAGTGCGCACGCTGGTTGTCGATCAGGATGACAAGGTTTCTGATGGATCGCGTGCGATTGTTTTTGCTAAGCGCAGCTTGGAAATACTGGGGCGGCTGGGTTTAGGCGAGCAACTGTTGGAAAAAGGCGTCAGTTGGCATCTAGGCAAGGTGCTGCATGGAGACCGGCAGCTGTTCGAATTCAACTACCTGCCGGAGCCAGGGCACCAGTACCCGGCCTTCATCAATCTTCAGCAGTACTATCTCGAGGAATGGTTGATCGATGCTTGCCTGGCATCGGGGTTGGTGGAATTCCGCTGGGGGCATCGCGTCGCCGGCGTGCAACGCGAGCCGCGTCGCGCGATTGTCGATATCGCGACCGACGAGGGCGGCTACCGGATTCACTGCGATTGGCTGGTGGCGTGCGATGGCGTCCGATCCTTTGTGCGCCAGGCGCTGCAGCTGCCTTTTGACGGCCGGACATTCAATGACCGCTTCCTGATCGCCGATGTGCGCATGCCTGCCGCTCTGCCGGCGGAGCGCCGCTTCTGGTTTTCCCCGTCCTTCCACGAGGGGCAGTCAGTCCTGATCCACAAACAGCCTGATGACGTCTGGCGCGTCGATTTCCAGCTGGGGCCGGATGCCGACCCGGTGCTGGAGCGCGAGCCGGAGCGCGTCGCGGCCAGGCTGCGCAGGATGTTCGGCGACGATATCGATTTCGAACTTGAATGGGTCAGCGTCTATACCTTCCGTTGCCGCCGGCTGGCCAGCTTCGTGCACGGTCCGGTGATTTTTGCCGGGGATAGCGCGCATGAGGTCAGTCCTTTCGGCGGCCGCGGCGGAAATGGCGGTATTCAGGACGCCGACAATCTGGGCTGGAAGCTAGCCGAAATCATCGCAGGACGGGCGGGTCCGGCTTTGCTGGACAGTTACGGCGAAGAGCGTGGCTTGGCGGCTGACGAGAATATTCTCAACTCCAGCCGCAGCGCTGATTTCATTACGCCGCGCTCGGAGCGGGCCAGGCTGCTCAAGGAGGCGGTGCTGCTGCTGTCCGCCGAGCAGGAGGCCATCCGTCCCATGGTCAATTCCGGACGATTGTCGCGGCCGGCGTCGCTGGCGGGTTGCAGCTTGTTGCAGTCTGCCGGGCATCGGGAAGGCCCGGGGCCGGGCGATGCTGCCCCGGACGCGCCGGTGTCGCTCGGGGGGCAACCCGCTTGGTTGCTGGAGCAGATCAGCAACCGCTTTACTTTGCTGCATTTCGTCGACGATGAATCTGGCGTCGAGGCGGTCGAGCGCTTCTGCCATCTGCACGGCGTGGCGTTGTTGACGGTGGGCCGCTCGGGACGCGATGGCGGCGATGGCCGCACGCATGTCGTCGATGACGCCGGTCTGGCCCATGAGCGCTACCGGGCGGCGCAACGCCGCGTTTATCTGATCCGTCCCGACCAGCATATCTGTTACGCCGCCGACCAGCTGGACCCGGTCGAATTGGCCGCGGCGCTGCAACTGGCTTTGGGCCACTCCGTTTCTTCCACTTTCGAAAGGCGCGCCTGATGCCCAGCAATGAGCAATCCCATATGCAGCCGTCTCCCGACGAGCTGTTTTCCATGCTGTTGGAAGCCGGGCAGGACTTGCCGGACGAGCAGGCCAGGCTGGTCGACGCGCAACTGCTGGTATTGCTGGCCAGCCGGGTTAACGACAGAGCGGCAATCGCCGACGCGATCACAACCGCAAGACGGCTGGCGCAGCGATCCGGCTAGCGAGCAACCATAAAAAGATGGAGATGCTTCATGGAAATTGACAATGGTTTTAGCGGCGGCGACCGCTATGAAATCGGAATTTCCCGCCCGGGCGGCCGCATTATGTTGTCGGGAACGCAAGCCATCGTGAGGATGATGCTGGCCCAGGCCGCAGCGGATCGCGAGACTGGCCTGAATACCGCGGGTTTCGCCAGCGGCTACCGGGGATCGCCGCTGGGCGCGGTAGATATGGAGATGTGGAAAGCGAAGAGCGTTCTCGAGCAGGCCGCCATCCGTTTTCTGCCAGCGATCAACGAGGAATTGGCGGCAACCGCCGTGCTCGGCACGCAGCGGGTGGGCAGCGATGCCGACCGCAAGGTGGATGGCGTGTTTGGCCTCTGGTATGGCAAGGGGCCAGGTGTGGATCGGGCCGGCGACGCATTGCATCACGGCAATGCCTATGGCTCATCCGAGATGGGCGGCGTGCTGGTCATCGTCGGCGACGACCATGGCTGCGTGTCGTCATCTATGTCCCATCAGTCGGACCAGACGCTGATCGCCTGGGGAATGCCGGTCATCCACCCCGCCTCGGTTGCCGATTACGAAGCATACGGCTTGTGGGGCTGGGCGGCGTCGCGGCATTCCGGCCTATGGGTCGGATTCAAGGCCATCAGCGAAACGGTGGAAAGTTCGGTTTCCTGCCATTCCGTCGAGCGTCGTCCTTTCACGCTGCCGCCAGTGGATCCGGGCAATGACGGCCTGCACTGGCGCTGGCCTGATCTGCCGGGGCCGCAGATGGAGCAGCGCATGGCGTTCAAGCTGGAGGCCTTCGCCGCTTTTGCCCGCGCCAATCCGCTGGACAAGCTTACCTTCGGCCAGGCCGCGCCGCGCTTGCTGATCGCAGCGATCGGCAAGGCGCATGGCGATGTGATGGAAGCGCTGCGCCAATTGGGCCCGAGCGAGGCGGAGCTGGAGGCGTCTGGCATCGCGCTGTTGCAGGTCGGACTGGTGTGGCCTTTGTCCCCGTTGTTGGCGGAGCTGGCGGAGACGGCCGGCATGGTGCTGGTGGTCGAGGAGAAGGCGGCGGTGGCGGAGGCGCTGCTGAAGCAGCATCTGTACAACGTGCCGGAGGAGCGGCGGCCCATTGTCATTGGCAAGCAGGACGAGGAAGGCCGGCCCTTGCTGCCGGTGGCGGAGGAGTTGCGCCCGTCCCGTTTGGCGTCGCTGCTGCGAGAGCGTTTGCAGGCGCTGGGCGTCAGCGCGGGTCTGCCGGCCTGCTGGCAGCAGCCGGTTCTGGAGCATCCCGCCGGCTTGCTGAAGCGGACGCCTTATTTTTGCTCCGGTTGCCCGCACAATCTGTCGACATTGGTGCCGGAGGGCAGCCGGGCGCAGCTGGGAATAGGCTGCCATGCGATGGCGGCGCGGATTCCGGAGCGCAGCACCAGCGGCAGCGTGCAGATGGGGGGCGAGGGCGTGGACTGGCTCGGCTCCGAAAGCTTTGTCGGCACTGGCCATATCTTCCAGAACATGGGGGATGGCACCTTCTTCCACTCCGGGCATCTGGCGATCCGCCAGGCGGTGGCCGCCGGCAGCAACATCACTTACAAGCTGCTTTACAACGATGCGGTGGCGATGACCGGGGGGCAGCCCATCGACGGCAAGCTGACGGTGCCGCAAATCGTCAGGCTGGCGCTGGCGGAGCGAGTGTCGAGAGTGGTGGTGGTGGCCGACGATCCCGGACGATATGTCGGCGACAATGCCTTGCCCGGCGACACCCGGGTCTATCATCGCGACCGCATGGACGAGGTGCAGCGTGAGCTAAGGGAGCTTAGCGGGGTTTCGCTGTTGATCTATGACCAGGTCTGCGCAACCGAGGCCAGGCGGCGTCGCAAGCGCAAGCAGGCGCCGGCGCTGAATCGCAGCGTAGTGATCAACGAACAGGTCTGCGAGGGATGCGGCGATTGCCAGAAAGCCTCCAACTGCCTGTCGGTGGCGCCGCTGAAGACCGATCATGGCGTCAAGCGGCGCATCGATCAGAATTCCTGCAATACCGACCTGTCATGCCTGAAGGGATTCTGCCCCAGCTTCGTGACGCTGAAGGGGCGGCCTCGGGCAAAACGGGCCGACGCGGCGCTGCAAAAGGCCGTTGGACAGGCTGCCGCGCGCTTGCCGCACCCGGGCGCGGAGCTTGGCGCGACGCCGTACGAAATACTGCTGACCGGCATCGGCGGCACTGGCGTGGTGACGGTGTCGGCCATCGTGGCGATCGCCGCGCATCTGCAGCAGGCCGCGGTCTCGGTGCTCGACTTCACCGGTTTCGCGCAGAAGGGAGGCTCGGTGCTGAGCCACATCCGTCTGGCGAGCGATCGCGCGCAACTGCATCAGAACCGCATAGACCGGGGCGGAGCCGATGCCCTGATCGCCGCCGACCTGGTGGTGGCCACCGAGCGCGAGGCGCTGGATTGCATCCGCGCCGGGCGGACGCGCATCGCCGCCAACCTGCATGAAACTCAGGTCGGCCTGATGCTGCGAGATCCGACGCTGCAGGTCGACAGCGCCGGGATGCTTTCTCTGTTGGAGAAGCGCAGCGGCGCGCAGGCGCGGGCCTTGGATGCGAAGGCGCTGGCTGAGCGTTTCGCTACGCCGCTGCAGGCCAATGTCTTGTTGCTGGGCTTCGCCTGGCAGGCCGGCCTGGTGCCGCTGAGGCTGGATGCCGTGAGGCAGGCGATACGGTTGCAGGGCGGCAACGGCGACGACAATCTGGCCGCCTTCGATTGCGGCCGCCTGGCCGCCGGCGATCCGGAAGCGCTGCGGCAGTTGGGCGACGGCGAGAGGGCTGAGGAGAAGGCCGACGATTACGAGCGGTTGAAGTTGAGCCGCACCCGGCTGCTGGCCGAGTACCAGAATTCTGATTACGCGGCCCGCTATCTGCGTTGGCTGGGCAAGGTGGAGCAGGCCACCCGAGATTGGCAGGGCGAGGACGCCAGCCAGGCTGCCGCGCTGCGGATCGCGGTCGCGCGAAATCTTTACAAGCTGATGGCCTGCAAGGACGAGTACGAGGTGGCGCGTCAGCTCAGCGATCGCGGTTTTCTGCAGCGATTGGCCGAGGAGCATGGCGGCCTCGATGGCTTGCGCTTCCATCTGGCGCCGGATGTTTTCAACTTCTGGCGCAAGCAGCCGCGCAAGGTGGCTGTCGGCCGCTGGATTCTGCCGCTGATGCGCGGATTGGCCCGTCTGCGTTTCCTGCGGGGTTCTGCGTTCGACCCCTTCGCCGGCCAGGAAGACCGCCGGGCGGAGCGGCTGCTGTTGGCCGATTACGAGTCCTTGCTGGATACCCTTTGCGCCGGCCTGGCCCGCGGCAAGCTGGCCATTGCGGTGGAACTGGCCAGGTTGCCGGAGTCGGTGCGCGGTTACGGCCATGTCAAGCTGGCCTCCATTCCGGCGATGGGCAAGAGAAAGGCTGAGTTGCTGCTGGATTTTGCCGAGCCGTCCACAGGGCTGGCGCAGCCGGCGCAAACGCAGCGTAGGCACATTCCGATCGTGGCCAGATAACGCTGTCCGGCCATGAAGTTGAACGATGATTGACAACAGAGAAGGCAAGCGACGATGACGACGGTTCAGGCCTCTTTTTCCGCCACGGGCACGCCGCGGCGCGATTCCGCGGTGTGGCAGGCCATTGAGTGGCTGGTCGATAGCGGCAGCTTTTACCAATTGGATGCGCTGAGCGAGCACGACTGCCAGCACTTCGGCACCGCTGGCCGCAAGGTGCCCGGCGATGGCCTGGTGACCGGGCATGGCCGCATCGATGGCCGCCCGGTGCTGGTTTACGCCCATGACCGCGATTTTCTCGGCGGTAGCTCCAGCCGGGTGCATGCGGTGCGGATAGGCAAGCTGCTGGACATGGCGCTGCAGCTCGGCCTGCCGGTGATAGGCCTCAATGATTCCTCCGGCATACGGATACACGAGGGGGTCGATGCCGGAGCGCAATTCAGCGAGGTGTTCCACAAAACGGTCAAGGCTTCCGGCGTGGTGCCGCAGATTTCGGTGATCTTGGGCGACTGCGCCGGCGGCGCGGCCTATGCGCCGGCGCTGACAGACTTCATCGTCATGGCGGGCGCGGAGTCGACGATGTTCCTGACCGGACCGACGGTGATCCGTTCGGCCACCGGCGAAAACGTCACCAAGGAAGAAATCGGCGGCGCGCAGCTGCATGCTGAAGTCACCGGGCTGGCTCATTTCAATTGCGATGGGCGCGAGCAGGCGGTGGCGCTGGTGCGGGAGCTGCTTGGGTATCTGCCGCAGAACAATGCCAGCCCGGCGCCGCGTATCGATCGGGGCGACACCGGACCCAGGCGCACCCCGCGCCTGGAGCAGCTGATTCCGGCCAATCAGAACGAACCCTACGATGTGCTGGATGTCGTCGCTGAAATCGCCGACAACAACGAGTTCCTTGAAGTCCAGGCCGCGTACGCCCCCAACCTGGTGACCGGTTTCGCCCGTTTCGGCGGGCGTACTGTCGGCGTGCTGGCCAGCCAGCCGCTGCAGCGGGCTGGCTGCCTGGATGTCGACTCCTCGCTGAAGGGCGCGCGTTTCGTGCGTTTGTGCGACAGCTTCGATATTCCTTTGTTGACGCTGCTGGACGTGCCTGGTTATTTGCCGGGCCGCGAACAGGAGACGCGCGGCATCATCGGCGCCGGAGCCAAACTGCTGCATGCCTATTGCGAGGCCAGCGTGCCCAAGCTGGCCATCGTGCTGCGCAAGGCTTACGGCGGCGCTTATCCGACGCTGGCCAACTGGTCCGCGACCGACTTCACCTTTGCATTGGAGCAGGCGGAAATCGCCGTGATGGGGCCGGAAGGAGCGGTCGACATCATATTCCGCAGAGAACTGGCCGCTGCAGCCGATCCGGCGCCGCTGAGGGAGAAGTTGCTGCACGACTATCGCGCGGCGCATGCCAATGCGTCGTACTCCGCGAAAAAAGGCTATGTGGATGGGTTGCTGGCTGCCGCCGATGCGCGCAACGCCGTGCTGTCCCATCTGCAACTGCTGGCGGACAAGGTGACCGGCACCCCGGCTCGCCGCCATTCCAACATCCCGCTTTAGAAAGGTCTGTTTCCCATGAAGATTCCGCGTTCCAAGGAAGACGATTACAGCCAGGAAATCATCGCGCAACGCCATGGCTGGCTGGAGACATTCACCGGGCAGCATTTTCCGTATCTGCAGGGGCGTCCCTACGAGCCGGGCTCGGTGCTGGGCACTTGCGAGAATTATGTCGGAAACATCGGCGTGCCGGTCGGCCTGGCGGGGCCGCTCGCCATTCACGGCAGCCGCGCGCAAGGCGAGTTCGTGGTGCCGATGGCGACGACGGAGGGCGCGTTGGTGGCGTCGTTCTCGCGCGGCATGAGCATCATCACCGAAAGCGGCGGCTGCCATGTGCTCAGTCCGGGCAATGTTTTGCCGAGCGAAACCGGACAGCCGTACCGCGTGCTCGGCGACGCGCTGACCAAGATTTCCGCGGTGGTGCTGAGGGACGCAGCCGAAGCCGGCCGTTTTGACGGTTGGTTGCGCGAGCATTTGCCGCAGATCGTCGCCGCTGCCAACGCCACCAGCCGATTCGCCAAGCTGCTGGAAGTCAGTCCGTTGTTCCATGGCGATCTGGTCGGCCTCGCTTTCACCTACTCCACCGACCAGGCGATGGGGCTGAACATGGCGACCAAGGCCAATGAGGCGGCTTGCCGCTATATCCTGGCCCATAGCGGCGGGCTGGCCATCGACTATTTCAACACGCTGGGGGGCGACAAGCGCTTTGTGCCGGATCAGGCCAAGGGGCGTTATGTGTCGGCCAGCGTCAGAATTCCGGCCCAGCTGCTGCAGCAGCGGCTGCGCACCACGGCGCACCGGATGCGGCGCTTCCTCGGAGCTTGCAATATCCTGCTGGCGCAACGCGGCGCCACGGCGCCCAACATCCATATCGCCAACGCGCTGACGGCGATGTTCATCGCCTGCGGCCAGGATCCGGCCTTCGTCACAGTGTCGTTCAAGAACGCCAGCACCACGTTCGAGCCGCAGAGCAACGGCGATCTGCTCGCCTCCGTGACGCTGCCCAATTTGTTGCTGGGGACCGTTGGCGGCGGCGTCAAGCTGCCGGGACAGCAGGAGTGCCTGCGCATGCTGGGTTGCGAGGGGGACGTGATCAAGCTGGCCGAGATCATCGCCGCCGTCGCGTTGGCCGGCGAGGTTTCGGTGGCCGGCGCCGTGACGGCGGGCGAGTTCACCCATGCGCATACCGTGCTGGGGCGCGGGCTGCACGGCGATGCTGCGGAGCGCAAGGCATGATACGGCGGCTTTTGCTCTGTTGCCGAGGCGAAATCGCGATGCGCTTCATCCGCACTTGCCGGTTGATGGGTGTGGAAACCGTGGCGGCTTATCCGGCGGAGGATGACGGCCATCCCTATGTCCTGGCCGCCGATCAGCGGTTTCCCATCGAGGCGGCCAGCGCCGGCAGCGCGATGGCCGAGGTGTTGCAGGTCGCCCGGTTGTCGCAGGCGGATGCGATCGCGCCGGGCTATGGCCCTTTGGCGGAGAACGCCGAATTCGCCGCCGCGTGCGCCGAGGCGGGCTTTATCTTCGTTGGCCCCAGGCCGGAAGCCATCCAGCAATCCGGCGACAAGCTGCGCGCCCGCGAGGCCGCTTGCCTGGCCGGAGTGCCGGTGATTCCCGGCGGCCATCCAGGGGACGGGCTGGAGCAGTCATTGGGTTTGGCGCGGGAAATCGGTTTTCCGGTGCTGATCAAGGCGGTGATGGGAGGCGGAGGCCGAGGCATACGAGTGGTGGAGACGGCGGAAGCTTTCGCCGGCGCGCTGGATGAGGTGAGGAGCGAGGCGCTGTCCGCGTTTGGCTGCGGCGACGTCTATCTCGAGCGATTTCTCGGCACCGCCATCCGCCATATCGAAGTGCAGGTGCTCGGGGACAAGCATGGCAATGTGCTCCATCTGGGCGACCGCGCCTGCAGCGTTCAGCGCCGCCGGCAAAAACTGGTGGAAGAGGCGCCTGCGCCCGGCCTGGACGCGGCGCTGCGGAACGAATTGCGCCAGGCGGCGCTGGCGATCGCCCGGCAGCTGGGTTACGACAGCGCCGGCACGGTCGAATTCCTGGTCGCCGACGATGGGCGCTTCTACTTCATCGAAATGAACGCGCGCATCCAGGTGGAGCATCCAGTGACGGAGGCGATCACCGGCGTCGATCTGGTCGAGCAGATGATCCATGTCGCCGGTGGCGGGCGTTTGTCGCTGCGCCAGGATGACATTGAGTTTCGCGGCCATGCGGTCGAATTCCGGCTGTGCGCCGAAGATCCGCGCAACCATTTCTTCCCGGCGGCTGGCCGGGTCGCCAGCTATGCCGTGCCGGAAGGCGAGGGCGTGAGGCTGGACTCGGGCGTGGCCAGCGGCGTCGCGCAGTCGCCGCGATTCGACAGCCTGTGCGCCAAGCTCATCGTCCATCAGTCCAGCCGTGAGCGCGCGCTGGCGCGGGCCTCGCATGCGCTTGGCGAGTTCCGGTTGTTCGGCTTTCCGACCAATGTCCCGTTCCATCACTGGCTGCTGGAGCAGGCGCAGTTTCGTAATGGCAGCTACGACTTGTCATTGCTGGAGGGGTTCGAACTGCCGCCGGAACAGCTGCATGCCGTCGATCGGAGGGCCGTATTCGCTGCAGCGTTGGCGACGGCGCTGGCCGGCGCGGCCGAGCGCAAGCCGGAGGGCTCCGCCGCAGTGTCGGGATGGAAACTGCGCAACGATCCGCTGCTTGCGGCCGGCGCTCGAGGCTAGGAGAGGGTTGGATGAACGATAGAGTGGATAGAGAGGGCGGCGTGGCGTTGCGTTTGCACGCCGCGCTGCCGGCAGGTTGGAGCGGCGGGGTCGAACTGCGCGGCGATGGCGAGGCTGGCTTTCGGTTGAGCGCGGAAGGGTTGGCGTCGGGGAATGGCGAGATATTGCATTTCGACGCGGGCTCGTTCCGGCAGGGCAAGGCCAGCCGCCTGCAGTACCGGCTCGACGGCGAGCTGGTCGAGTGTTCGGTGATGGCCGGGCCGTCCGGCGCTGTCTGGGTGTTGGCGGATGGGTTCTACAGCGAAGTCGGTTTGGCTGATCCGTCGTCGTCTCGTTTTTCTTCGCGCCGCTCGGGACGCGCGTCGTCGGAGGACGGGACGCTGGTCGCGCCGATGCCGGCGACGGTCACCGAGTTGCTGGTGGCTCCGGGGCAGACGGTGACGGCCGGCCAGGCAGTGGCGCGGATAGAGGCGATGAAAATGGTGATGACGCTGACGGCGCCGAAGGATGGCGTGGTGAGCGAAGTGACGGTGGCGCCGCGAGATCCGGTTTTGGCCGGGCAGCGGCTGATGGTGTTCGAGTAGGCGGTCCCGCGGGGCCGAATCATTACGCTTGAGGAGAAACGATCTTGAGTCTTGAAGCAAGCATTGCCCGCTATGCGGCGACGATCCAGTTTGAGCAATTGACGCCTGGAGCGGTGGAGATCGCCCTGCAGGCCATCACCGATATTCTGGGCGTGACCATCGCCGGCGCCGATGATCCGGATGTCGGTATTCTCGCCGGGGTGGTCGAGAGTTGGGGCGGGGCGCCGCAGGCTACCGTGCTTGGCCGCCAGGCGCGATTGCCGGCTCCCATGGCGGCGCTGCTCAATGGCGCGGCATCGCGCGTGCTGGATTTTGACGATGTGGCCGATCCGCTCGGCACGCATCCCAGCGTCGCATTGTTTCCGGCGTTGCTGGCCATCGCCGAACAGACCCAGCCGGGCGTCAGCGGCCGGGAGTTCATCACTGCATTCGCCATTGGCCAGGACCTGTCGGTGCGGCTGGCGGAGGCGCGCCGCGAGACCCTGCTGCAAAGCGGTCGCTATGATTTGAGCAAGGTGATCGCCGCCACCGCGGCCGCGGGCCGGTTGCATCGCCTCAGCGAGGAGCAGCTGCGCCATGCGATGGGCATCGCCTATACCTCGGCGCTTGGCGAGGCGCAGTGCATGATAGACGGCGCGCCGACGGTGTCTTATCAGCAGGGCCTGGTCGCTTCCAATGCCGTCAAGGCGGTGTTGTTGGCGAAGGCGGGTTTTGGCGGCACTGTGAATTTCCTCACCGGGCACTGGGGGTATTATTCCGCGTTCGAGCCGGGCTCAGATCTGTCCAGAGTGTCCGGCGAGCTGGGGGAGCGTTTCGCCGGAGAGGGCGGCGTGGCGTTCAAGCCCTATCCGACCTGCCGGCCCAATACTTCGGCCGCCGCGGTGACGCTGGCGTTGACCGGCGGCCGCCGCTACCAGGCAGAGGAGATCGAGGCCATTTCCATCCGCACCAACCAGCAGATATATGATCTGGTCAGCGCGCCCTTGGAGCAGAAGCGCGAGCCGCAGACCATCGTCGACGCGCGTTTCAGCATCGCTTACAACGTCGCGGTGGCGTTGGCGACTGGGGATGTGTTCATCGATGATTTCACGGAGGAGGCGATACGGCGTCCGGACGTGATCGCGATCAGCCGTTTGATCCATCCGGAGACGGCCCCGGAGTGCGAGATCCCCGAATTGGGCACTCACGGCCTGATCAAGGTGGAAATCCGGTTGCGCGATGGTTCGACGTTGAAGGGGCAGATCGACTATCCGAAGGGCAATCCGCGGAATCCGATGAGCCGGGACGAGATCCAGGCCAAGTTTGTGAAATGCGTATCGCGCAGCGGGAGAGCCGCGCTGGCGGGCCGAGCCCAGGATATCTTGCGCGCGATAGACAGGCTGCCGGAACAGGATAGCCCGTTCAGCAGCTTGCTGGGCCTGTTGTGCGATTAAGCGCCGGCTGATGGGTGGTCGAGTGGAATCCCGCGCTTGCCGCGGGATTTTTCATTCCCTGATTTTGTCGGCGGCCCGGGAGATGGAGTCCAGCGCCTGGTCCGTGATATGCAGCGCTTCGGCGCTGACGTCCTGCAGCAGCCGTTCGCGGATGCCGCGCACGACCTGATCGACTTGCGCCGCCATCGACTTGCCCGCCTCCGTCAGCATCAATACCTTGGCGCGGCGGTCGGTTGGATCGTCCCGGCGCACGACCAGTCCGGAGCTTTCCAGATGATCGATAAGCCTGACTAGAGATTGCCCCTCGATGCCGAGATGCTCGGCCAGCGCGCGTTGGCGCAATCCTTCTCCCAGGCGGCCGATCAGCCATAAGGGCGTTGTGGTGGCTTCGGACAGGCCGTACTTCTTCAGCTCCTCATCGGCGACTTGGCGCCATAGGCGGGCGGCGCGCTGCAGTCGCAGGCAGAAACTGTCGTTGGCGACAGAGAGCAGGCTGATGGACAAGAATTTCTCCCGTGGGCGGTGGCGCTCCCGCGAACCGGGTTGGCGTATCGCGGCAGATCATGCCATATGATACGCCAACATCGGCTCTGCGATGAAACGTCGCGTTCGGGGAATCAGTACGGCACGACGCGGTCGTTGCCGCCGCCGCTCAGCACTTTGACGCGTTGGTTGGCGACGAAGGGGATGTCGGCTTCCTGCACGATGGAGATGGTGCGGCCGGTGTCCAGCTTGACGGTGATTTCCAGCGCGTTCTTGGTCATCGCGCGTTGAGCGGCCTGGGTGCCGAAGCCGCCGGCCAGCGCGCCGACGATGCCGCCGGCGATCTGGCCCTTGCCGCCGCCGATATTGCTGCCGGCCAGGCCGCCCAGCGCGGCGCCGCCCAGGGTCAGCAGCTCATTGTTCTGGCCTTCCATTTTCACGTTCTGCACCGACAGCACGGTGCCGAGCTGAACGGTCTGCGCCTGGCGCATTTGTCCCTTGGAATAGACGGCTGCGGAGTCGGATGTCGAGCAGCCGGCGAGCACGCCGACGCTCAGCAGGCTGACCAGGGTAATGCGGCTGATGGAAGAAATCATTTTTTCCTGCTCCATTCTTTCTATTTAGTTGCGAGCTTGTAGATATTGCGCCGCCGCCCGCGCGCATTCGCTGACCAGTTCCGGACCGCGATAGATCAGGCCGCTGTACAGCTGCACCAGGCTGGCGCCGGCATCCAGTTTTTCCACGGCGTCGTTGCCGGAAAGGATGCCGCCAACACCTATGATAGGCAGAGCGCCGTCAAGTTCCTTGTACAGTTTGCGTATGACTTCTGTTGAGCGGCTGCGAACTGGCGCGCCGGACAGGCCGCCTGCCTCGTTTTCCAGCGGATGGCCGGCCACTTCGCGGCGCGAGAGCGTGGTGTTGGTGGCGATGACGCCGTCTATGCCGTTGCCGGTCAGCAGTCGGGCGATTTCGGCTATCTGCTCGTCGTCCAGGTCCGGCGCGATCTTCACCGCCAGCGGCACGTAGCGGCCGTGACGGTCGGCCAGCGCCTGCTGGCGCTGTTTCAGCGCGGCCAGCAGACGGCCCAGCTCGTCGCCTTGCTGCAACTGGCGCAGGTTCTTGGTGTTGGGCGAGGAGATGTTGACGGTCACGTAACTGGCGGCGGCGTAGACCTGATCCAGGCAGGCCAGGTAGTCGTCCACCGCGTTTTCTATCGGCGTGATCGCGTTCTTGCCGATATTGATGCCGAGCACGCCCTTGAATTTGCAGCGGCGCACATTGTCCAGCAGCGCGGCGACGCCCTGGTTGTTGAAGCCCATCCGGTTGATGATGGCTTCGTGTTCCGGCAGGCGGAACAGCCGGGGCTTGGGGTTGCCGTCCTGCGGGCGGGGGGTGACGGTGCCGATTTCGATGAAGCCGAAGCCGAGCGCGGCCAGGGCGTCGATGTGGGCGCCGTTCTTGTCCAGGCCGGCGGCGAGGCCGACGGCGTTCGGGAAGGTCAGGCCCATCGCCTGCACCGGCTGGCGCGCGGCGGGGGAGGCGGCCAACGGAGTCAGGCGCAGCCGATGCGCTCGATCGAGCATCTTCAGCGTGTGCTCGTGGGCGGTTTCCGCGTCGAACTTGAACAGCAGCGGGCGCAGCAGCGGGTACAGCATGGCATTCTCCGGGCAGACAAATGCCCGGCATTATAACCGGGCATCGGGATCAGGCCAGTGGCAAATGCGCGGCTTACAGAATCCGGCAGGCCTCGTCGAAGTCGAAGCGCGGCGAGCGCGGGAACAGCTTGTCGGCTTCGCCGTAGCCCAGATTGATCAGGAAGTTGGACTTGAAGCGGCCGTCCGGGAAGAAAGCCGCGTCGACCGCGGCGTTGTCGAAACCGGACATCGGGCCGCAATCCAGACCCAGCGCGCGCGCGGCCAGGATCAGGTAGGCGCCCTGCAGCGTGCCGTTGCGGAAGGCGGTGGTGTCGATCAGCGGCTGATTGCCCTCGAACCAGCTCCTGGCGTCGGCGTGCGGGAACAGCTGCGGGAGGTGTTCGTAGAAGCGGGTGTCGTGGGCGACGATCACGCAGACCGGCGCGGCCAGGGTCTTGTCGACATTGCCGGCGGCCAGGCACGGCTTCAGCTTGGCCTTGGCTTCGTCGCTCTTGACGAATACCAGGCGGGCCGGCGAGCAGTTGGCGCTGGTCGGCGCCTGCTTCAACAACTCGTGCAGTTGATGCAGCAGCTCGTCGCTCACCGGACGCGGTTGCCAGTGGCTGTGGGTGCGGGCATTCAGGAACAGCTGTTCCAGCGTGGCGTGGGAGAGGGGAGTGCTCATGGTCTTACCTCGGTTGGGGTGGGGTGTTGTTGCTTGGCGCTGCCGGCGGTTGCGGGCGCGGAGCTTTCAGGGCTGTCCGGTTCCGCGAAAGTGTTGGCCTGGACGGAGACGGTGACGCGACGATTGCGCGCGCGGCCGTCGGCGGTGGCGTTGTCCGCCACCGGCAGATTGGCGCCGTGGCCGACCGCCACCATGCGTTGCGCCGCGATGCCGTTTTCCTGGAACAGCCGCACCACGCCGCCGGCGCGCGCCGCAGACAGCTCCCAGTTGGACGGGAAGGCGGGCGTGCGGATCGGCGCGTCGTCGGTGAAGCCTTCCACCTTGATCGCGTTGTCCACGCCGGACAGCAGCTTGGCCATATTGGACATCAGCGGCAGCGACTGCTGGTTCGGCTCGGCCTGGCCGATGGCGAACAGCGCGCTGTCGCGGATGTCGATATTGATCCCTTGGTCGGTCTGGGTGATGGTGACCTCGCCGCTTTGCACCAGCGGACTCAAAACCTTGGCCAGGTTTTGCGTCAGCTGGCCCAGCTTGGAGGCTTCCGCTTCTTTGCGGCCATGGGAGACGGCCTTGGCGATCGGCTTGGTCTGCGGAATTTCTATCATGGTGTTGGCGCCGCCGGTGGGCGGCGTCGATTGCACCGTGATCACCGTGCCGTTGCGAAAGGCGTCCATGATGGCGGACGACATCACGCGGTACTTGCCTTCGTTCAGCGAGGAGATCGCGTACATCACCACGAAGAAGGCGAACAGCAGCGTGATGAAGTCGGCGTAGGAAACCAGCCAGCGCTCGTGGTTCTCGTGCTCTTCTTCCTGTTTCCTGCGCCGCGATGCCATCTTCGCCTCCGCCTGATCAGAACAGCTGGGTGTCGAACAGCGACTTCACGCCGCCGGCGAATTCCACGCCGATGCGGCGCGCCACCCGGCTGGAGAAGTCGTCCTGCTGGGTGAAGTCCACGGTTTTTTCCGCTTTCACCACGTCGCGCGCCACCGAGGCCACGGTGCCGTAGCCGTCAGCCAAGCCCAGCGGAATGGCTTTTTCGCCCAGCCACACCATGCCGCTGAACATCTGCGGATCTTTCTTCAGCTTCGGGCCGCGGCCGTTTTCCACTGCCTGGATGAACTGCGCGTGGATGTCGTCCAGCAGTTGCTGGCGGATGGCGTCGTGCTTGGGGTTGGGCGGGGAGAATGGGTCGCCCATCGCTTTGTTCTCTCCGGCGGTTTTCAGCCGGCGGTCTATGCCCAGCTTTTCCATCGCGCCGGTGAAGCCGAAGCCGTCGGACAGCACGCCGATGGAGCCGACGATGCTGGCTTTGTCGACGAAGATCTTGTCGGCGGCGGCGGCGATGTAATAGCAGCCGGACGCGCAGACCTCGCTCACCACCACGTAGACCGGAATGTCGGCATGCTTCTTTTTCAGGAGCCGGATTTCATCGTAGACCATGCCGGACAGCACCGGGCTGCCGCCGGGGCTGTTGGCGTCGATGATCACGCCCTTGGTGTTCTTGTCGCGGAAGGCATGGTCCAGCGCCGAGATCATTTTCTTGCCGGTTTCGTTCTCGCTGGTGATGGCGCCGTCCAGCTCGATCACCGCGGTATGGCCGCCGCCGGCGAGGCCGCCCGCGGTTTTTTCCTCGCCGCGCATGAACACGCTGGCGGCGATCAGGCCGATGATGATCAGCCAGGCCAGGCGGAAGAAGATTTTCCATTGCCGGCTGCGGCGCTGCTCCACCAGGGAGGCCGAGGCGAGCTTTTCCAGCAGTTGTCGTTCCCAGTTTGGGGTGTCGCTCATTTTTCGAATCTGCTCCAGGATAATCCCGTGAGTCTAGCAAAATTCAGGCGGGCATGACATTCAGCCAGACTTGGCCGTCCTCTTCGACGACATCCAGCGGCGTCAGGGATTGGCCGCGGCAGGGGCCCCAGGTGCAATAGCCGGTGTCGGGGCGGTAGCGCGCGCCGTGCATGCTGCAGATCAGGTAGTGGCCGGAGAGGTCGAACAGATTGCCGTCCTGCAGGTCCAGCTCCACCGGGATGTGGCGGCAGCGGTTCAGATAGCCGTAAACCCGGCCGCGGTAGCGGATCACGAAGGCGGGCAGCGGATCGCCATCCGCCTGGGCGATCTCGAAGCGGCGGGCGAGGCCACCGTCTTCCAGATCGGAGGAGCGGCAGATCAGCAGAGCTTGGGGAGCAGCCATGACGACAGCTCGGACAGCGAGTGGACGATGACGCGGGGCTCGCAGCGGATGAGCTCGGCGCTGTCGTGGGCGCCGTGGCTGATGCCGACGCCGTGGCTGCCGGCGTTGCGCGCCATCAGGAGGTCATGGCTGGTGTCGCCCACCATGACGGTGCGCTCAAGCGCCACGCCGAACAGGTCGGTCAGCTGCAGCAGCATGTCCGGGTGCGGTTTGGAGTGGCATTCGTCCACGGTGCGGGTGGCGTCGAACAGGCTCTTGATGCCGGAGGCCGCCAGCGCGCGGTCGAGGCCGGCGCGGCTGCTGCCTGTCGCGATGGCGACGAAGGCGCCGCAGTCGCGGATCGCCTCCAGCGTGTCGCGGGCGGCGTCGAACAGCGTGACGCGGTCGAGTCCGGACTGGTAATGGCGGCGAAAGGCGTCCACCAGTTCGGGCAGGCGGCTGGCCTGGTCCGGCGGGCAGAACTGCTGCATCGCCTCGGCCAGGCGCAGGCCGATCACATGGCTGGCGGCCTCGCGGCCCGGCACCGGCAGGGCCAGGTCGCGGCAGGCCTGCTGGATGGCATTCACGATATGCGCGGTGGAGTCCATCAGGGTGCCGTCCCAGTCGAACACTACCAGATCGTATTCACGCATCAGCGCGGCTCCAGGGTTTTCAGGAATTTCTGCAGCTCCGGCGGCAGCGGCGCTTCCAGCTTGAGGGGCGCGCCGGTCAGCGGGTGCGGCAGCGTCAGGCTTCTGGCGTGCAGGAACATCCGTTTCAGGCCGCGCCGCGCCAGGTCCTTGTTTAGCGCGAAGTCGCCGTATTTCTCGTCGCCGGCGATCGCGCAGCCGTTGGCCTGCATGTGCACGCGGATCTGATGGGTGCGGCCGGTGCGCAGGTGCGCCTCAACCAGCGTAAATTCAGTGTAGCGCTGCTGGATGGCGAAGTTGGTGTGCGCGTATTGGCCATCGTCGCCCTCGGCGACTTTCACTCGCCGCTCGCCGTCCGGAGTGTGGAACTTGAACAGCGGCAGCTTCACCTGTTTGACGTTTTCCGGCCAGTGGCCGGCGGCCAGCGCCAGGTAGCGCTTGTCCGGCACGTTGTCGCGCATCATGTCGTGCAGCTTGGTCAGCGCGGAGCGTTTCTTGGCCAGCATCAAGAGGCCGGACGTCTCGCGGTCCAGCCTGTGCACCAGTTCCAGATAGCGCCATTCCGGGTGGGCGCGGCGCAATTGCTCGATCACGCCGAAGGACACGCCGCTGCCGCCGTGCACGGCCACGCCGGCGGGCTTGTCGATCACCAGCAGCGCGTCGTCTTCGTACACCACCGGGAAGGTGGCGGCGGGCACGTTCTTTTCCGCGCGCTCGGCGACGCGGATCGGCGGAATGCGCAATGTGTCGCCGGCCGCCACGCGGTAGCTGGCGTCGACGCGGCCCTTGTTCACCCGCACTTCGCCGGAGCGCAGGATGCGGTAGATATGGCTCTTGGGAACCCCCTTCAGCAGGCGTTGCAGGTAGTTGTCCAGCCGCTGGCCGGCATCTTCTGCGTCCACTTCAAGGAAGGTTACGGAATCTTTGCGAATGTCTGTCATATTGCTTATACTTATGGCGCTGTCCGCGGTGCGAGTGCACCCTGAGCGGGCAGCGGTCGGAAACCAAGGTCACGGCCTGTTTAGCGTGATGCTGCTGCGGAAACCGATAATGGCCGGCAGGGGCCAACTCCTGACCTGATGCCGTTTGCACAGCCGCAGCCAAGGTTAACTCGCTCACCGAAAAGTAGCGATGGTAATGCATTTATACGCATAACGCACTCACGAGTATTCCATCCCTTGATGCAAAGCCAGTCGGGGGATTTTGCAGCGAAGTTTGACCCGGCATGCCAGCCGTCCTGCAATGTTTGTCCCGCCTGGTTGGCGGGATCGGCGACAACGCCGATGCGCCGTTTGCGCACAGAATCGCGGGGCTGCATGTGACCAAAATCAGGAAGTCGGCTTTCATAGCAAATCTGTTTTTCTCGATCTTTACCTCGACACTTCTTTCGGAAAGCGCCCATTAATAGTCACTGGGCCGTCAAATACTGGCTGCATCCTTGCGTGAGTGCTGCGCAAGGAATGTAAATGAAACGTATGTTGTTCAATGCGACGCAAGCCGAAGAGCTGCGCGTCGCGATTGTCGACGGGCAGAAGCTCGTCGATCTCGATATCGAGACCGTAGGCAAGGAACAGCGCAAAGGCAATATCTACAAGGGTATCATCACCCGGATCGAGCCCTCGCTGGAAGCTTGCTTCGTCGATTACGGCACCGAGCGTCACGGCTTCCTGCCGTTCAAGGAAGTGTCGCGCTCCTATTTCCAGGGTTATGAGGGCGGCCGTCCGCGCATTCAGGACGTGTTGCGCGAAGGCATGGAAGTGGTGGTGCAGGTGGAGAAGGACGAGCGCGGCAACAAGGGCGCGGCGCTGACCACCTACATCAGCCTGGCCGGCCGCTATCTGGTGCTGATGCCGAACAACCCGCGCGGCGGCGGCGTTTCGCGCCGCATCGAGGGCGAAGAGCGCCAGGAGCTGAAGGATCTGCTGTCGCAGCTGGAAGTGTCGCATGGCATGAGCCTGATCGCGCGCACCGCCGGCATCGGCCGCAATCTGGAAGAGCTGCAATGGGACCTCGGTTACCTGATGCAGCTGTGGCGCGCCATCGAGGGCGCCGCCGGCGCGCAGTCCGCGCCGTTCCTGATTCTGCAGGAAGGCAGTCTGGTGATCCGCGCGATCCGCGATTATTTCCATCCGGACATCGGCGAAGTGCTGATCGACACCGATGAAATCCACGATCAGGCCCGCCAGTTCATGAGCCATGTGATGCCGAACATGCTGTCGCGTGTGAAGGTGTACAAGGATCATGTGCCGTTGTTCTCCCGCTTCCAGATCGAGCACCAGATCGAAACCGCCTTCTCGCGCAGCGTGCAGCTGCCGTCCGGCGGCGCGATCGTGATCGACCATACCGAGGCGCTGGTCTCCATCGACGTGAACTCGGCTCGCGCCACCAAAGGCGCCGACATCGAGGAAACCGCGGTCAAGACCAACCTGGAAGCGGCGGAAGAGATCGCCCGCCAGCTGCGCTTGCGCGACTTGGGCGGCCTGGTGGTGATCGACTTCATCGACATGGAAAACCCGAAGAACCAGCGCGACGTGGAAAACCGCCTGCGCGACGTTCTGAAGCATGACCGCGCCCGCGTGCAGATGGGCAAGCTGTCCCGTTTCGGCCTGTTGGAGCTGTCCCGCCAGCGCCTGCAGCCGTCCCTGGGCGAGACCAGCCACGAGCCATGTCCGCGCTGTCACGGCATCGGCTTCATCCGCGGCACCGAATCGTCGGCGCTGCACATCCTGCGCATCATCCAGGAAGAAGCGATGAAGGAAAACACCGGCGCGGTGCACGCGCAGGTGCCGGTCGACGTGGCGACCTTCCTGCTGAACGAGAAGCGCGCCGAGATCCACTCGATCGAAGAGCGCCTGGATGTCGACGTGGTGCTGATCCCGAACATCCATCTCGAAACCCCGCACTACAAGATCGTGCGCGTGCGCCACGACGACTTGGCCGAGCTGGGCGAAGCGCCGAGCTACAGCCGCGTCGAAGTGCAGGAAGAAGACGTGATCACCAATTTCGGCCAGGAAAAGCCGAAGGTGGAGCGCCAGGAAGCCGCGGTCAAGGGCATCACGCCGCAGCAGCCGGCCCCGAGCGTGGAAGCCAAGCCGGCCAAGCCTGCGGAGCAAGGCGGCCTGTTCGCCGGCATCGCCGCCTGGGTCAAGAGCTTGTTCGCCGAGCCGGAGAAGGCACCCGCGCAAGACGTCAAGAAAAAGCCGGCTCCGTCCGCTTCGCGCAACAACGAGCAGCGCGGCAACCGCCAGCGGCAGCAGGAGCGCCGCACCGGCGGCCAGGCCCGCCGCGAGCATGAGCAGCGCCGTCATGCCCAGCAGGACGAGGGCAAGACCCGCCGCCAGGACGAGCGCAAAGACGTCGAACGCGCTGAGCGCGCCGAACGCAAGGAGGCGCCGAGCCGCGAGCGCGAAGAGCGCAGCGAGCAGCCGCGCGAGCCGCGAGGCAACCGCCGCCGCGAACGCGAGGGCCGCGAGCCGCGTGAACCGCGCGAGCCCAAGGAAGTCCGCGAGCAAGCGCCGCGCGAAGAGCGCGTGAGCGAAAAGGCCGAGAAGCAGGACAAGCCGCAGCAGGAGCCGCGCCGCCGCCAGGCGCCGGCAGCCGCGCCGGCCGAAGTCGTTGAAAAGCCGGTTCAGGAAGAGCTGCGCTTGGATGCCGAAGGCGAGCAGCAGGCTGAGCAGGAGCGCGGCGAACGCCGCCGTCGCCGCAGCCGCCGCGATCGTCGCCGCGACAATCCGGAAGGCCAGCAGGAAAACGCTGCGGAAGCGGCTTCCGAGTCGCCGGCCGCGCCTGTCGCCGAAGCGGCCGGAGCCGCGGTGGCAGCAGCCGTCGCAGCGGTAGCGGTAGAGTCGGCTGTGGAAGCGGTCGAGTCCAAGCCGGCGGTCGAGTCCGTTCCGGTCGAGGAGGTTGTCGCCGAGGAGCAAGCGCCTGTCGTCGTCGTGGTCGAAGCTCAGCCTGAGGCTGTAGTGGTCGAGCCGGCGGTGGTTGCCGAAGCCGACCAGGCTCCGGTTGTCGAGCCGGTGGCGGTAGAGCCGGTTGCAGTGGCGGAAACCGAGGCTCAATCCGAAGCAGCCGCCGAGCTTGTCGCTCCGGAAGCGGTTGTTGTGGAAGAGGCCGCGCCGGTGGTGTTGGCGAAGGTGGAAGAGGCTCCGGTTGCGGAAGCGCCGGCGGTCATGGTCGAGGCGATTGTCGTCGAGTCCAAGCCGGTGGCGGCGGAATCCAAGCCGCTGGATCTGGGCGGCCTGGTGATGGTTGCGACCAAACCGGTGTCTCAGCTGTCCTCGACAGCGTCCGAGCCGGATCTGCCGCAAGGCCCGCGCCGCCGCGATGTCGCCGCCGTTGACGCGGCAGTCGCCGAGCCGGTGCAGTTGGTGCAGATCGAAACCCGCAACGGTTGAGCGTGATGCCGCGCGAAGAGGGCAGCGCCCTCTTCGCAGGCCTCATGTGTTGACAGCTGCTTTGATCTGAATTAGAATCGCTCTCTCTGATGTTCCCTGATAGCTCAGTTGGTAGAGCGACGGACTGTTAATCCGCAGGTCGCAGGTTCGAGCCCTGCTCGGGGAGCCAGGAATTCAAAAAAGCCCATGCGTTCGCGCATGGGCTTTTTGCATTTCGCGCGGGCTATCTTGGTGGGGCATGCCATCCAGGATGGAAAGGGCCGCCGGTGGGCTGCGCGTCGACAAAGCAAAGGCCGATCGGAGGAAGGGGCTGGCGATGCCTGGGCGCGATGGCGATGGCCGGGTTCATCAGGCCTGTGGCCAGCAGCCGAAGATCAAACAGCAGGTCCAGCGCATGCGCCATCGCTTGAGCGCGGCCGGCGAACGCGGCGTCCAGGTGGCTGAGAAAGTCGGCGTAGCATGCCGAAAAACGCGCCAGCAGCGCCTGCTCCGGGCTGCCGGGCGGGTAGTCGTCAAGACGGACATTGGCCGGCATCGGCCATACGCCGTCCGGATCGAAGCCGGGTGGGGAATCTGATGCGGCGAAGGCGGCCAGCCCGTCGCAAAGCGGAGCATGATGGCTGGCCAATTCTTTGAGCGCGGCCAGCGCGTCCTCCAGCCCGCGGATGGCGGCGATCGGCGGGCCGGGAGGGTAATCGAGCGCCTGACTGCGCCTGGCGTCGAAATTCAGCTGTTTATGACATTGCTGAAACCCTTCCCGCAACGAAAGGTAAAAGCCGGCGGCTCCGGCATGTCTGTTTTCGCCATCGCGAGAGAGCGCGATCTGCGGCAGCAGGGCATCGCGCAACAGGCGGGGACTGAACCGCTCTATGCCCATGGCCGGCGCCTCCGGCGCCTGCGGCGGCGGTGATGGGTAGGCCGGCGCAAAGCCGGGCAGCGTCGCGCGCGGCTGCCCGCCGATGATGGCCTGCAGCTTGGCGGCCAGCGCCATGCGCCGCATCTGCGACGCGATCGCTTCCTCGAGCAGAATGGACAGCGCGCGGTTGGCCGCGGGCTTCAGCGACAGCCGGGCGGCGAGCAGGGGCGGGATCAGGCTATGTTCGCGCCGCAGCGCCTGTTGCAGCAGGGAAGGGAGCCTGCCGGCGATTTCTGTGTCGGGCAGGCTTTGTATGTCGCGGACACTGGCATGCTGCGCTGTTGCTTGCCAAAGGGGGCGGTGCGATACGCTCATGCCGGATTTTCCTTGGGAGTGGGGCGCGCCGCCGCCGGCGCCGCCAACGGTGGAAGCATGGCTGCGGGGTTTCTCCGCTGGGAACTGTTCTTTGGTGTAGACGGCTCTGCGGGCAATAGGCGAGAGATGGAATGTCGTTGGTATTTTTGCGACGGGAGGAACCAAACCGCCGCCATTCGCCCTAATATGTCGTTTTTATTACTGGTCTTCGCGCCCGTGCGGCCGCGTTTCATTGCAAGCCGATGTCCCAAATCGAAATCCTGAATCAAACGCTGTTTCTGTTGATCAACGCCACGCCGGACACTTCTCCGCTCTCCATCAAGTTGGCCACTTTCATCGCCCAGGACGTCATGCGCCTGCTGCCGCTGTGGCTGGCCGCGCTGTGGCTGTGGGGACGGCCGGCCTTGCGCGGCGCCATTTTGAAATCGGTTGCGCTGACCATCGTGGCCTTGCTCGGCAATTGGCTGATCGGCCTGGTCTGGCCGCATCCGCGGCCGTTCGCGATTCCGCTTGGCCACACCTTCCTGTTGCATGACGCCACGCCGTCTTTCCCCAGCAATCACGGCACCATCTTCGCGATGATGGCTTTGTGCTGGTGCTTCAGCTCGGCGCGCGGCTGGGGCTGGCTGTTGGCGATCGCCGGCATCGCCGTCGCTTGGTCCCGCGTGTTCCTCGGCGTGCATTTCCCGCTCGACATGCTGGGCGCCTTGCTGGTATCCATCTTCTGGTACGCTGGCTTGTCGCCGTTGTGGTCCCGCCGCGGCGCAGCTTTGACCGAGTCCCTGGAGTCGCTGTACCGCCAGTTGTTGGCCAAACCGATCGCCGCCGGGCTGATCAGGCGCTGAGTTCGTCTGTAGCTTCCGGCGGCTGTCCATGCCGCTGGGAGCTTTCGTGCCGCAATCCTCCTCTCCGTTTTCCGCCGCCTGCGGCCGCTCGGTGATTCCGCGCGGCGTCTGGGTTTTGGGCGTCGTCAGCCTGCTGATGGACGTGTCGTCCGAACTGGCGCATAGCCTGCTGCCGCTGTTTCTGGCCGGCACCCTGGGCGTGCCGGTGCTGGCCATCGGCCTGATCGAAGGCGTGGCCGAAGCCACCGCGCTGATCTGCAAGGTGTTCTCCGGCACGCTCAGCGACTGGCTGGGCAAACGCAAGCCCCTGGTTTTGCTGGGTTACGGCCTGGCGGCTTTCTCCAAACCGCTGTTTCCCCTCGCCGACTCCGCCTCCACCGTGCTGCTCGCGCGCTTTGTCGACCGCGTGGGCAAGGGCGTGCGCGGCGCGCCGCGCGACGCTCTGATCGCCGACATCACGCCGTCGGATATCCGCGGCGCGGCCTTCGGCCTGCGCCAGAGCATGGACACCGTCGGCGCGGTGCTGGGCCCGCTGCTGGCGATCGGCCTGATGCTTGTTTACCGCGACGATATCCGCAGCGCGCTGTGGTGGTCGCTGCCGCCGGCGCTGCTGGCGGTGGCCGCCATCTGGCTGTGGGTGCGGGAGCCGGCAGAGCATGGCGAGGCGCGCGCGCCTGCCTCTCTGTTCAGCCGAGCTGTCTTTTCTCGATTTTCAGCAGGCTTCTGGGGCGTGGCCGGGTTGGGCGCGGTGTTCATGCTGGCGCGCTTCAGCGAAGCCTTCCTGGTGTTGCGCGGCGCGCAGCTGGGCTTGCCGCTGGCCTGGGCGCCGCTGGTGATGGTGGCGATGTCTATCAGTTACGCGCTTAGCGCCTATCCGCTGGGCTGGTTGTCGGACCATGTCAGCCGCGCTCGGCTGTTGCAGTTGTCCCTGTTGTTGCTGATCGCCGCCGACCTGGCGCTGGGAGCGGCTGCCGGACCGGCGATGTTGCTGGCCGGCGCGCTGTTGTGGGGCTTGCACCTGGGATGCAGCCAGGGCTTGTTGTCGGCGCTGGTGGCCCAGACCGCGCCGCCTGGCCTGGCGGGATCGGCATTCGGCTTGTTCAACCTGATTTGCGGCGCGGCGACATTGTTGGCCAGCGCGCTGGCCGGCGCTTTGTGGCAGGCGTGGGGCGCGGCGGCGACCTTTCACGGCGGCGCGGCGTTCGCGGCGGGGGCCTTGCTGCTCGGCCTGGTTTTGCGCCCGCTGCGACAGTTCTGACGGATAGTGTTTTGACTGTGCGCACATTGCCTGTTTTTTAAGCGCACAAAACGGCAAGTTGGTGGTAAAGTAAATGTAAAGTTATTTGCTTATATCAATTTGTTATGTGTCGGCGGAGTGAGCATGTCTGAACGTGAAGTTAGGTTGTGGCCGGAATTCGTCAAGGCCCTGAAACAGGAAGTGGTGCCGGCGCTGGGCTGTACCGAGCCGATTTCGCTGGCGCTGGCGGCGGCGTTGGCGACCCGCGAGCTGGGCAAGGCGCCGGAGCGCATCGACGCTTGGGTATCGGCCAACCTGATGAAGAACGGCATGGGCGTGACTGTCCCCGGCACCGGCACCGTCGGCCTGCCGATCGCCGCCGCAGTCGGCGCGCTGGGCGGCGACCCGGACGCCAAGCTGGAAGTGCTGAAGAACCTGACCGTCGAGCAGGTGGCCGCCGGCAAGCAGATGCTGGCCGACGGCAAGGTCAAGCTGGGCGTGGCCGCGGTGCCCAACATTCTGTACGCCGAGGCCTGTGTCTGGCACGGCGACGAGTGCGCGCGCGTCGCCATCGCCGATGCCCACACCAATGTGATCAGGATCGAGCTCAACGGCGAAGTGAAGCTGAAGCGCGAAGCCGCCGACGCCAAACCGCTGGAAAGCTATGATCTGGGCGACGCCACCGCGCGCGACGTTTACGAATTCGCGATGCGCGCGCCGCTGGACAGCATCGCCTTCATCCACGATGCGGCGGTGCTGAACAGCGCGCTGGCCGACGAGGGCATGAGCGGCAAGTACGGCCTGCACATCGGCGCCACGCTGCAGCGGCAGATCGAGGCCGGCTTGTTGTCCGAGGGCCTGCTGTCCAACATCCTCACCCGCACCACCGCCGCGTCCGACGCGCGCATGGGCGGCGCCACGCTGCCGGCGATGAGCAATTCCGGCTCCGGCAACCAGGGCATCGCCGCGACCATGCCGGTGGTGGTGGTGGCCGAGCATGTGAAGGCCGATCGGGAAACGCTGATCCGCGCGCTGGCGCTGTCGCACCTGATCGCCGTATATATCCATACCAGGCTGCCGAAGTTGTCGGCGTTGTGCGCGGTCACCACCGCGTCGATGGGCGCGGCGGCCGGCATGGCCCTGTTGTTGAACGGCGGTTATCCGGCGGTCAGCATGGCGATTTCCAGCATGATCGGCGACCTGGCCGGCATGATCTGCGACGGCGCGTCCAACAGCTGCGCGATGAAGGTCTCCACTTCGGCCGGTTCAGGCTTCAAGGCGGTGCTGATGGCGCTGGATGGCACCCGTGTCACCGGCAACGAGGGCATCGTCGCCCACGATGTCGACGTATCCATCGCCAACTTGGGCAAGCTGGCTACCCAGGGCATGGCGCAGACCGACACCCAAATCCTGCAGATCATGATGGACAAGCGCTGAGCGCAGTTCAGCACGATGCGACAAGCCCGGCGACGCCGGGCTTTTTTCTTGCCGCGCGGCGGGTTTCAACGGGAAGCCAGGTATTGCGCCGGCGGCGCGCCCAGCGCGCGGCGGAACATGGCGATGAAGTTGCTGGGCGAGGCGTAGTCCAGCGCGTCCGACACTTGGGCGACGGTGCGGCCGGACGCCAGTTGTTCCATCGCCCATACCAGCTGCGCCTGCTGCCGCCAGCGGGTGAAGCTCATGCCGGTATCGGCCTGGATCAGCCGGCGCAGGCTGCGGCCGGACAGCGCGCCCCGAGCGGCCCATTCCTCCGCTGAATAGTTTGCGGCCGGATCGACCAGCATCGCGCGGGCGATCTTTTGCAGCCGTGGATCGGACGGCATCGGCAGATGCAGCGCTTCGCGTGGCGCTTGCCGGATCTCGTCGAGGATGACGGCGGCGATGCGCTGCTGCTCCGGCTGATGCGGCGCGTCGGCTTGCCATGAAGCCGCTCGCCGCACCAGTTCCCGCAGCAGTGGCGAGATGGCCAGCACGCAGGGCTGGGACGGCAGCAGGCCGCAGCAGCTGGGCAGCAGAAACACGCTCCAGCCGCTCAATGCGCCGCTGACGCGCACCCGGTGAGGCGTGTCCGGCGGCATGTAGCCGGCGCGGTGAGGCGGCAGCAGCCAGGAGCCGCGCGGCGTCTGGACGTGGATCAGCCCGTCGTTCACGCAAAACAGCTGGGCGCGCGCATGACTGTGCCAGTCGTATTCGCGGGTGCCCAGCCGATACTCGCGGCCGGCCTCGTCGCCGCCGCAGAGCGCGATCAGCGCCGGGCCTTCCAGCCATTCGCTGAAGTCGGTGGGAGTGGGGGTCGATTCCATGCTGGCCATTATTCACTATTTATTGTCCAGATAGCGTTATATCGATAATTCCGGCGCGCCCGACAATGATGGCGCGGGGTTTGGCATGGCCGGCCGCCGCATTCATCTGAAACGGAGAGTCATCATGAGCAGCGTGATCATCGTCGGGGCCGGCATAGGCGGCCTGTGCCTAGCGCAGGGGCTGGAGCGGGCAGGTGTCGAGTTCGAGGTGCTGGAGGCGGATGCCGGTCCGCAGGTACGGGACCAGGGCTATCGCTTGCGGATAGACGCGATGGGGCAGCGGGCGCTGCGCCAGTGTCTGCCGCCGGCGTTGTTCGAGCTGTTCCGCGCCAGTTGCGCGGTCAGCGGGCCGGCGCGTTTCGTCGATCCGCAGTTGAATCCGCTGCCGGGCCGGCGGCCGGAAAACTGGCGAGAAAACACCGGCGCGGGCCAGGCGGACGGCGACTTGAGCGCCGATCGGCAGGTATTGCGCGACATCCTGAGCCACGGATTGGCGGCGCGCATCCGTTGGGGGCGGCGGGCGAGGGGATTCGAGCGCGACGGCGATGGCATCATCGTGCGCTGCGCCGACGGCGCTGAATATCGGGCGGGGTTGGTCGTCGCCGCCGACGGCCTGAACTCGCCGCTGCGTCGGCAATGGCTGCCGCAGGCGGAGCCGGAAGCGATCGGCGCGCTGAATCTTTACGGCAAGGCGCCGCTGGCAGGCGTCGATCCGGCCTTGCTGGCCGGGCCGACCGTGGTGTTCGCCGACGGCTTCACGCTGGTGGCCGAGCCGATGCGTTTTGGCGCGGCGATGAGCGAGCTGGCCGCCCGCCACGCGCCGGATTGCCGTTTGAGCGTGACGGGCGATTACGTCTACTGGGCGATGTTCGGCAGGGAGGCTAGCCTGGGCGGCAGCCTGTCCGCGGAGGAGGATGCCGCCGGATTGTGGCGGCGGATCGAGGCGGTGTCGAGAGGCCTGCATCCCAGCTTGTCCGACTTGCTGCTGCGCACGGCGCCGGAGGCCGTCATGGGGCGGCCGGTCAGAATGGCCGCCGGCGTTCCCTCATGGCAGCCGGGGCGCTTGACCGCGCTGGGCGACGCCATCCACGCGATGAGTCCGGCCGGCGGCGTCGGCGCCAACACCGCGCTGGCCGACGCGGCGATGCTGGCGGCCAGCCTGGCCGATGGCGGCATCGACCAAGCGGTCGCGCGTTACGAGGTAGACATGCGGGGCCGGGCCGAGCAGGCGCTGGCGGCGACGCGCGCCGGAACCGAGCGCCTGCTGCGGCGCGCTTGAGCCTACTCCTGCGTCGCCGGGCTCAGCGCCTGGCGCACGCTCTGCTCGTTCAGCGCCGGCGCGCACAGCTCGATGAAGCGGTAGGCGTAGCTGCGCAGATAGTGGCCGCGGCGGATGGCGATGCGGCTGGTCTGCTGGCCGAACAGCGGCGGCCCGTCCACCACTTTGACGCCGGCGTCGCGGCGCGGGTCAACCGCCATCGAGGCGACGATGCCGACGCCCAGCTCCAGCTCGACGTAGGTCTTGATCACGTCGGCGTCCAGCGCCGCCATCACGATGTCGGGCGCCAGGCCGGCCTCGGCGAAGGTGTTGTCTATCTTGGCCCGGCCGGTGAAGCCGTGGTGGTAGGTGACGATGGGGTGCTCGGCCAGCGCGTCCAGCGTCAGCGGTTCGCGGTGCAGCGGATGCTCGGGCGGGGCGATCACGCAGTGGTGCCAGCTGTAGTAGGGGAAGGACACCAGTTCCGACACTTCGGTCACCGCCTCGGTGGCGATGCCGATATCGGCGTCGCCGGCCAGCAGCAGCCGCACCAGCTCTTCCGGGCTGGCCTGGTGCAGCACCAGGTGCACGCGCGGGAAGGCGCGCTTGAACTCGGTCACCACCTGCGGCAGCGCGTAGCGCGCCTGGGTGTGGGTGGTGGCGATGGTCAGCTGGCCTTCGTCGCGCAGGCTGAACTGCTGCGCCAGCCGCTTGATGTTGCCGGCGTCCAGCAGCATGCGCTCGACGATGGTCAGCAGCTCCTTGCCGGGATCGGTCAGGCCTAGGAAGCGCTTGCCCTTGCGGATGAACAGCTCCACGCCCAGCTCGTCCTCCAGGTCCTTGATGTGCTTGCTGACGCCGGATTGGGAGGTGAACAGCGCGTTGGCCACCTCGGTCAGATTGAAGCCCTGGCGAACAGTCTCGCGGATGATGCGCAGTTGCTGGAAGTTCATGCCTGGTCTCCTTCCGCGGCGAACACGCGCGCGGCGCGCGCCTGCAGCCGCACCGCCTGTCCGACGGCGAGCTCGGCCAGCAGCGGCGCGTCGGCCGGCAGTTCGGCGTCGAAGGATTGGCCGGCCAGCTCGTCGCGGCCCTCCAGTTCGATGCGGGACAGCCCGCCCAGCGTCAGCACCCGCTGCACCCGCGCCGGCAGGCCGGCGCCGTGTTCCGGCAGAATGGCCAGCTCGTGCGGACGGATGAAGGCCTCCACCGGCTGGCCGTGCGGCAGCTGGTGGTCGGCGTTCAGCGTCTGGCCACCGATCGCCACCGCGCCGGCGGCGCTGATGCCGCGGACGCGGTTGGCGCTGCCGAGGAAGCCGTAGACGAAGGCGCTGGCCGGTTGGCTGTACACCTCAGCGGGCGAGCCGATCTGCTCCACCTTGCCGTGGTTCATCAGCACCACCCGGTCCGCCACTTCCAGCGCTTCTTCCTGGTCATGGGTGACGAAGATCGAGGTGATGTGCAGCTCGTCGTGCAGTTTGCGCAGCCAGCGGCGCAGTTCCTTGCGCACCTTGGCGTCCAGCGCGCCGAACGGCTCGTCCAGCAGCAGCACGCGCGGCTCCACCGCCAGCGCGCGGGCCAGGGCGATGCGCTGGCGCTGGCCGCCGGACAACTGGGCCGGCAGGCGGTCTGCCAGCCAGTCCAGCTGCACCAGGTCCAGCAGCGCGTGCACCTTGCGCGCGATCTCGGCTTCGGACGGGCGCTCGCGGCGCGGCTTCATCCTGAGGCCGAAGGCGACGTTGTCGAACACGCTCATGTGGCGGAACAGCGCGTAGTGCTGGAACACGAAGCCTACCTGGCGCTCGCGCACGTGGGTGGCGGAGGCGTCCTGGCCGTCCAGCAGCACGCGGCCGGCGTCGGCCTGTTCCAGGCCGGCGATGATGCGCAGCAGCGTGGTCTTGCCGCAGCCGGATGGGCCCAGCAGCGCCACCAGCTCGCCGCCGGGGAAGTTCAGGCTGACGTCGTCCAGCGCGGCGAAGTCGCCGAAGGCCTTGCGGATGTTTTCTACTTGTATGCTCATCTCAGTTTTCCTTGACGCTGCGCCATTCCACCCAGCTCTTCAGCGCCAGCGTGACCAGGGCCAGCAAGGCCAGCAGGGACGCCACGGCGAAGGCCGCGGCGAAATTGTACTCGTTGTAGAGGATTTCCACGTGCAAAGGCAGGGTATTGGTCTCGCCGCGGATGTGGCCGGACACCACCGACACCGCGCCGAACTCGCCCATCGCCCGCGCGTTGCTGAGAATCACGCCATACAGCAGCGCCCAGCGCACATTGGGCAGCGTCACATGCCACAGCACCTGCCAGCCGCGCGCGCCCAGCACCACCGCGGCTTCCTCTTCCTCGCGGCCCTGGGCTTCCATCAGCGGGATCAGCTCGCGGGCGATGAATGGCACGGTGACGAACAACGTGGCCAGCACGATGCCGGGCACCGAGAAAATGATCTTGATTCCGTACTCCGCCAGCCACGGCCCCAGCCAGCCTTGCTGGCCGAACACCAGCACGAAGATCAGGCCGGCGACGACCGGCGACACCGAGAACGGCAGGTCGATCAGCGTGATCAGCAACTGCTTGCCGCGGAAGTCGAAACGGGTGACCGCCCAGGCGGCGGCGACGCCGAAGGCCAGGTTCAGCGGCACCGATACTGCCGCCGCCAGCAGCGTCAGCCTCACCGCCGCCAGCGCGTCGGGCTCGGCCAGCGCGGTCAGATAGGTGCTCCAGCCTTTGGCCAGCGCTTCGGCGAACACGACGATTAGCGGCAGGAGCAGGAATACGGCGAAGAAGCTCAGGGATAGTGTCAGGATGATCCATTTGACGGCGCGCGACTCGCGGGTGGCGGCGCGGGCCTCCAGCTGCGCGGCCTTGTCCGCCGCCGGGCGCGGATGGGTGATGGCGGCGCTCATCGGGCGGCTCCCGCGCGGCCGTGGCGGCGCGCGCTCCAGAATTGCAGGCCGTTGATCGCCAGCAAGAGCAGGAAGGACGCGGCCAGCATCACGCTGGCGATGGCGGCGGCCCCGGCGTAGTCGAACTGCTCCAGCTTGCTGATGATCATCAGCGGCGTGATTTCCGACACCATCGGCACGTTGCCGGCGATGAAGATCACCGAGCCGTATTCGCCGACCGCGCGGGCGAAGGCCAGCGCGAAACCGGTCAGAAGCGCCGGCTGCAGCGTGGGCAGGATCACGTGGCGGAAAATCTGCCAACGGCGCGCGCCCAGGCAGGCGGCGGCCTCCTCCAGCTCCGATTCCAGATCTTCCAGCACCGGCTGCACGGTGCGCACCACGAAGGGCAAGCCGATGAACACCAGCGCCACCAGCACGCCGAGCGGGCCGAAGGCCACCTTGACGCCCAGCGGCTCCAGGTATTGCCCCAGCCAGCCGTTGCCGGCGTAGAGCGCGGTCAGCGCGATGCCGGCCACCGCCGTCGGCAGCGCGAACGGCAAGTCCACCAGCGCGTCCACCAGGCGCTTGCCGGGAAAGCGGTAGCGGGTCAGCGACCAGGCCAGCAGCAGGCCGAACACGCTGTTGATGGCGGCGGCGGCCAGCGCCATGCCGAAGCTGAGCCGGTAGGACGCCAGCACGCGCGGAGAGGCGGCGGCCTGCCAGAAGCTTTCCAGCGGTTGGCCGGCGGCGCGCAAGGCCACCGCGGCCAGCGGAATCAGCACCAGCAGCGACAGATAGCTGACGGTGAAACCCAGCGACAGGTTGAAGCCGGGCAGGACGCGGGGAGGGCGGGGTGGCGAGGCGAGTGTCGCTGACATCGTGGATTCCAATTCATATAACCGAATAAACGATATCTTCGAGGCCCTTATTCTGAAAATAAGTATTTCTTCAATGCTTATTCGATATTATGCAAAACGGGCGGAGGTGAAATGGTCAGCGAGATGTGGTTTGTTTGAACCTAGGTTGAGGAGTCCGCTATGCGGACAATATTTTAGGTGCCGGTTCCGCCCGGCAAACGGGCCAGGAGCTGAGCGGCCAGCCCCTTGGCAATCCCAGGCCGCCCCTGCCGCCCGCGAGACCCCTGCAAAAAAACGCCTGGCCTGGCGCCGCCGAAACTAGCCGCGCGCTAGCGTCGCGCGGCGTCGAACAAGTCGGCGGCTTCAAACCTGGCCAGGCACTTTTTTGCCGGCGCGTGCGGAAGGGGGAGCTGTCGCGTCGCCGACCATTCGTCTAAACGATATCGCTAAAAACAAACCGCCCGGCGTTGCGTCCGGGCGGTTTTGAATAGCGGGAAACCTCAGCGCGCCACGATCTGGTCGAACACCCCGCCGTCGGCGAAGTGGGTCTTCTGCGCCTTCTGCCAGCCGCCGAAGGTCTGGTCGATGGTGAACAGCTTCACCTTGCTGAACTGGCCGGCGTACTTGGCCGCCACCTGCGGATCGCGCGGGCGGTAGTAGTGCTTGGCGGCCAGAGCCTGGCCCTCGGGGCTGTACAGGTATTTCAGATAGGCCTCGGCCACCTTGCGAGTGCCGCGCTTGTCCGCCACCTTGTCCACCACGCTGACCGGCGGCTCGGCCAGGATGGAGACGGACGGGGTGACGATGTCGAACTTGTCGGGCCCCAGCTCCTTGGTGGCGAGGAAGGCTTCGTTCTCCCATGACAGCAGCACGTCGCCGATGCCGCGCTGGGTGAAGGTGATCAGCGAGCCGCGCGCGCCGGAGTCCAGCACCTTGACGTTGCCGTACAGCTTCTTGACGAAGTCCTTGGCCTTGGCGTCGTTGCCGCCGGGCTGCTTCAGCGCGTAGCCCCAGGCCGCCAGGTAGTTCCAGCGCGCGCCGCCGCCGGTCTTCGGGTTCGGCGTCACCACTTCCACGCCGGATTTGACCAGATCGTTCCAGTCCTTGATGTGCTTGGGATTGCCCTTGCGCACCAGGAACACGATGGTGGACGAGTACGGCGAGGCGTTGTTGGGCAGCCGCTGCTGCCAGTTGGGCGCGATGGACTTGGCCTGGCTGGAGATCTCGTCGATGTCGTAGGCCAGCGCCAGCGTCACCACGTCGGCGTCGAGGCCATCTATCACCGAGCGCGCCTGCTTGCCGGAGCCGCCGTGCGACTGCTTGACGGTGACGCTCTCGCCGGTCTTGGCCTTCCAGTACTTGGCGAAGGCGGCGTTGTAGTCCTGGTAAAGCTCGCGCGTCGGGTCGTAGGAGACGTTGAGCAGGGTCACGTCGGCGAAGGCGGAGGCGCTGCCGGCGAGCAGCAGGGCGATGGCGAGGCGGTGCAGGGGGCGCATGGCTTTGTTCCCGTGATGATGAATGTTCTGATGGGGAGCACTGTAGGCAGGCCTCATCTCAGCCGGGAAACAAGAAAATCTGCAATCGATATCGAAAATACGGCAAAAGCCGGCATTCCGGAAAAACAGATAGGCTTATCGGCAAATCGTATATGACCTTGTCACGGCCGGGGCTATAGTGGCGCCAATTCCACCACCCGGGGTCAGGCCATGAAACGATTCAAGCCCGTCAAAACCCTGCCAGCCGGCTTTGCGCCCGCGATGCTGGCCGCCTGTCAGCAGTTGTTGCAGCGGGAGGGCGTGCAGATCAAGCTGCAGTGGAATGAACAGGAAGTCTTCGCCAGCTTCGACGGCTGGTGGCTGTGCAGCAGCTTCATTCCGCAGGCCAAGGTCAGGGACGGCCGTTGCCAGCTGCAGCAATACGCTGCGCGGCTGCGCATCTTCGGCCAGTTCGGCCAGGCGCTGCCGGCCAATTGGCTGTTCGCGATGAATTACGGCGAGACCAAGGCGGTGGCGCTGCTCAAGCTGATCCGCGTGCTGCACGTGCTCAACCATCTGGGGCGCAATGGCCGCCACCTGCCGCTGCGGATAGACGTCGACCCGCGCATCTGCCACGCCTACAGCGACCGCATCGTAGATTTCACCGCCCGCCTGCTGGAAACGCTGGAGTTTCCGGCCAATCTGTCGCAGATGCTGTTGTTTCTGGATGAGCGCACCGGCGAGCTCGGATTGTCGCTGCTGCGGCGCTACCGCCAGCACGGCCACCGGCTGGCGCTGGGCGACTTCGGCGCCGGCGGGCAGGACTTGCTGCGGCTGTGGAGGCTGGAGCCGGACGGACTGGCGCTGGCCCCGCGCTTCATGAGCCGGGCGGTGATGTATCCCCGCGTGCGGGACCAGTTGCTGCAGCTGGCGCCGCAACTGGTGGAGCAGGGCTTCGCGCTGGCGGTGGAGGACATCGTCTGTCAGAACATGCTGGGCCTGGCGCAGAGGATGGGGGCCGAGCACTGTTCGGGCCCGCTGTTGTCGGAGCGGCTGAAGCGGCAGCGCGCGGCGCGCGAGGTGGCTTTGTCGGGCATCGCCTGTTAGGATATTTGCATTTTTGACCGCCCGGTCAATTGCATGATGCGATATCCAAGCAGAGGCGAAATGAAACAACTGGCAATCGTCGCGTGGGCTTGATTCCCGGCGCGGTGATGCTGGATGGCCGCTGTCTGGACGAGGTGCTGATGCAGCGCCCGCTGAACTTCTCATCTTCCGCCGCCGTGCCGGCCGTTATTCCGGACCGCGATGATTACGCCTTGATTGAGGCGGCGCCCGATGTCGACACTTATCGCCGCTTGCGGGCCGAATCGGGCCTTAGCCCCAAGACCGAAGAGGCCGCCCGCCGCGGTTTGGCCGGCACGCTGTTCGCGGTGCAACTGCGCCATGGTGGTGAAACCATCGGCATGGGCCGGGTGATAGGCGATGGCGGCGGTTTCTATCAGGTGGTGGACATCGCCGTGCTGCCGGCGCACCAGGGCCGGGGACTGGGCAAGCGGATCATGGCGGCGATCCGCGGCTATATCGACCGCGAACTGCCGGTCAGCGCCTACGTCAGCCTGATCGCCGACGGCGACGCCAAGCATCTGTACGTCCAGTTCGGCTTCGAGCCGACAGCGCCGCGGTCGGAAGGCATGGCGCTGTTCAAGCGCTGATCCAGCCGCTTGCGGGCGGCATTGCTCTTTAGGAAAGGCAGATTCGATGACGCAGTTGAATCTGGTGTTTGGTCCGCAAGGGGCTGGCAAATCCACTCACGCGCGCAAGCTGGCCGAAGCCGAGCAGGCGGTGCACTTGGCGATAGACGACTGGATGGGCCAGCTGTTCGGCCCCGATCTGCCGCAGCCGTTGGACTTCGGCTGGGTGATGGAACGGGTGGCGCGCTGCGAGCGGCGCATCTGGCTGACGGCGCTGGCCTTGGCCGCGGTGGTGGCCGCGCGGTGCTGGACCTCGGCTTCATGAAGGCTGCCGGCCGCAGCCGTTTTCTGGCGTTGGCGGATGAGCATGGCTTGAGCGCCAAGCTGCACTACGTGACGGCGGAGCGGGATGTGCGCCGTCAGCGCGTATTGCAGCGCAATGCCGCGCGCGGCGATACTTTCTCCTTCGAAGTGACGCCGGCGATGTTCGACGCGATGGAGGCCCAGTTGGAGCCGGCCACGGCTGAGGAGCTGGCCTTGGCCGCGGTGGTCGCCACCGGTTAGCCTGCCGGCCGCATTCCCTCGTAGCACAGGCGCGCAGCGGCCCGCACGCGTTCTCGCAGCGCCGCGTCCACGCCGGGCGCGGCCAGACCGAGGGCCATCTGCCGCAATGGTTCGGCGATGGCCATCGCCAGCATCAACTCGGCGCAGGTCGCGGGGTCGTCCATTTTCAGCAGGCCGCGGCGTTGGCGTTCGGCCAGCCAGTCCGCCAGCAGCGACGCGCTGTGGCGGATGCCGTGCCCGGTATACGCCGCCAGCGCCTGCTCGCGGCCGGGAAAATCGTTGATCAGCAGCCTGAACATGCCCACCGCCTCCGCCGACAGCACCCGTTCGGCGATGGACAGCAGCAGCGCTTCCATCGCCTGCGGCACATCCTTCCTTTCATCCATAGGCGTTTCGACGGCGCACACCAGTCCGGCGGTCCAGTCGTCGACGATGGCCGCCAGCAACTGCTCCCGGTTGTCGGCGAAACGGTACACCGTCTTTTTGGCCACGCCGGCGCGCTTGGCCACCGCCTCTATGCTCAAGGTCCGATAGCCATCGCCAAGCAGCAGCTCGGTCGCTGCCCGCAGCACCTGGCTGCGCAGCGTCTCTTCCGGCGAGGCCGGGCGGCCGCGCGGGCGGGGAACGGGGGAGGGGGAAAGGTCAGGTGCGCTTGACATGTCTTCTCATGTTGTTTGAATATGGAAACGTATATCGTTTCTTAATTTTGGCCATATTAAACTGGCCCAGACGATCAAACAACAAGGAGTGCGCTGTGAACGCTCAGAACCGGATATCCAACCATGACGAATTGTTGTCGCCGCGTCCCCTGCCGCTGGAAACCGGCATCCGCCGGCTGGACGACGGCCGGCTGCTGGTGGCGGTGAGAACCGAGCTGCCGGGCTGCGCCGGCCGGATGGTCGAATGGTGGTTCAAGTTCTTCGAAACCACCCAGCACATCCGCTGGTGGCATCCGCACGATCATCACCGGATGCATGGCTGGGACCAGCATTGGCGGCGGGGCGAGAGCTATGTCGGCGCCTGCGTGCGGGCGGAGGAGTCGCTGGGCGATTTCCCTCCGGTGACGGCGGTGCTGAAGTTTCACGAGCCGGAAGATTTTTTCTCGGCCGACGCGCTGGCGCAGGCCAGGCGCGAGCAGGCGGTGTCCGGGCTGGTGTGCGCGCGCATCGCTTTCGGCGACGAGCCCAGGCTGGCGGCCGACGGGGATCCGCTGGACGGCGAGATGATCCACTTGGCGCGCGACAAGCCGCAGGGCGCGGTGCTGCGCAGCCGCTTCGTGCTGGGCGGCGAATCTCCTGTGCCGGACGAACTGGGCCTGGGCCTGATGCAGCATTGCTACAACGAGTTCAGCAGCCTGGCGCGTTTCCTGCCGTCGCTGTACTACGGCGAGCACGCCAACGGCGAGAAAGGGCCGCTGGCGTGGTGAGCGCGTAAGCGCTTGCTAAGCGCCTGTGCGGTGGTTGGCCAGGTGCCCGGCCATCAGCGGCCACACCCAGTCGGCCGCGTCCAGGCTCCAGCCGCCGTCCTTGGCCGCCTCGTCCAGCTTCCGCAGCGCCAGGATGTCGGCCAGGTCCGGCAGGCGTGAGAAGGCGTCGGCCTCGTCGGCGCGCATCGGCCCGCCTTGGTAGCCCAGCGTGGCGGCGCTGGCCGACGACAGCGCCGCCAGATAGGCCGGGTCGACCGCGCACAGGTAGCGCTTGGCCTCGACGTGCATGCTGACTAGCCGCGCGAGCCGGGAGGAGAAGCCCAGCTGGAGCAGATAGTCGCGCGCCAGCTTGTCGTGGGCCATCACGCCGTAGTCGCCCATCGCTTCTGCGCCGTCGTGCTCCAGCAGATGGCCGACGTCGTGCAGGAAGGCCGCCAGCGTCAGTTCGTCGTCGCAGCCGGCATCGCGCGCCAGCGTGGCGGCCTGGATCGCGTGGTCGAACTGGGATACCGCCTCGCCGTAGCGGCGGGCGCCGTGTTCGCGGTACAGCTGCCGCAGCGCGGCGATGGCGTCGAACATCAGAATACCCTCACGCCCAGCTTCCACACGCTCCGCACCAGCGGCACGTCGCCGCGCGCCGTCATCGCCACCAGATCGGCGCGCTGGCCGACGGCGATGTCGCCGCGGTCGGCGAGGCCCACTGCGCGCGCAGGATTCAGGCTGACAGCGGCGACGGCGCGCGGCAGGCTCCAGCCCGCCTGCGCGTGCAGCAGCCAGGCGCCGTGCAGCAGGCTGGCCGGCACGTAGTCGGACGACAGGATGTCCAGCAAGTCATGGCGGGCCAGCTCCAGCGCCGCCACATTGCCGGAGTGGGAGCCGCCGCGCACCACATTGGGCGCCCCCATCACGGTGGCGAGGCCATGCCGCCTGGCCGCCGCCGCCGCCTCCAGCGTGGTGGGGAATTCCGAGATCGCCACGCCGTCGCGCAGCGCCTCGTCGATGTGCGCCTCGTCGGTATCGTCGTGGCTGGCCAGCGCGATGCCGCGCGCCCGGGCCATCTCCACCACTGCCTGCTTGTGGCGGCCGGCGAATTCGGCCTGCTTGGCCTTGCGTTCTTCCACGGCGGCGAGGAAGGTATCCTCGTTCCAGCCCACTTTCTTCTTGCCGTAGTACTTCTTGTATTGCTCCAGGTCGCGGTACTGGCGCTGGCCCGGCGTGTGGTCCATCACCGACACCAGCTTCACCGCCGGATGGGCGATCAGCGGCTCCAGTTCGGCCAGCAGCCCCGGATAGGCCAGCTCGCAGCGCAGGTGGAACAAATGGTCGGCGCGCAGCGCGTCTTCGCGCATGCCCTGGTCTATGGCCTGGAAGGAACTGTGCAGGGTATCCAGCCGCACGCTTTCGCCTTCCAGGTCGCCCACCGCCAGCGCGTCCAGCACGGTGGTGATGCCGGCGGCCACGCATTGGGCGTCGTGGGTGATCACCGCCGGCAAAATCGGCCACAGCACGCCGTTGCGCGGCATCAGGTGTTTTTCCAGATTGTCGGTGTGGATTTCCACCAGTCCGGGCAGCAGCAGCGCGCCGGCCAGGTTTTCGCCTTCGGTCAGCGGCTGCTCGTGGATGGCGGCGATCAAACCGTTCTCGATCTCCAGCGCGCCGTTTTCGATCACGCGGTCGGCCAGCACGATGCGGGCGTGGTTCAGAATCTGTTTCATGCTGCGATTTCCGTTTGTTGCGCCAGCGGTACCTGGAACACGCGGCTGGCGATGGCGTCGCGGGTGGGGGCGTCGTGGAAGATGCCGATCAGCGCCGCGCCGCGCGCCAGCGCTTCGCGCATCAGTTGTACCACCACGTCGCGGTTGGCGGCGTCGAGGGATGCCGTCGGCTCGTCCAGCAGCAGTATCGGCCGCGGCGCGATCATGCCGCGCGCGATGTTGACGCGCTGTTGCTCGCCACCGGAGAAGGTGGCCGGCGGCAGGCTCCACAGCCGCTCGGCGATGTTCAGCCGCGCCAGCCATTCGCCGGCGGCTAGCCGCGCCTCGGCGTCGGCGGCGCCCCATTCGCGCAGCGGCTCGGCGACGATGTCCTGCGCCGACACCCGCGGAATCACCCGCAAAAACTGGCTGACATAGCCCAGCGTGCGGCGGCGCACGGCGGCGATCTCGTGCGGCAGCGCGCGGGCCATGTCCAGCCATGCGCCCTGGTGGAACACGCCGATGCGGCCGTTTTCGACCAGATAGTTGGCGTACAGCGCTTTCAAGAGGGTGCTTTTGCCGGCGCCGGACGGGCCGGCCAGGGCCACGCATTCGCCGGCGGCCGCCTGCAGCGAAACATCGGTCAGCACCGGCAGGCGCAGCCCGCCCTGTTGGTGCAGGGTGAAGGTCTTGCTCAGGTTTTGCGCGTCTATCAATAGATTCATGATTTCAGGCCTGCAGGATGGAGGACACCAGCAACTGGCTGTACGGGTGTTGCGGGTCGTCGAGTATCTGGTCGGTTAGGCCGGCTTCCACCACGAGCCCCTTCTGCATTACCAGCGTGCGCTGCGCCAGCAGCCGCGCCACGCCCAGATCATGCGTTACCATGATGACGGCGATGCCGGCGTCGCGCACCAGGCGGCGGGTCAGGTCGAGAAAGCGCGCCTGCACCGACACGTCCAGGCCGCCGGTGGGCTCGTCCATGAACACCAGCCGCGGCTGCGTCACCAGATTGCGGGCGATCTGCAGCCGCTGCTGCATGCCGCCGGAGAAGGCCGACGGCTTGTCGTCCAGCCGCGCGCGGTCTATCTCCACTTTTTCCAGCCAGTCGCCGGCGGTCTGCCGCAGCCGGCCGTAGTGGCGCTGGCCCAGCGCCATCAGCCGCTCGCTGACGTTGGCGCCGGCGGAGACGCCCATGCGCAGGCCGTCGCAGGCGTGCTGGGTGACGAAGCCCCATTCGCTGCGTGCCAGGCGGCGGCGCTCGGCCTCCGGCAGGCAGGTCAGCTCGTGCGCCGCGCCGTCGCGGTCGGCGAAGCGCACGCTGCCGGCGTCGGCGGCCAGGCGGCCGGCCAGGGTGGACAGCAGCGTCGATTTGCCGGAGCCGGATTCGCCGACGATGCACAGCACCTCGCCCGGATACAGCTCGAAATTGACGCCGAAGCAGCCCTGGCCGTTGCCGTAGTCCTTGCTGAGTCCGTTTACGCTAAGGATGGGCGCCATCATGCTTGTTTCTCCCGCTGGCAATAGTCGGTATCCGAGCAGACGAACATCCGGCTGCCGGCGTCGTCGGTGACGATTTCGTCGAGGTAGCTCACGCGCGAGCCGCACAGCGCGCAGCCTTGCTCCCAGGTTTGGGCTGTAAACGGATGGTCGTCGAAGGCCAGGCTTTCCACCTTGGTGTAGGGAGGGATCGCGTACAGGCGCTTCTCGCGGCCGGCGCCGAACAATAGCAGCGCCGGGCTCATGTCCAGCTTGGGGTTGTCGAATTTCGGAATCGGCGACGGCGAGGCCAGATATCGGTCGTTCACCATTACCGGGTAGTCGTAGCTGGTGGCGATGTGGCCAAAGCGGGCGATGTCCTCGTACAGCTTGACGTGCATTAGCCCGTATTCCTGGTGCGCGTGCAGCTTGCGCGTTTCCACCTCGCTGGCTTCCAGCGTGCGCAGCGGCTCCGGCTCCGGCACCTGGAAAATCATGATCTGGCCGGGCACCAGCGGCGTTTCCGGGATGCGGTGCCGGGTCTGGATCAGCGTCGCGTCGGCGGTGGCTGTGGTGGTGGCGACGCCGGCCACGCGGCCGAAGAAGCGGCGAATGTTGACGGCGTTGGTGGTGTCGTCGGCGCCCTGGTCTATCACTTTCAGCACGTCGTCGCGGCCGATCACGCTGGCGGTCACCTGGATGCCGCCGGTGCCCCAGCCGTAGGGCAGCGGCATTTCGCGACTGCCGAACGGCACCTGGTAGCCGGGAATCGCCACCGCCTTGAGCAGCGAGCGGCGCAGCATGCGCTTGGTGTTCTCGTCGAGGAAACCGAAGTTGTAGCGGTCGTTGCGGGAGTCAGTCATCGGCCTTCTCCTGGTCGGCGGCGGCGCGCAGTTGGCGGATCAGCGCCAGCTCGGCCTGGAAATCCACGTAATGCGGCAATTTCAGGTGCTGGACGAAGCCGGAGGCTTCGACATTGTCGCTGTGATACAGCACGAATTCGCCTTGCTGCGCCGGCGCGTGGGCGGTTTCGCCCAGCTCGCCGGCGCGCAGGCTGCGGTCCACCAGCGCCATCGCCATCGCCTTGCGCTCGGCCTCGCCGAAGCTCAGGCCGTAGCCGCGGGTGAATTGCGGCGGCGCGGTCTTGCTGCCGGCGAACTGGTTGATCATCTGGCATTCGGTCAGCGTGATCTCGCCGATGTCTATCTCGAAGCCCAGTTCTTCCGGGCAGACCATCACGCTGACTTCGCCCATGCGGATTTCGCCGGCGAAGGGGTGGCTCTCGGCGTAGCCGCGCTGGGTGGAGTAGGCCAGGCCAAGCAGCCAGCCTTCGTCGCCGCGGGCCAGGTTCTGCAGCCGCGCCGGGCGGCCGGCGGGGAACATCAGCGGCTCGCGGGTCAGGTCCACCGGCTCCGGATCGCCCTCGGGCGGCAGGTCGGCTTCGATCAAGCCTTCGCGGTCCAGCAGCTGCAGCACGCCGGGCAGCGTGTCCGGCAGCGGCGCGGCGGCCTGCTCCAGTTCGCTCTTTGGCGCGGCTTCCGTCAGACCGAAGTCCAGCAGGCGCTGGGTGTAATCGGCGGTGGGGCCGAGTATCTGTCCGCCCGGCACGTCCTTGAAGGTGCCGGACACGCGGCGGCGCACCCGCATCGCCGCGGTGTTAAGCGGCAGCGTCTGGCCGAAGCGCGGCAGCGTGGTGCGGAAGGCGCGCAGCAGGAACACGGCTTCGATGCTGTCGCCGCTGGCTTGTTTCAGCGCCAACGCGGCCAGCTCTTCGTCGTACAGCGAGCCTTCCTGCATCACACGGGCCACGGCCAGGCGCAGTTGCTGGCGGATTTGGGCGATGCTCAGTTCCGGGACTGCCTCGTCGCCGCGGCGCGCGGCGGCCAGCAAGTCCCAGGAGCGGGCGATGGCGGTTTCCCCGCCTTTCACGGCTACATACATCTCAACCCTCCCGGATGCGGACGCTGCGCGGCAGGCCGGCGATGTGGGTATCGGAAATCAGCACGGCATCCACGCCCAGCGGGAAGCGGGCATGATTGTCTTGCCATGCTTTCCAGAAGCCTGCGGACAGGCCGGCGGCGCCGAAGCGGCGCGGCGCGGCGAAGCCGGGGCCGCTGCCTTCGACCTGATCCGCGCCGAAACCATCCACTTCGATCAACAGCGTGGCCGAGCGGTCCGGATATTCGGCGCTGCCGGCTTTCAAACTCATCAAATCCGGCAGCGGCATGCCGGCGGCGATCACGATGAAGTCGGCTTCTTCCGCCTGATCGGCCACGCGCATGCCGGTGTGGAAGCGCAGGCTGGCGATGGTTTCGTCCGGCAGCGCCGGCAGCCAGACGCGCACATCCTGGTCGGCCAGCGTGTAGAGCAGGGCGGCGGTGGCGGCCTGCAACCCGGGCAAGACCGGCGGCAGCACCGGCAGCGCGCGCGGCGACAAGGGTTCGGCCATCGAGCTCAATACGGCGCGGAAAGTCTGTTGGGAATCGTCCACCGGATGGGCAAAAGCGCTGCGCATGGTCATTCCCCCCGCACCATGGTGAAGAATTCGACCTTGCTGGCGGCGGCTTCGCGCGAACGGGCGGCGCGGCGCTCGGCCAGCTCCGCTTCCAGCGGCACAATCCACGCCAGCATCAGCTCGCCGTGGCGGGCAGGGTCTTGCAGCAACGCGTCGGCCTGGGCGATCAGCTCGGCGTGGCGGCCGTCGCCGCCGCGCACCCAGCCGTGGCCGACATGGCCGTCTATCTCGCAGCTGGCGCGGCTGACGCTGATCTCGCCGAGGTTGAAACGGGCGCCGGCGCCGCCGCTGCGGCCTTGCAGCATCATCAGGCCGGTTTCGGCGCGGCGCAGCCAGCGCGGCGCGGCGGGCAGAGCCGGCGGCAGCAGGGCCAGCAGCCGTTCGATGGGGCTGTTGGCCAGCGCGGAAAGCCAGCGCTGTCGGGTGGAGGTGTCCATCGTGTGCCTCATGGTTCAAGAAAGATTCATATAAACGTATAGACGTATGCATGATAATGGCGGGCATCGAAGGACAAACAGCACGCGGCGATGAAGGTTTTGTGACGTTTTCAAGGCGGGCACAGACGATTGCTTTAGCGCTGCGGTGATCAACATGTTTTTTGAATCCGCTGCGCGGATGATGCTTTTCATAGCCGGGGCTGCCCGGCGGGCAGGGAGGGGATATTTGTGTGGCCAAATATCCCCTCCACCCCTAAAAGCCACCCTGCAAGCCTGGCCTGCGGCTTCCCGTCGGGTCCCGCCAGGCCCGAGGCGCGGCTGAACTCGCGATTTGCTAACGTCAAATCGCTCAAACAGGCAGCCGCTTAAAACCTCGGGCCTGCCACCCGACGCAGGCTTGAAGGGATCTGGGCGCGTCGGCCCCGTGTTTGCTATTTGCAGATCCAGGCGAAAACGTCGTTTAAGAAACGCGAAAGGATAGGAATGATAGAGAGAGGCTCCGGCATCGCCGTGTGGCGGCAGATAGAGGAGGCATTGGCGGCCGACATCGCCGGCGGCGCATTGCAGGCGGGCCAGCAGCTGCCCACCGAGCTGCAGCTGGCGGACCGTTTCGGCGTCAACCGCCACACCATACGCCGCGCGGTGGCCACGCTGGTGGAGCGCGGCCTGCTGCGGGTGGAACAGGGGCGCGGCACTTTCGTGCAGGACAATGCGATCGACTACGCGATCAGCAAGCGCACGCGCTTCTCGCAGAACATGGCGCGGCAGAACCTCAGCTCGGACATCGACATCCTGAACAGCGATACTGTGCCGGCCAACGCCGAGCTGGCGGAATTGCTGCAGGTGGTCGCGGGCGACACGTTGTACCGCATCAAGACCCTGAGCAAGGTAGAGGGACGGGTGGTGGATTACGCGACCATGTTCTTTCCCGCTTCCCGGTTCCCAGGCTTGCCGGAAGCGTATCTGAGGCATCGCTCGGTGACGCGCGCGCTGGCCGAGTGCGGCGTGGCCGACTACACCCGCCGCTTCACCCGCGTCACCGCCCGGCTGCCGGACGCGGAGACGGTCGATTATCTGGGCATTCCCAAGAACCGTCCTGTGCTGCATGTGAAGTCGCTGAACGTCGACGCGGCCGGCGCGCCGGTGCAGTACGGCGTCACCTGCTTCAACGGCGACCTGGTGCAATTGGTGATGGAGCAGGAATGACGCGCTACGCGATTTATTATGCGCCCAGGCCGGACAGCGAGCTGTGGCGCGCCGGCTGCCGCTGGCTGGGGAGAGATGCCTTGAGCGGCGGCGCCCTGACTCAGCCTGAGGTGCCAGGCATCGGGGCGGAGGGCCTGGCCGGCTTGACCGGCGAAGCCGCCCGCTACGGCTGGCACGCCACCTTGAAGGCGCCGTTCGTTTTGCGGCCGGACCTGGATGAGGACGCGCTGTTGCGGCGGACCGCCGGGCTGGCGGCGGCGTTCCAGCCATTCGCGCTGAATCTGGAGGTGGGCTGGCTGGATGACTTTCTCGCGCTGCGGCCGGCTACGCCGCTGCCGCGGCTGGACGAGCTGGCCGCCGCCTGCGTGGCGGCGCTGGAGCCGCTGGCGGACCGGAGCGGCCCGGCCAAGTCCAGGCCGGGACTGAGTCCGCGGCAAGAGGAGCTGTGCCGGCGCTGGGGCTACCCATATGTGTTCGAGCAGTTCCGTTTCCACCTGACGCTTTCCAGCAGCCTGGCGCGCGGATCGCAAACGGCCGCCGCGCTGGAGGCGGGCGCCAGGCGGCATTTCTCCGGCCTAGCCGCCACGGCCGAGATCGAGGGCGTCGCGCTGTTCGTCGAGCGGACGCCGGGCGAGCCGTTCCGCTACCTGGCCCACTGCGGTTTTGACGGAGTGGTGGCGCGCCATGACTGTTGAGTCCGGAATCCTGTGGTATGTGATCGGCCCGTCCGGCGCCGGCAAGGACAGCCTGCTCGCTTACGCGCGCGGCCGCTTGCCGGCCGAGTCCGGCGTGATGTTCGCCCATCGCTACATCACCAGGCCGGCGGACGCCGGCGGCGAGAACCACGTGGCGCTGAGCGCCGAGGAGTTCGACGCTCGCGAGCGGCGCGGCTGTTTCGCGCTGGCCTGGAGGCGGCATGGCCTGGCTTACGGGCTGGGCGTGGAAACGGCGATGTGGCTTGAGCAGGGGCTGGATGTGGTGGTCAATGGCTCGCGCGCGATGTTGCCGCGCGCCGCCGAGCGTTTCGCCACGTTGAGGCCGCTGTGGATCACCGCCAGCCCCGAGGTGTTGGCCGCGCGATTGGCTGGCCGCGGACGGGAGTCGGCGGAGGCGATCGCGCGCCGGCTGGGCGAGTCGGCCGGTTTCGCGCCGCCGCCCGGCTGCGTCGAGCTGGTGAACGACGGCCGCCTGGAGGATGCCGGCGAGCGTCTGCTGGCTTTGCTGGCGAAAGCCGGCTGACTGTTTTCCGCCGGCGAGCGGACCGCTGCCGTTGCTCGCGCGAAGCTGGCTGCTTCTAGAGCGTGATGGTGGCGCTGCCGCTGCTGCCGGTTTTCTTGACGCGGTACATCGCCTGGTCTGCCGCTTGCAGCAGGCTGTCCGGGTTGCTGTAGCCGTCGCCGATGGCGATGCCGATGGAGATGCCCAGCTGGCACGAGGTGCCGGAGACCAGGAAGGGCGTGTCGAAGGCCTCCAGGCATTTGTCGGCCACGGTGCGGGCGATGTCTTCGGCCTTGTCGTCCAGATCGCTCAACAACAGCACGAATTCGTCCCCGCCTATCCGGGCCAGGGTGTCGCTCTGCCGCACGGTGCCGGACAGGCGCTGCGCGGCCTGCCACAGCACCTTGTCGCCGGCTTTGTGGCCCAGGGTGTCGTTGATCATCTTGAAACTGTCCAGATCCATGAACAGCAGCGCCAGCCGGGTCTCCCGGCGCTGGGCCTGGGCCAGCGCCACGTGCAGCCGGTCGGACAGCAGCAAGCGGTTGGGCAGGCCGGTCAGCGAGTCGTGGTGCGCCATCTGCGCCAGCTCCGTCTGCTTGTCTTCCAGCTTGCGCAGCAGGCGGTTGAAGGAGGCGATCAGATAGCCCACTTCATCCTTGCGGTGTATCGGCAGGGGCTCCAGCGGCAACTCGCCCCGCGTCATGCGGTCGGCGTGGCGCGCGGCGCGGAACAGCGGGCGCAGCACGATGTACATGCCGCCGCAGGCCAGCAGCGAGAACACGACGAAGGCGATCAAAGCCTGGCGCAGCGTGAAGCTTTGCACCCGGGCGACCGTGGCGAAGGCGTCGCGGCCGGGCAGCTTGGCCACCACTAGCCAGCCGGTGCTGGGCACCTGCACGATGGCGCGGACCTCCTCCTCCCCTTGCGGCGTGGCCGCCACCGCCGCGCCGCGATAGCCGGCCATCGCCTGGTCGTGCAGCGGGTCGCGCCCGGGTTCCGGCGTTGGTTGCAGCGTCAGCTCGCTTTGAGAGGCGGTGATGATCTGATGGTCGCGCGGGGAAATCAGCAGGAAGCTGTCGCGATGGTCGCCAATCCGGGATTGCTGCAGCAAGTCGAGGAAACCCGGCGCGGCGATGGCGGTGACGCCGACCAGCACCGCCGGCACTTCGCCGCTCACCTGCACCGGAGCCGACATCGGCAGCACCGGCACGCCCGAACTGCGGCCGGTTATCGCCTTGCCGATGTAGAGCCGGCCTTGCAGGGATTGCCGGATGTAGTCGCGGTCGCCGTAGTTGACCTGAATCCGGTGCGGCACCTCCGGATAATCGGCGATCACGCGGCCGTCCGGACGCACCACGAACAAGCCGATGGAGAACAGCGGCTGGTACTGGTAACGCTCCTTCAGCCAGGCGCGCAGGGCGTCAGGCTGGTCCAGCAGCTCGGGAGGCAGCGCGGTGGCCAGGCGGGACAGCAAGGCTTTGCGCTGCTTGATCTTGTCGTCGATGTCGTGGGCGACGTAGCCAGCCAGCGCCAGCTGCTGCTCGGAGACGACCTGGCCCAGGTCCTGCCGCAGAAAGGAGCCCAGCGCGTAGTAACGCGACAGCACGCCGAAGATCATGATGGCCAGGGACAGCGCCAGCAGGCGGATGATGATGCTGTCCGACAGACGTTTGGACTTCATGTCTGCTCCGCTTTGTTCGCTCGGATTCCGCCCGGACCCAGGCTGCCGCTTTCCTCGCGCAGGGTCAACCATCGCTCCTTTTCGGGGATGCGGGGCGAAGCGCCATTTCCTGAGAGCGGCATGCCTGCTGCGCCATATGGCCTTGCGGGGTCGTATTCATCTGTCGTCGCCTGTGTCCAGTCCTCACTATAGATAAGAGCCGCGGGGCTTTCCGCCCGCATAGGTCTAGCGCGGCAAGACAAGCTTCATGCCGAGTTCACCGGCCTGTCATCGCCGGCGCTTATCGTTGCGCTGTTTTGTTTCAATCAGTCCGATGTGTAAATAGATTTGTCTATACGTCTAAACCAAGGAGCATCGTCGATGAAAAAGCAGATGGCTGTCGCGGCCGCCCTGGCCGTATCCGGGCTGCTGTCCCCGCTGGCGCAGGCCAAGACCACGCTGACTGTCTACACCGCGCTGGAGGCGGACCAGGTGAAGGATTACAAGGAGGCGTTCGAGAAGGCCAATCCGGACATCGACATCCGCTGGGTGCGCGAATCCACCGGCGTGATCACCGCCCGGCTGCTGTCGGAGAAAAACCATCCCCAGGCCGACGCCGTGTGGGGCCTGGCCGCCACCAGCCTGATGATCCTGGACCAGCAGGGCATGCTGCAGGGCTATGCGCCCAAGGGCGTGGAGAAGCTGAGCCCGCAGTTCGTCGACAAGGCCAAGCCGCCGAAATGGACCGGCATGGACGTATGGGCCGCCACCATCTGTTTCAACACCGTCGAAGCGGCGAAAAAGAATCTGCCCAAGCCGGAAAGCTGGGCCGATTTGACCAAGCCTGTCTACAAGGGCCAGATCGTGATGCCGCATCCGGCCTCGTCCGGCACCGGCTATCTGGACGTGTCGGCCTGGCTGCAGACCATGGGCGAGAAGAAGGGCTGGGATTACATGGACAAGCTGCACGCCAATATGGCGCAGTACGTCCATTCCGGCTCCAAGCCCTGCAAGATGGCCGCCGCCGGCGAGTATCCGATCGGCATCTCGTTTGAATACCGCGGCGCGCAGCTGAAGGAGAAGGGCGCGCCGATCGACCTGATCTACCCGAAGGAAGGTCTGGGCTGGGATCTGGAAGCCACCGCCATCATCAAGGGCACCAAGAACCTGGAAGCCGCCAGGAAGCTGGCCGACTTCTCGGTGAGCCTGCCGGCGATGAAGCTGTACGAGCAGAACTACGCGGTGCTGGCGATGCCGGGCGTGGCCAAGCAGAACCCCTTCATCCCGGTCGACTACTCGCAGCGGCTGTCCAAGAACAACTTCGGCTGGGCCGCCAAAAACCGCGACGCCATCCTGAAGGAATGGTCGCGCCGCTATGAAAGCAAGGCCGCGCCGAAAGAATAAGCGGCCGCCTAGCAGCCGCCCCCGTGCCGGGGGCGGCTTGTTTTACGCACTGTCTCAGGTCACTGGAGCACCCGATGAAACCGGTCGATAGCTTGTCCGGCTTGTCCGAGCATTTATCCGTTCATGCGCTCAGCCGCCGTTTCGGCGCCTTCACCGCTTTGGACCAAGCCTCGCTTTCCATCCGCAAGGGCGAGTTTGTCTGCCTGCTTGGCCCATCCGGCTGCGGCAAGACCACGTTGTTGCGGCTGATCGCCGGGCTGGACTTGCCGGATGCCGGCGCGATCCACCTGTCCGGCCGCGACATCACCCGCGCGGCGCCGGCCAAGCGCGACTACGGCATCGTGTTCCAGAGTTACGCGCTGTTTCCCAACTTGACCGTGGCCGACAACATCGCCTACGGCCTGACACCACGCCGCGACAAGGCCGGCCATGCCCGCCGGGTGCGCGAGCTGCTGGACATCGTCGGCCTGCCGGGTTCGGAAGGAAAATACCCGTCGCAGCTGTCCGGCGGCCAGCAGCAGCGGGTGGCGCTGGCGCGCGCGCTGGCCACCTCGCCCGGCCTGTTGCTGCTGGATGAGCCGTTGTCGGCGCTGGACGCGCGGGTGCGCGACAAGTTGCGCGATGAGCTTAAGGGCCTGCAGCGGCGGCTGGGCGTCACCACGCTGATGGTGACCCACGATCAGGAAGAAGCCTTGTCCATCGCCGACCGGGTGGTGGTGATGAACGCCGGCCGGATCGAGCAGATCGGCACGCCGGCCGAGATCTACCGCAGCCCGGCCAGCCGTTTCGTCGCCGAATTCGTCGGCGACGCCAACTGGCTGCCGGCGGAGCGCCGCGGCGGTCGTGAGGCGGCGGTTGGCGGCTGCGCGCTGAGCCTGACCTGGGATCTGCCCGATGCCATGGCCTTGACGCTGTTCATCCGGCCGGAGGACGTCATCGTCAAGCCGCGCTGGGAGCCGGCGGCCAACACTTTGCTGGCGCGGGTGGAGGATGTGTCTTTCGGCGGCGCGATGACGCGGCTGCGCTTGCGCCCGGAAGGCATGCCCGGCCTGATCCTGCGCGCCGAAGTATGTCCGTCGATGCTGAACCGCCAGCCGCTGGTGCCGGGCGAGATCGTGCCGGTGGAGTTGCCGGCCGCGCAGTTGCGCGCCTATCCGGGAGAAACGGCATGCTGAGCCTGGCGCGACGATGGCTGCCCGCCGCCCTGAGCTTGGATGGCGAACGCCTGGCCGGCGCCGCGCTGGCCTGGGCGCTGCTGGGATGCCTGGCGCTGGCGCTGGGCCTGCCGCTGTTGTTCATTCTCGGCAAATCGGTGCTGACCATGGACGGCGATTTCGCCGGACTCGACAATTTCACCGAGGTGCTGGCTTCGCCCGGCCTGATGCGCGCCGCCGGCAACAGCTTGCTGCTGGCCTTGACGGTGTCGGCGCTGGTGGTGCCGTCGGCTTTCCTCTTCGCCTGGGCGCTGTGCCGCAGCCGGGCGCCGGGCAGGGGGATGTTCCGCCAGATCGCGCTGTTGCCGCTATTGGCGCCTTCGCTGCTGCCTGCCATCTCGCTGGTTTACCTGTTCGGCAACCAGGGCCTGTTGAAAGGCTGGCTGGGCGGCGGGTCCATTTACGGCTTCTGGGGCATGGTCGCCGGCGAGGCGTTCTATGCTTTCCCTTACGCGTTCATGCTGCTTTCCACTTCCTTGTCCGTCGCCGACGCCCGCTTGTACGAGGCGGCGCGGGCGATGGGCGCCGGCGCGTGGCGGCGTTTCGCCACCATCACGCTGCCTGGCGCGCGTTACGGCCTGGCGTCGTCGGCGCTGCTGGTGTTCACGTTGGTGCTTACCGACTTCGGCGTGCCCAAGGTGGTGGGCGGGAATTGCAATGTGCTGGCGGTGGAGGCGTTCAAGCAGGTGGTGGGGCAGCAGAATTTTCCGCGCGGCGCGGTGGTGGGCCTGATGCTGCTGTTGCCAGCCGTGCTGTCCTGCTTCATCGAGCGGGCGATGTCGCGCCGCCAGCGCGCGGCCTTGTCCGCGCGGTCCACGCCGTTCGCGCCCTCTAGAGCCCCGGCGCGGGACGCGGCCGCGTTCGCCCTGCTGGCGGCGATGTCGATTCCTCTGCTGGGGCTGATGGGCGTCGGCGTGGCGGCTTCCTTCATCAAGTATTGGCCGTATGACCTGAGCCTGACGCTGGCGCACTACCGTTTCGACCAAGTGGACGGCGGCGGCTGGGACGCGTATTTCAACAGCCTGGAAATGGCCGCGGCCACCGCGGCGATCGGCGCGACGCTGGCTTTCCTGGGCGCCTATTGCTGCGAGAAGCTGCCGGCCGCGCCTCTGGCGAAGGGCGCGCTGCGGCTGTTCGCGATGCTGCCGATGGCGGTGCCCGGCCTGGTGCTGGGCCTGGGCTATGTGTTCTTCTTCAACCACCCTGACAATCCGCTCAACGGTTTGTATGGCGGCCTGGCGTTGATGACGGCCTGCACTGTCGTCCACTTCTACACCACCGCCCATCTGACCATCGCCACCGCGCTCAAGCAAATGGATGGCGAGTTCGAAGCCGTGGCCGCCGCGTTGAAAGTGCCGTTCTGGATCACGCTGCGCCGAGTGACGCTGCCCGTCTGCCTGCCGGCGCTGCTGGACGTGTCGCGCTTCCTGTTCGTGTCGGCGATGACCACGCTGTCGGCGCTGGTGTTCATCGCCGGACCGGAGCGCAGCCTGGCGGCGGTGGCCATCGTGACCATGGACGACGCCGGCGACACCGCTGCCGCCGCCGCGATGGCGACGCTGATCGTGCTCAGCTCGGCGCTGGCCTCGCTGGCGGCGTCGCTGCTGGCGCGGCGGCTGGTGGGGCGCGGCCAGCCGTGGCGTCCGCGCTGACGGTTCACGCCGGCATGGCGCGGGCGTTCATGGGCAAGAGGGGAATACGGCGTATTACTTAAGCGGTCTGCAATCGCTTTGCCTTGGTTTGATGACGGACTATATCTGGAAGGCATGTCATCGCCGGCCCCGCCAGGCGGTCCGGGCCGTCATCGTCCATCGCGGAGTCGCGCCATGCCCATTCCTTCATCCCTGTTGCCCGCCGCGCTGCTTCTGGCGCTGCTCGCCGGCTGCGCCGGCAGCGTCGACAGCGGAAAATTCATCGCTTTGCGGGACGCCGCCGTCCAGGTGAATCGCGGCGCCCAGGCGAGCTTCGACCAATTGCAGCGCGACGCGCGTGACAGCGCCGTGCTTGGCTATCCTGACCGCAAGGTGGGCGCGCAGGGCTTCCCGCTGGTGAACGCGCAGGGCGAAAGCTACGACCTGAGCGCGCCGCTGTCCCGGGTGGCTGCTGCGCTGGACACGCTCAGCTGCTACTCGGAAGCGCTGGCCAAGCTGGCGGACGGCGGCAAGATGGAGGACATAGACCGCGCGTCGCAGGATTTGGCGGCCAGCCTGCGCGGCCTGCCGGCCGGGACGCTGGACGCTCAGGCGGCGAATGGCGTCGCTGTCGCGGTGGACGCATTGGGCCAGGCCATGCTCGCGGCCCAGCGCCGCGAGGGCTTGCGCAGCGTGATGGACCGCGCCCAGCCCGGGCTGGACGCGTTGGCGCAGATGATGGGACGGGTGGACGAGGATTTGAAGCTCTATGTGCTCAATATCCGCTTGCGCTATCTGGGGCTGGTCAACCGCGACGGCGTGCGCCCGCCTTATCACAGCTGGGAGCGCTATCGCTTCGACCAGAAGGTAGCCGCGCAGCTGGCCGGCTACGACAGGCTGGAGCAGGCGCTGGACTCCACCGACAAGGCGGTGCGGGACTTCCCGGAGCTGCATCGACAGCTGCGCGCCAGCCTGGATCAGCCAGGCAAGCCGCTTGACCGCTTGCATGATTTCATCGCGGAGGCGCGGCGCCTGCGGGCGCTGTACCGCGATCTGCCGAATAGTTGACGAGGAGGCAAACCATGGACAGTCATGATCTGGCCGAGCTGCTGACCGGCCTGGCGTCGCGCCTGAACAACCTGATGGTGGACACCTCGGGCGCCGTCAGCCGCCAATGTTCCGATTTGCAGGAGACACTTACCGGCCAGGCTTTGGCGGCCATCGCCAAGGATCTGGACCATGCCACCGCCCAGTATGCCGCCGCCGTCAACGCGTTGACCGAAGCGACGCAGGAGGCGGACGCGGCCGCCGCGGCGCTGGATCAGACCGCGCGTTCGATCGAGGCTGTGGCCAAAGTGGTGAAGTTCGCCGGCCAGGCGTCCGCGCTGGCGGCGGGCGTGCTGGCCTGAGCCGAAGGGGCGCGCAGGGCGCGGAAGGCGCGTGTCGGCGCAAGGGAATTGTGAGTAGAGTTGTCCCGGGCTTGTAAAGCCGTAAGGCTGTCCGATAGTGAGATAAAGCCTGTCTGGCGCGCGATATCCGAGAGGATGCCGCCGGGGGCGGAGCGGCGGCGACATTCTCCAGTTCCTGCTAAGGGGGCGGCCCTGAGGGCCGACTGATCATGATAGACACTTCGGAAGCCAAACTCGGATTGGGCAAGGGCAAACCGTCTTCTTCCGTTTGGTGGGCGCTGGCCGGCCTTGGCATCGCATTGTTCGGCCTGGGCGCCTCGTTGCTGCTGAACGAAATCCACACATCCCACTTCCAGTCGATGTTCTTCAGCCGCGCCGGCCGCCACGCCACCTTCGCGGTGGAGCAGGGGCCGAGCAAGGAAATGCGTTTTCCCTCTCCCGGCGGCCCCTACGACCAGCGCATGGGCTATGTCGAGCTGCCGCGCTTCCTGCAGCGGCTGGGGCAGCGCGGTTACGCGATAGACGCCCAGGCCCGCCAGTCCCCCGACTTGATCAAGCTGACCGACCGCGGCGTCACCGGTCCGCTGCTGCCGCTGGGCCTGTTCCCGCCATACCGCGAGAAGGACCAGGCCGGGCTGCTGGTCCGGGACGGCTATGGCAGGCCCATTTACCAGTCGCAGTATCCGCAGCGGATATACAGTAATTTCGAATCGCTGCCGCGGTTGCTGGTGGCCGGTCTGCTGTACATCGAAAACCATACCCTGCTGGACGATGGCAATCCGCAGCAGAACCCGGCCATCGAATGGTCGCGCTTCGGCAAGGCGCTGGCCGACGAGAGCCTGCACCTGTTCCGCTCCGGCTACCACTCGGCCGGCGCCAGCACCCTGGCCACCCAGATCGAGAAGTTCCGCCATTCCCCCGGCGGCCGCACCGGCTCGCCCAAGGAAAAGCTGCGCCAGATGTTGTCGGCCTCGGTGCGCGCCTATCACAACGGCGAGGACACCACCGCTTTCCGCCGCCAACTGGTGGTGGAGTATCTGAACACGGTGCCGCTGGCGGCGCGCGCCGGTTTCGGCGAGATCTCCGGCATTGGCGACGGCATGTGGGCCTGGTATGGCCGCTCTTTCGACGAGATGAACCGCACGCTGGACAACGACTCTCCGCTGACGGTGGACGAGCAGGCCACCGTGTTCAAGGAGGCGTTCAGCCTGATGATTTCCCAGCGCGGCCCGTCCGCTTACCTGAATGGCGACATGAAGGTGCTGGAAGACCTGACCAATTCCTATCTGCGGCTGATGGCGCGGGACAAGGTGATCTCGCAGGAGCTGTGCGACGCGGCGCTGAAGGTGTCGCTGCGGCAGCAGAAGGAAAAAGTGAATCCGACGGTCAAGTCGCTGGTGGAGCGCAAGGGCGCCAACGCGGTGCGGATCAAGCTGGCCGGCATGCTGGGCATGCCCAGGCTGTACGATCTGGACCATGTCGATCTCGAGGTCAACAGCACGCTGGATTCGCAGCTGCAGCAGTCGGTCACCGACCACCTGATGAAGCTGCGCGACCCCGAGTACGCGAAGTCGGTGGGCCTGGGCGACAAGTTCCTGCTGCAGCAGGGCTCGCCGGAGGGCGTGACCTACAGCTTCACGCTGATCGAACGCACGCCGTTCGGCAACAAGGTGCGGGTGCAGGCCGACAATTTCGACCAGCCCTTCGACATCAACGAGGGCACCAAGCTGGACCTGGGCTCCACCTCCAAGCTGCGCACGCTGGTCACCTATCTGGAAGTGATCGCCGATCTGCACCGGCAATACGCGGGCCTGAGCCCTGAGGCGCTGGGCAAGATCAAGTCGGGCGAGCATGAGTCGGTGCTGCGGCGCTGGGCGATAGACTATCTGCGCCAGAGCGACGACCGCACCTTGCCGTCCATGCTGGCCGCTTCCCTGGAACGCAAGTACAGCGCCAGCCCGGGCGAGAGCTTCTTCACCGGCGGCGGGCGCCATACTTTCGAGAACTTCGACAAGAACGACAATGGCCGCATCCTGAGCCTGCGCGAGGCGACCCAGCGCTCGGTGAACCTGGTCTACATCCGGGTGATGCGCGACATCGTCCGCTACTACATGTATCCGGCCGGCTACGACGACACCCTGATGGGCGATAAGGAAGACCCGCGCCGGCGCGAATACCTGCAGCGCTTCGCCGACAAGGAAGGCAAGACCTTCATGGCCGGCTTCTACCACAAGTACCGCGGCAAGGATGTGAACCAGATCGACGCGTTGCTGGTGGAGAAGGCGCGGCGCAGTCCCAAGCGTCTGGCGGTGATCTTCCGCAGCATCCGCCCGACGGAAGATCAGCAGGCGATGGCGGCTTTCATCGCCAAGCACGCCAATCCGCCGGCCAAGCTGGAGCCCGCGACGCTGGCCAAGCTGTACGACGAGCTGGGCCCGGACCGCTTCAACCTGGCCGACCGCGGCTACCTGGCCGGGGTCCATCCGCTGGAGCTGTGGATGGTCGCCTATCTGCACGCGCATCCCGACGCGGGCTGGAGCGAGATGGTCCAGGCCAGCGCCGCCCAGCGCCAGGAAGTGTACCAGTGGCTGTTCAACAGCAAGCACAAGGGCGGCCAGGACAACCGCATCCGCCAGATCCAGGAAACCGACGCTTTCCGCAAGATACACGCGGCGTGGAAGCGGATGGGCTATCCCTTCGACTCCCTGGTGCCGTCCTACGCCACCGCGCTGGGCGCTTCGGCCGACCGGCCGGCGGCCCTGGCCGAGCTGATGGGCATCCTGTCCAATGACGGCGTCCGCCTGCCCACCGTCTACATCGACAAGATGCGCTTCGCCGAGGCCACGCCGTACGAGACTTCGCTGGCGCAGGCGCCGACGCGCGGGGTGAGGGTGCTGCCGCCGGAGATTCCGCAGCTGGTGCGCCAGGTGCTGTCCGAAGTGGTGGACAAGGGCACCGCCCACCGGGTGGCCGGTTCCTTCGACCGCAAGAAGGGCGAACACACGTTGATAGGCGGCAAGACCGGCACCGGCGACAACCGCTTCAAGACCTTCTCCCGCGGCGGCGGCTTGACCTCGGCGCGGGTGGTCAGCCGCTCCGGCGCCTTCGTGTTCTATATCGGCGACCATTACTTCGGCACCATCGTCGCCTACGTGGCCGGACCCAAGGCGGCCGATTACCGGTTCACCAGCGCCTTGCCGGTGCAGGTGCTGAAAGTGCTGGCGCCGACCTTGTTGCCGCGCCTGGACTACACCCCGCTCGAAACCAGCCGCGGCGCGGACAGCGTGGCGGAAGGGACGCCTGACGCCGGCCTGCCGCCGGGCACGCCCTTGTGCATGGTGCCCAGCATGGGCGGCATGTGCCAGTTGCTTCAGCAGCCGGAAATGAAGCCGGGGCCGCCGGCGAGCCAGGATGAGGCCAGGCGGGGAGGCCGCGGGCTTGCGTGACGGCGGCGCAAGTGATAAGTTAGGCGAACTATATCCGCCGTCAGGCGCAAGCCTGCGGCCGTAAGCGTTTACGTCAAGCAACGCACCCTAGCCACCCGGCCGTGGCGCGGTGCGTTGCCTTATTGAAGCGACCGCCGCGCGGGCCGGGATCTGCGCGGAGATCGCTGTTCATGTCTGAAGTCCTGTCATTTCCTCAAGCTTACCGCCGCCTGCTGGCCAAGACGGCGGCGTTGTTCCTGTCTTATCTGGCGGTGGCGATGTCGCTGCCGGTCACCTCCATTTATGTGATCGACCAACTGCATTACGGCAACGCGCTGGGCGGGCTGGCGGTGGGCATCACTTTCTTTTCCACCATCCTGACCCGCGGCTACGCCGGGCGCCTGTGCGATCAGCAGGGCGGCAAGGCCTGCATGCGGCGCGGGCTGTACCTGTACATGCTGGCCGGCGCGGTTTGCCTGGCTTCGTCCTGGCTGGCCGATCAGCCGGCCTTGGCGCTGGGCGTGCTGTTGTCCGGGCGCTTGCTGCTGGGTCTGGGCGAGAGTCTGGCCATCGTCGGCATGGCGGCCTGGAGCATAGGCCTGATGGGGCCGGCCCATTCCGGCAAGGTGATGTCGCTGGTGGGCATGGGAATGTATGGCGCTTTCGCCGCCGGCGGGCCTTTGGGGCTGTTGTTGTTCCAGCAGGCGGGCTTCCGGCCGCTGATGGCTACTTGCGCGTTGCTGCCGCTGGCCGGGTTGCTTCTGATCCGGCGGTTTCCGCGCATCGCGCCGCATGCCGGCCAGCGGGAGTCCTTCCTGCGCATCCTGGGGCGCATCGGCAAGCCGGGTGCGGCGGTCTTTCTGCAAGGGGTCGGCTTCGCCGGTTTGGGCGCCTTCTTCGCCTTGTATTTCTCCAGCCGGGGCTGGGCCTGGGGCAGCCTGGGCCTGACCGGTTTCGGCGTCGGCTTCGTGCTGGTGCGCGTGTTGTGCGGCCATTTGCCCGATCGCATCGGCGGCGCGAAGGTGGCGCTGGCCTCGCTGGCGGTGGAGGCCGTCGGCCAGTGGCTGATCTGGAGCGCGGCCACGCCGGCCGCCGCCTTGCTGGGGGCGCTGCTGACCGGCGTCGGTTGCTCCATGGTGTTCCCGGGCATGGGCGTGGAGGTGATCAAGCGCGTGCCAGCCCATCTGCGCGGCTCCGCGCTGGGCGGCTTCGCGGCTTTCCAGGATCTGGCCTATGGCTTGACGGGGCCGGTGGCCGGCTTGTTCGCCGACAGCTTCGGCTACGGCGCGGTGTTTCTGACCGGGGCCGTGGCGGCCATGCTGGGCATGGCCACGGTGGCGCTGATGCTGGCCGAGCGCGCGCCGGAGCCCGCGCGCGGCTAGCAGTAGCGCCGGTTCAGCCGCCGGCGCGATGCCGGCGGCTGCTGCGGACGCGGCTCGGGAGAGACCGCCGATCCGCCTGCGGGGACAATCAGAACGGCTTGGTCGGCAGGTACTTGCCGTCCAGCGTGATCACCGCGCGTTGGCCGCCGTCCGGGTCTTCCACTTTCTTGATGTCCAGCTTGAAGTTGATCGCGCTGATGATGCCGTCGCCGAATTGCTCATGCACCAGCGCCTTCAGCGTGGTGCCGTAGATCTGCACCATTTCATAGAAGCGGTAGATGGTGGGGTCGGTCGGCACGCCGCCCGGAATGCTGCCGCGCAGCGGGATGGTCTGCAGCAGCGTGACGGCGTCGTCGTCCAGTTCCAGACGGTCCGCCACCAGGCGGGCGGCCGCTTCCGGCAGCGCGTGCTGGCCCAGCAGCGCGGCGGTGGTGTAGGCGATGCTGAGGCCGGTGCCCTGGTTTATCTCCTCGAAGCTCAGGCGCTTGCGCGTCTTGGCGGCGATGATGGCGTCGGTCAGGGCTTGGCGCGGGGCTTGCTGGCATTGGGATTGCATATTGATTCTCCTTGCTTGGGATTGAGCGCGGCTGGCGGTGCCATGAAAGGCTGGCGCGCCGCCGCGCGGGGGATGGTTTTGGTTCAGGGCCGTTGGACGGCGCCGTCCAGCATGGCCGCCGTTTGCGGGCAATCTAGCAGCGGAACGAAGCGGCCTTGCTCCGGATCCAGGGCCTGGATGTCGCCGCTGGCGATGTCGTACATCCAGCCGTGCAGGCGCAGCCGGCCCTGCCTCAGCGCCAGCGCCACCGAGGGATGGGTGCGCAGATTGGCCAGCTGGGCGATGACGTTTTCGCGGGCCATGGCATTCACTTTGGCGTCGTGGCCGGCGTGCTCGCCGGCGTCGCTGATCGCCTTGGCGCAGTCGGCGTGGCGCAGCCAGCCGGCGACGGCGGGCATGCCCGTCAGATCCTTGTCGCAGGCGACGGCCGTCATCGCGCCGCAGTCGGAATGGCCGCAGACCACGATGTCGGCCACGCCCAGCGCGGCGACCGCGTATTCCACGGAGGCTGACACGCCTCCCGGCTCCTGGCCGTAGCCGGGCACGATGTTGCCGGCGTTGCGGATGACGAACAGCTCGCCCGGTTCGCGCTGGGTCAGCAATTCCGGCACCACCCGGCTGTCGGAGCAGGCGATGAATAGCGTGGCGGGAGATTGCGAGCCGGCGAGCCGGCGGAACAGTTCGGCGCGTTCCGGATAGGCCTCGCGCTGGAATTTGAGGGTGCCGGCGATGATGTCCTGCATGGCGGTTCTCCGTGTGGTGAAACGATGAACGGATGATGCGCCGCTTTTATTATTGGGTCCAAGACTGGTAAATTATGACTTTCATAGGAATAACCAATAGTTTGGGCTCATGCTGTTACGACACATCCGTTACTTCCTCGCGGTAGCCGAGCACCGCAATTTCACCCGCGCGGCCGAGGCGCTGCATGTTTCCCAGCCGACGCTGTCGCAGCAGATACGCCAGCTGGAAGAGGCGCTGGGCGCGGAGCTGTTCGACCGGAGCGGCCGCCAGCTGCGGCTGACCGACGCCGGCGACGCCTACCGGGTCTACGCCCGCCGCGCGCTGCGCGATCTGGAGGCCGGCAAGCGCGCCTTGCACGATGTGGCTTCGTTGCAGCGCGGGCAGCTGCGCCTGGCGATGACCCCGACCTTCGCCGCCTGGCTGGCGGGGCCCTTGCTGGCGCGCTTCCATCAGCGCCATTCCGGCATCGCGCTGATCGTGCGCGAGATGTCGCAAGAGGCGATGGAGGCCGGGTTGGCCGACGACGCTTTCGATATCGGCATTGGCTTCGCGCCCTCGGGCACGCTGGAGGTGGAGGCACAGCCCTTGCTGGACGAGCGCCTGGCGCTGGTGGCGGGAGAGGGGCACCCGCTGGCGGGGAGGAGGGAGGCCTTGTCCCTGGCGGAGCTGGAGGCGATGCCGCTGGTTTTGCTGAGCGCGGATTTCATCACGCGCCGCCATGTCGACGACTACTGCCTCCGCCACGGCATCCGGCCCAGGGCGGCGATCGAGGTGAACGGCATGGGCGCGGCGGTGGAGGTCATCCGCCACGGCGGCTTGGCCGGCATCCTGCCCGCGGCCGTCGCCGCCAGCCAGCCAGGGCTGGTGGTGCTGGCGCTGGAGCCGGCCTTGCCGGGGCGGCAGGCCGCGCTGTTGACCAAGCGGGACGGCTATCGCAGCGCCGCCGCCCGCGCCTTCGCGGAACTGGCGCGGAGCTTCGCGGACGCTACGGCGTAACGGCGCCGTCGCGGAAGGCCGGCATGGAGCCGGCCAGCATCTCCAGCAGCCTGGCGGCGGCCGGGCTTTGCCGCCGGCCCTGATGGGTGATCAGGTGCACCTCGGCCCGCTGCAGATTGCGCTGTTCGATCGGAATGGCCAGCAACTGGCCGTTTTCCAGCTCGCGCCGGACTGCGAAGAGCGGCTGCACCGTCGCCGCCTGCCCGGTCAGCGCGTATTCAATCATCACCCGGTAGGAATTGGTGACGATGGCCGGTTCCAGCTGGCATTGTTCGGCCCGCTCCGCGTCGCGCAGGATCTGCCGCACGCCGAAGCTCACGTCCGGCAGCGCCAGCTTGTGCCGCGCCAGCTCCTCCAGGCCGATGGGGCGTTTCGCCCGCGCCAGCGGGTGATTGGGGGCTGCCACCGCGTACAGCGGCTGGACCGAGCTGCGGTGCACCCTCAACAAAGGGTTGGGCGCGGTATAGAACACGATGCCGATATGCGCCCGGTCCTCCAGCACCGTGCGCACGATGTCGTTGGTGCCGCGGATGTCGATGCCCACCGTGATCTGCGGGTAACGCTGGGAAAACGGATGGATGGCTTCGATCAGATCGCTGATCACGCCGCCGCCGGTCACCACGGACACGTGGCCGCGGTGTATGCCTTTCAGCTCGCGCAGCGCCGTCATCACCGCTTCCTGCTCGCTCAGCTGCTTGCTGTGATAGTCCAGCAGCAGCCGGCCGGCCTCGGTCGGCTGGAAGCCGCGGCGGTGGCGTTCGAACAGCGTGGCGCCCAGTTCCATCTCCAGCTGGCGGATCTGCCGGCTGACCGCGGAAGCGGCGATGTCCATGCGGTCCGCCGCCGCGCGCACGCCGCCCAGCCGGGCCGCTTCGAAGAAGTAACGGACGCGCTGATCATTGAACTCCATGTTTCATCCTGATTAGTTGTGTTGCCTTAAAGGCAACAAAGAAACCATTCTATGATGTTGGAGAATTGTTTGTCATTTGCTTACAATCGCCGCTCATAATGACAAGGTACTTTCGCGGTGTGGTTATTCAGTCCATTGGACTTGGCTGCCGCGAATCGGGAGAAGGGTATGCAGGCAGACAGGCAAGGCCGGTTGGGCGGATTCGCGATGCTGTCCGATGCCGCCGTGCAGGACATGGCGGCATGGCGGCAGGATCTGCACCGCCATCCGGAAACCGCGTTCGACGAGCACCGCACCGCGGGCAAGATCGCTGCTTTGCTGCGCAGCTTTGGGCTGGAGGTGGCGACCGGCATCGGCCGCACCGGCGTGGTGGGCACCTTGCGCGCCGGCGGCGGCGAGCGCTCCATCGGCCTGCGCGCCGACATGGACGCGCTGCATCTGCATGAAGAGGGCGACGCGCCTTACCGCTCGCTGCACGCCGGCCGCATGCACGCCTGCGGCCACGACGGCCACTGCGCGATGCTGCTTGGCGCCGCCAGGCATCTGGCCGAGAGCCGCGCGTTCGACGGCACTGTCCAGTTCATCTTCCAGCCGGCCGAAGAGAACGAGGGCGGCGGCCAGGAGATGCTGGAAGACGGCTTGTTCGAGCGCTTCCCGGTGGACGGCGTCTACGGCATGCACAACTGGCCCGGCCTGCCGCTGGGGCAGATGGCCATGCATCCGGGCCCGATGATGATGGCCTTCGACCTGTTCGAGATCCGCCTGCGCGGCCAGGGCGGCCACGCGGCGATGCCGGAGCGCACCCGCGACGTGGTCGCGGCCCAGGCCCAGCTGGTGACGGCGCTGCAGAGCATCGTCAGCCGCAACGTCGATCCGCTGGATTGCGCGGTGCTGTCCGTCACCCAGGTGGAAGCGGGTTCCACCTGGAACATCATTCCCGAGCAGGCGCTGCTGCGTGGCACGGTCCGCTATGTCAATCCCACGGTGCAGGCGGTGATAGAGAGCCGGATGCGCGCGCTGGTCGACCACATCGCGCTGGCGATGGGCGTGGAGGCGGAAATGGACTACTGGTACCGCTATCCGGCCACCATCAACGCCGAGGCGGAAACCTGGCGGGCGGCCGACGTCGCCGCCGAATTGCTGGGCGAGGCGAACGTGCGCACCAATATGCGGCCGTCGATGGCGTCCGAAGACTTCGCCTTCATGCTGCAGGAGCGTCCCGGCTGTTATGCCTGGCTGGGCGTGGACGGTCCGGCGCCCAGCGCGGGGCTGCACAGCCCGCATTACGATTTCAACGACCAGGCGCTGGCGATAGGCGCGGCGTACTGGATCAAGCTGGTGGAAACCACGTTGGCCCCCGCGGCCGCAAAACAATAACGGGAATAAAAGCATGGCGCATGCGGGTGTTGGGCAATTGCAGGGCGGCGGGGTGGCTGCGGGCGCGGGATTCAACCGTCTGGCCCACCTGATGGCGATAGGCATCGTGATCGTCGCCGAACTGATTTACGTGCAGAAGTTTTCGGTGGGCAAGGGCAGCATCATCCTGCTGCCGCTGCTGTACGCCTTCGTGCTGGGCATGATGTGCAACCCGGCTGTCAATCCGCTGGCCGGCCGCTGGGTGAGCCGCGACGTCAGCGCCACCCTGAGCCAGGTGATCATCATCGCGGTGCTGCCGCTGGTGGCCAAGCTGGCCACGCTGCTGGGGCCGCAGTTCCAGGCCATCGTCGCCGCCGGGCCGGTGCTGATCTTCCACGAGCTGGGCAATGTCGCCACCGCGCTGGTGGCGATGCCGGTGGCGGTGCTGCTGTTCCGCATGGGCCGCGAGGCGGTGGGGGCAACGTTTTCCATCGACCGCGAACCCAATATCGCGGTGATCTCCGAACGCTACGGCCTGCGCAGCCCGGAAGGCATGGGCGCGCTCAGCGTCTACGCGATCGGCACCATGTTCGGCACCATTTTCTTCTCGCTGATCGTGCCGGTGGTGCACTCCTGGAACCTGTTCAGCGACAAGGCGCTGGCCATCGCCTGCGGCGTCGGCAGCGGCAGCATGATGGCCGCCTGCGCCGGCACGCTGATCACCGCCCTGCCGGAGCAGAAGGACACGCTGATGGCGCTGGCGGCGGCCAGCAACCTGCTGACCACCACCACCGGCGTGCTGTTCGGCATCTACGTGGCGCTGCCGTTCGCCAACAAGCTGTACGCGCTGCTGAGCCGCCTGCGCGCGCCCCGGCCGCAAGCCGCCATCCGGATGGACGCCGCCGATGCCGAGCTGCTGAAATCGGAAGAGCCCGAGCTGGGGCTGGGCGCTTTCGCCGCCAACCTGCTGATGGCCGGCGCCATCATCGTGCTCAGCCATCTGATCGGCCCCAAGAAAGAGCTGGCCGCGGTGCTGCCGGGCGTGGCGATGGTGCTGGGCATCTGTTTCGCCAGCCGCCTGCTCAACCGCTGGCTGCCGCTGAAGATCCCGACGCTGATCTGGCTGTCCATCCTGGGCGTGCTGGCCAGCCTGCCGGGCCTGCCCGGCGGCGAGTGGCGCAACCAGTGCTTCAGCCAGGTGGACGTGCTGGCCTGCGCGACGCTGGTGCTGGCCTACGCCGGCTTGGCCGTGACCCGGCGCGAAGCGGCCATTTTCAAGCGCGACGGCCTGCGTCTGCTGGTGATCGCCATCCTGGTGTTCAGCGGCACCTTCCTGGGATCGGCCTTGGTCAGCGATATTCTGTTTTCGTTGAAATTTGGACACTGATTGCCAAATGATCGGCTTAAAATTCAGTAAAGTTGCCAAATTCAATGTAATAGCTTTGTGAACAATCAAGCTTTTCTTAATAAAAATTAAGTCAAGCAAGCTTGCTAAAGAATGCCTATGTGCTAAATTGTTATGAATGGAATGATCATGTTCATGACATTCAACCATCTACCCCTTTGCGGCCGCCTCGTGCGGCCTTTTTTCTTGTCGGCCGGCGCCGGCGACATCGGCTAGGGTTGAGCCACGCTTCGGCGCGGCAGGAAAATCTCCGCCACCATGCAGCGCGCGCCGCCGCCGCCCAGCCGCTCTATGGTGTCGATCGGCGCCAGCGCGATGCGGGCCTCGCTGGAGAGCAGGCCTTGCTGTTCCGCCGTCAGCGCCTCCCAGGCCTGGCGCGACAAGGCGAACACCGGCGCGCCGTCGGCGGCGGACAGCTCCAGCATATTGCCGGCGAAGCATTCCAGCTGGCGGTAGTCGATGTCGACGACGCGCTTGCCGCCTTGCTCCAGCGAATGGCGCAGCGCGCGGCGCTCGCCGGCGTCGGCCACCGATTCCAGGCAGACCACGGCCAGCGCGCGGCCCACGCTCATCATCACATTGGTGTGGAAGATGGGTTTGCCGACGCGGTCGGCCGCGCCGAACCAGAACGGCCGGTAGCCGATTTCCCGCTCCACCGCTTCCATCACCCGCTCGCTGCTGCGCGTCGAGCGGCAGACATAGGCGACGCGGGCCGAGTGGTCGAACACCATGGAGCCGGTGCCCTCGTGGTAATGGCCATCGCGCTCGAAAGGGCTGAGGTCGACCGCGCGGCGCAAATCGAACTGTTTTCCGATGGCGTCCAGGATGTCCTGGCGCCGTTCCTGCCGGCGGTTTTCCGCCTCCATCGGGTAAATCAGCGCCCGGCCGTCGGCATGCAGGCTCAGCCAGTTGTTGGGAAAGATGGAGTCCGGCGTGTGGGGCTCATGGGTGTCATCCACCACCAGCACATTGACGCCGCAGGCGCGCAGCGCGTCGACATAGGCGTCGAATTCGGCCAGCGCGGCGCGCTGCGCCTCGGCGGCGTCCCGTTCCCGGTTCTGGAAGGCGTTGCTGGCAGTGGTTTGCGGGTTGGACAGGAAGCGGACCGGCCGGATCATCAGAACGTCGCTGGTGGTTTGCATGCCTTTTCATCCTAGGGGAGGCGGTGGGTAAGGTGTCCGTCTTGATCCGCGGCCATTGATTGAGCCGGTATTGATGCCGATCAAGAATGGTCGATATTGTGCGCCTCCGGATTGTCGTCAAAAAGCTGGCAAACCTTACAGAATTTTCATATTGTTTTACAAATTGATGGGTTTGATTGACGATTTGGCATGAACGATACCGACAGGCAATTACTGGCGCTGCTGCGCGACGACGCGCGGATATCCGTCACCGCGTTGGCGGAGAAGCTGAGAGTGTCGCGGGCGACGGTGCAGCATCGCATCGCCAGGCTGGAAGAGAGCGGGGTGATCGTCGGCTACACGGTGAAAGTGAAGCCGGAGGCGGAAGCCAGGCGCATCCGGGCATGGATGTGCATCTCGGTGGAGGGCAACAAGGCCGCCGCGGTGATGCAGGCGCTGCGCGGCGATCCCAGCGTCCACGCCTTGCACTCCACCAATGGCCGCTGGGACATCCTGGCCGAGCTGCGCGCCGATTCGCTCGAGCAATTCGACCGGGTGCTGGGGCGCGTCAGGCTGATTCCGGGCATTTCCGCCAGCGAAACCAGCATCTTGCTGTCCACGCACAAGGCCTAGCGGCCGGTTATTTGGCCTGCGGCTTTTCCTGGTAGCAGGTGGTTTCCAGCAGGGTGGGCAACAGTTTGTCGGCGGCGTCGCGCCCCAGCGCGAATTGAACCTTGCCGGTGTTGATCACGGCCCGGACTACCGGAGCGCTGACGGGCACGTCGTTGATCACCACCACCATGCTTTGATTCAGGAAGTCGCCGGTGGCCTGCTGCAGGCGCGCGGCGGCTGGCTTGTTGAGCGTGGCGCTCAGGGAGAGGTTGTCGCGCTGGATGTTCAGGCTGCTTTCGGTGAAATCGCAGGCGGAATCCAGACGCAGGATGTTGCCGGTGATGACGGGCTTGCTTGGCGCATCGGCCATGGCCGCGGCGGAAATTAGTAGGGCGGCGGCGGGCAGGAGAAACTTCATCAAACGCTCCGTGTTCAGTGATGGATCACCGCATTATGACCGAGGCCGCCGCCAGAGGTTGCGTGGACTTGCTGTCAGACCCACGGCCGGACAAGCGCAGCCGGTCTCAGAACCCCGCGCTGGCTATTCAGCATCCGAAGCCGGCCCGGCATCGCTCTTGCCCAGCTGCTGGCGGTACTGGCGCGGCGTCAGGCCGGTCAAGGCCTTGAACTGCCGGCTGAAGGCGCTGTGATCGGCATAGCCGCAGCGTAGCGCCACTTCGGTGATGGCCATGTCTTCATGCAGCAGCCGGTGCGCGTGTTCCAGCCTGGCCTTGTGTATCATCTGCCGCGGCGACAGGTGGAACACCTTTTTGCAGTAGCGCTCCAGCTGGGCGGCGGACATGCCGGCGATGCCGGTGAGCTCCGCCATGGTGACCGGCTGGCTGAAGTTGCGGCGAATGAACTCGTCCACCGCCACCAGGCGTTTGTACGCCGGGTGGGTTTTGCTGGCCGCTTGCAGGTCCAGCGAGATGCCTATCAGGCCGATGATTTCGTCTTGCCGGTCGCGCAACGGCCACTTGTAGGTCAGGCACCAGCCCGGCTCCCGGTTCTTGAACAGATGCAGTTCCAGCTGGCTTTCCAGCACCAGGCCGTCCTGCAGCACCTTGAGATCCTGCGCCGTATACGCCGGCCCCAACTGGGCCGGGAACACTTCCGCGCTGGTCTTGCCCAGCAACGGCCGCAAATCCCTCAGTCCGCAGCGCTGCACCAGCGTCTGGTTGGCGCAGAGATAGCGCGCCTGCCTGTCCTTGATGAAGATGGCCGCATTGGGGATCAGGTCCAGCACCGGCAACAGCGGGGCGATGCCCGCCAGCAGCTGGTCTATCGTCGCCGGGCGGATTTCATCCCGCCAGCGGGCGATTTTTTCCACGGTCTCGCTCGTCATCCCTCCCGCCTTTCTTGGCGCGCCAAGCGCCGCGCCTGGCCGTCGGCGTCCGACGCCGCCTCGCCATCCCGAATGCTCTGCCGCCCGGCCAAGCATCAAGCCTATCCCGCACGTCAAGCCCTCTGAAACGAAAACTATGCCGATTTCGTCATCGCAACTGATGATAACCATCAAGATTGTCGGCGACAACGCAGCCATGCTAGCGGGGTGGAAGCGAATACCGGCGCGGCGAGGAGATTCAATGGAATCAACGGCCTGCGAGACGACGGCGCGGTCGGCCGGACTGGATGGGGTTTGAAAATGGACAAGCGAATGAAACAGATGGAGATCATCGATTCCCACACCGGGGGCGAACCCACCCGGCTGGTGCTGAGCGGATTTCCCGCGCTGGCGGGGGCCTCCATGGCGGACAAGCGCGATGAATTGCGCGAGCGGCACGACCAATGGCGCCGCGCCTGCCTGCTGGAGCCGCGCGGCAGCGATGTGCTGGTGGGCGCGCTGTGTTGCGAGCCGGTTTCGCCCGACGCCGCCTGCGGGGTGATCTTCTTCAACAACACGGGCTACATCGGCATGTGCGGCCACGGCACCATAGGCCTGATTGCCTCCTTGCATTACCTGGGGCGCATCGCGCCCGGCACCCACAAGATCGACACCCCGGTGGGGCCGGTGGACGCCGTCTTGCATCAGGACGGCGCGGTGACGCTGCGCAATGTGCCGGCCTACCGCTACCGCAGGCAGGCGACAGTGGAGGTGCCCGGCCATGGAACGGTGGCTGGCGACATCGCCTGGGGCGGCAATTGGTTTTTCCTGGTGGCCGAGCATGGCCTGAGCGTGCGGCTGGACAATGTCGAGGCGCTGAGCGCGTTCAGCTGCGCCACGATGCAGGCGCTGGAGGCGCAGGGCATCACCGGCGCCGACGGCGCGCGCATCGATCATGTGGAGCTGTTCGCCGATGACGAACACGCCGACAGCCGCAACTTCGTCATGTGCCCCGGCAAGGCCTACGACCGTTCCCCCTGCGGTACCGGCACCAGCGCCAAGCTGGCCTGCCTGGCCGCCGACGGCAAGCTGGCCGAAGGCGAAGAGTGGGTGCAGGCCGGCATCACCGGCAGCCGCTTCATCGGCCGTTACCAGCGCGAAGGCGACTTCATCCGCCCCTACATCACCGGCCGCGCCCACATCACGGCGCGCGCCACATTGCTGATCGACGAGCAAGACCCCTTCGCGTGGGGCATCTGAGCCCGCGCCTCTCGTTACCTTTACCACCTGAATGAATGCCGCAAGGAGCAAGACAATGAGCGATAACATTTTCACCGGCTGCATCCCGGCGCTGATGACCCCGTGCACAGCCGATCGCCAGCCGGATTTCGACGCGCTGGTGGCCAAGGGCAAGGAGCTGGTATCCCTGGGCATGAGTGCGGTGGTGTACTGCGGCTCGATGGGAGACTGGCCGTTGCTGAGCGAAGCCCAGCGCCAGGAGGGCGTGGCGCGGCTGGTGGCCGCCGGCGTGCCGACCATAGTCGGCACCGGCGCCGTCAACACCCGCGAGGCGGTTTCCCATGCGGCCCACGCCGCCAGGGTGGGCGCGCATGGCTTGATGGTGATCCCGCGCGTGTTGTCGCGCGGCGCGTCGCCGGCCGCGCAAAAGGCGCATTTCTCGGCCATTCTGGCTGCCGCGCCCAAGCTGCCGGCCGTGATCTACAACAGCCCCTATTACGGCTTCGCCACCCGCGCCGACCTGTTCTTCGAGCTGCGCCGCGCCTATCCCAATCTGATCGGCTTCAAGGAGTTCGGCGGCGCCGCCGACATGCGCTACGCCGCCGAGCACATCACCTCCCAGGATGACGAAGTCACGCTGATGGTGGGGGTGGACACCCAGGTGGTGCACGGCTTCGTCAATTGCAACGCCACCGGCGCCATCACCGGCATCGGCAACGCGCTGCCGCGCGAAGTGCTGCACCTGGTGGCACTGAGCAAAGCGGCAGCCAGGGGCGATGCCGCCGCCCGCCGCCGTGCCGGCGAGCTGGAATCGGCGCTGGCCGTGTTGTCCTCCTTCGACGAGGGCTGCGACCTGGTGCTGTATTACAAGCACCTGATGGTGCTGAACGGCGACAAGGAATATGCGCTGCATTTCAACGAGACCGACGCGCTGAGCGCCGCCCAGCGCCGCTATGCCGAAACCCAGTACGCGCTGTTCCGCGAGTGGTACCGCAACTGGTCGGCCGAGCAGAACGTCGCCTGATATCCCATCCCCGCCGCGCCATTGCGGCGCGGCAGTTTAATGGACGCCGCGAACAAACCCTCGCAGAGCGCCTGAGCCAACGCAGGATCAGGAGTTTTGTTCGCGGCCTTCACGCAGGAAACATGATGAATCTGACAGGCAAGATGCTCATCGGCGGGCAGGCCGTCGCCGGCCGCCGCGACAAGATCCGGGCGATAGACCCGTCCACCGATCAAGCGCTGGAGCCGGGCTACCCCGGCGCGGACCGCGAACAAGTGGAGCAGGCCTGCGCATTGGCCTGGGAGGCGTTTGACGCCTACCGAGAAACCGCGCCGGAAACGCGGGCACGCTTTCTCGAAACCATCGCCGACGAAATGGAAGCGCTGGGCGATGCGCTGATAGAACGCGCGATGGCCGAAACCGGCCTGCCGCGCGCCCGCTTGCAGGGGGAGCGCGGCCGCACTTGCGGCCAGCTGCGGCTGTTCGCCCGCACGCTGCGGGCCGGCGAGTGGCTGGACGCGCGGGTAGACCCGGCCATGCCGCAGCGCCAGCCACTGCCGCGCGCCGACCTGCGCCAGCGCCAGGTGGCGCTGGGGCCGGTGGCAGTGTTCGGCGCCAGCAATTTCCCCTTGGCCTTCTCGGTGGCCGGCGGCGATACCGCTTCCGCGCTGGCGGCCGGCTGCCCGGTCATCGTCAAGGCCCACAGCGCCCATCCCGGCGTCAGCGAGCTGGCGGGGCGGGCCATCGCGCGGGCGGTGGAAAAATGCAGGCTGCCGGCCGGCGTGTTCGCGCTGCTGTTCGGCGAAGGCCGCGAAGCGGGGCAGGCGCTGGTGGACGATCCGCGCGTCAAGGCGGTGGGCTTCACCGGCTCGCGCGGCGGCGGCCTGGCCTTGTGCCGGCTGGCGCAAAGCCGGCCGGAGCCGATTCCGGTTTATGCGGAAATGAGCTCCACCAATCCGGTGTTTCTGCTGCCGGCGGCGCTGCGGGCGCGCGGCGAGGCGCTGGCGAAGGGCTTCGTCGGCTCGCTGACGCTGGGCGCGGGGCAGTTCTGCACCAATCCCGGCTTGATCATCGCCGAGCAGGGCCCGGCGCTGGACGGCTTCATCGCCGCCGCGTCCGCCCTGCTGCGGCAGAGTCCGGCGCAAACCATGCTGACGCCCGGCATCTTCCAGGCTTATCAGGCTGGCGTGGAGGCTTGGTCCGGCCATGCTCGGCAGTTGGCTGCCGGCCTGCCAGCTACCGGGCCGAACCAGTGCCAGGCCCAGCTGTGGCTGGCCGACGCGCGGGATTACCTGGCCAACCCAGCGTTGCGGGCCGAGGTGTTCGGCGCCGCTGCCTTGATCGTGCAATGCCGTGACGCGGGGGAGTTCCGCCAGTTGGCCGAACAGCTGGAAGGCCAGCTCACCGCCACGCTGCAGCTGGACGAGGGCGATCTGGACCTGGCCCACGCGCTGCTGCCCACGCTGGAGCGCAAGGCCGGCCGCATTCTGGCGAACGGCTGGCCCACCGGTGTGGAAGTGTGCGACGCCATGGTGCACGGCGGGCCGTACCCGGCCACCTCGGACGCGCGGGCCACCTCGGTGGGCACCGCGGCCATCCAGCGCTTTTTGCGGCCGGTCTGCTACCAGGATTTCCCGGACGCGCTGCTACCGCAGGCATTGCAACAGGCCAATCCGCTGGCGCTGCGCCGCCTGCTGGACGGCGGCCGGGAGAGCTGAGCGATGGCGCCCGCTCTTGCGCCCGGCGCGGCCGTCATCGTGGTGGGCGCCGGCGTGGTCGGCATCGCCGCCGCCTTGCAGCTGCGCCTGGCCGGTTTCGAGGTGACGCTGCTGGAGCGCGGCGAGCCGGCGATGGAAACCAGTTACGGCAATGCCGGCGCTTTCGCCGTCAGCGACGTGATCCCGCTGGCCGAGCCCGGCGTGCTGCGCAAGGTGCCCGGCTGGATGCTGGACCCGCTGGGGCCGCTGGCCCTGCGCTGGCGCTACCTGCCCACGCTGGCGCCCTGGCTGCTGCGCTTTCTGGCCGCCAGCCGGCCGCGTCGCGTGGCCGAGCTGACGCAGGCGCTGGCCGCACTGCTGGGCCGGGTCAATGACGACTATGCCGGGTTGATCGCCCAAGCCGGCCTTGGCCATTTGTGGCGGCGGCACGGCAATCTGACGCTGTATCGCAGCCGGGAAGAGTTCGACGCCGCCGCGCCGGACTGGGACGCCAAGCGCCGCAATGGCGTGCAATGGCAGGCGCTGGACCGCGAGGCGCTGGCGGGAGAGGAGGGGACTGTAGGCGAGGAGTGGCGCTACGCAGTCAAGGTGCCGGCGTGGTCCCATGTGGACGACCCCTATGTCTTCAGCCGCGGCCTGTTCGACGCCTTCATCCGCGAGGGCGGTCGCTTTGTCCGGGACGAGGCGCTGGCCACGGCGACGGAAGCCGGCCGCGCGGTCGGCGTGGAAACGGCGGGCAATGGCCGCCTGCGCGCCGATGCGGTGGTGATCGCCTGCGGCGTATGGAGCGACCGCTTCGTCAAACAACATCAATACCGCGTGCCGCTGGAAAGCGAGCGCGGCTATCACGTCAACCTGCCCAAGGCCGGGGTGGCGCTGCGCCACTTCATCCAGTGCGCCAGCGAGAGCTTCGTCATCCTGCCGATGGCCAACGGCGGCTTGCGTCTGGCGGGCACGGTGGAGCTGGCGCACCGCGACGCCCCGCCGGACTGGCGCCGCGCCCACATCCTGCTGGACAAGGCCAGGCGCATCGTCGGCGATTTCTCAACCGAAGACATGACGGTGTGGATGGGCAACCGCCCGTCGCTGCCGGACACCCTGCCCATCATCGGCCCGGCGCCGCAGCCAGGGCTGTGGTTCGCCACCGGCCACGGCCATCTGGGCCTGACCCTGGCGGCCACCACCGGCGCGCTGCTGCGCGACATGCTGCAGGGGCGGGCTCCGGCGCTGGACATGCAGCCGTATCGGCTATCTCGTTTTTGACCCCGTCTCAGGCTGGCAGAGACCAGCCGCGGCGGGGGAGCGGTAGCAGGGCGGGCCGGGTGGCTTGCCCTGGTCAATGCAGCAATAAAGGAGACATCTCATGGCTTGGAACAAACTGTTTGCGGAAGTGAACTGGGTGGTGGCATTGGGCGGCATGATGGCGCCGTTCGCCATGGCGGCGGCCCATGCCGATACCGTGGTCAAGATAGGCTTCGCCTCGCCGATGTCCGGCCCGCAGGCCCACTATGGCAAGGACAATGAAAACGCCGCCAAGATGGCGGTGGACGATGTCAACGCCAAGGGCCTGGTGGTGGGCGGGCAGAAGATCAAGTTCGAACTGGTGTCCGAGGACGACCAGGCCGACCCCCGCATCGGCACCCAGGCGGCGCAGCGGCTGGTGGACGCCGGGGTGAAGGCCGTCATCGGCCACTTCAACTCCGGCGTGTCCATCCCGGCCTCGCGCATTTACTCAGAAGCCGGCATCCCGCAATTGTCGGTGGCCACCAACCCGGCCTATACCCAGCAAGGCTACAAAACCACCTTCCGCCTGGTGGGCAGCGACAGCCAGATAGGCGGCGCGCTGGGGCAGTTCGCCGTCAAAACGATGAAGGCCAAGACCATCGTCGCCATCGACGACCGCACCGCCTACGGCCAGGGCATCGCCGACGAATTCGTCAAGGCAGTGGCGGCCAACGGTGGCAAGGTGACGCGCCGAGAATTCACCACTGACAAAGCCACCGACTTCACCGCCATCCTCACCTCGCTCAAGGCCGTCAATCCGGACGTGGTGTTCTACGGCGGCGCCGACGCCCAGGCCGCGCCCATGGTCAAGCAGATGAAACGGCTGGGCCTCAAGGCCAAGCTGATGGGCGGCGACATGCTCAATACTCCCACCTTCATCCAGCTGGCTGGCGCGGACGCGGCCGGCCATTACTCGGCGGTGGCCGGCGGCGTGCTCGGCGCCCGCCCGGCTGGCAAAGAGTTCGAGCGCCGCTACAAAGCACGCTTTCATCAAGACGTGGTGCTGCTGGGGCCGCAGTTCTACGACGGCGTGATGCTGGTGGCCGCGGCCATGAAACAGGCGGGATCGGTGGAGCCGGCCAAATACCTGCCCAAGCTGGCCGCCATCCGCTACAGCGGCGTCACCGCCGACTTCGCCTTCGCGCCCAATGGCAATCTGTTGAAAGCGCCGGTGACGCTGTCCACGGTGAAAAACAACGCCTGGGCGGTGGAGACGGTGGTCCGCTGAGCGTGACGGCTTAAAACGATATTTCCCCTGGCGTACTCCTCTGGGCCGGCTCTCTTGATTGGGGGCTGGCTTCTTTTTTATTTAGAGGGTTGGTTTGGCGTAGGAGGGGGGGCTGGTTACTGCAACTAATCGAGTCAGATTGGCTGCTTATCGGCCGAACCAGACAAAGCCCGTACTAGCCGCTACCAACCCGTTGCGGACCTTCGCCACAAACTCACCTAGCAGCAAGATTTGGTCTCGTGGGCGAGTTACGATGCGTGGCCCCTGATCTTTTCGAGGAGCTCAGTGATGTGCTTCGGATATTCACCGCTGAAGTACTCGAAAGTAAGTGGATTGGCTGTATAGAAGTGGCAGCAGAGCTCGACCCAGTCTTCCGTTTTCAACGGGCCATTGATCTTGAAGACCTTGTTCGATCTGGCCTTGATGTGCGCAGGATTCTTCATTGTCATGTTGAAGTCGGAATCCCGTCTATGGAAATATTCTTCTTCCGTGAAAAGCTGGATCGCGCCGTCGAAGTGCCTGAAACAGTTGGCTGCGAGATCAAACTCGGCGTGTAGGTAGCGGGCGGGGAAGTAGTGCTGCCCTCCTATCTCGATCCGAATATCCTCCGTCTTCATTTCCAGGGCCTGAAACGATTTAATACCATCCGATTCGCTCCACTTAATGTCTAGGCAGTACGCGTTAGCGAAGAAGAAGGAGACATGTCGAGATTCGAGATCCGGGGGCGGGCGCAGCTTGGCGATTCCAGATTTGATGTTTCGTATGTCCTCGTCGAAGGGAGCACCGTACCAAGTGTCGGCCTCGAAGTAGTCTAGTCCGTTGACGTCGATCCGGACCCGGTCCTCATCGAGGGCAATGTATTTCTCTATACCAGGGCCGTCTAACCACCAGAACAGGTCTATAAACCTCGGGGCCCAATTGTTGACTGGATGCATTCCGCGCCGATAACAGGGGTGGGCCATCAAGATAAAGTCAGGCCCGGCAAAGCATCCTTCGTAATGTTGGCTGGGAGGAAGCCGGCTTGCGATCTCGTTGAACGGCAGCAGCCCGTCACGTTCGCTCCTTATTGGTCCCAATAGAGTCCTTGCGATGCCCTGTGCCCTGGCAACGATACCCGTGGTCTGGATGTACTCGAACGACTCCGCGCTGAGAATCACGCCTTTGGATGCAGCCAGAGCAGTGAATTTCGCAATCAGGTCAGCAGCTTCGACTAGCCGTTTGCGGGACTGTTTTTCTATGTCCGCGAAGTAACGCACCATTATCTCATCGTATTTTTTGTCAACCATTAAGATATTTCGAGTAGGTGATAGAGCTCCAGCGATATACATGCGTAACCCTTTCGACTAGAAGATTGCTCCCATAGAACGCTCTCGAAAGCGTGGTGTGCTGGGACGGCAACGACTGTTTCTGGCCGAATGCGGTTTGCTTTCAGTGTCTGAAAACGACCCAAGCCGGAATTAGGTAGCTTCTGCAAGCTGACGGTAAGGAACATTTGATTTATAGTGCACGACGCTGGCTTACCGGTGTAGCGTCCCTCTCGAATGAGAGGTTAACGTCCAGACAACTCTGAACGCAGGTGCAGGAATTCTTCATCGGAAATTTCTTGGTTTGGATAATCGTCATGATCTTGAAAGGTCCATGGAAAAACATTTGTGACGACATGCTTGTAGCCGACGTAAACGCAATTCGGAAGATAGACAAGTCGGACAAATGGTGACTGCTCGTAGTCCTTCTTAACATAGCACTCACCCGGTGCGGGAAGTAGCCACGGCAACAAGCCAAATCCCGAAAATTGGTAGCTTACGATTTCTTCCACATTCTTTATTGCCTCTAGCGCGAGTTGCCGATCATGTATCTCGGTAGCCAGATTGAAATGGAGAGCATTGTTACGTTTTTCATTCAATAGTTTAAAACTTGCTGCCGCCTCAGGAGTAAGCACTCCCCATTCGATTAGCACTTCGATTGCGAGGGGCCAGTAGTCAAAGGACTCTTTTCGATAGACCTTCTTGTACAGCGGATGAGCCCTGTAGTTTTCTCTGAGCCCAAGGATGAGGTGGTTCAGTATTCGCTCACCCAACGCGCAGGCGCCTGTGAGTGCTGGGTAGTACAGGCAATGAACAAACGCCTGTCTGGCTTGCGCGAGGAAACGATTGTGGAAGGCAACCACAGAGAATGGCTTCACCCCAAGTTCTCTGAAGTTGGTGAGCTTTGCGTCGAAATCGAGTTCGCCAAACTCTGTTCTCAAGCAAGCAATGAGCCGTTCCTGATTTTGGCGATGTGACTCCTTTACGTGTTCTTCCCAATGATCCTGGATAGTGTCGAGGGTGAGCACGCGACTATCGAAGTCCAGAGCAATTACGCGGTACCGTTTCATCTGAGTACTAACATTTAAGGTAACCTACCATACATGTTTTTACGTGAAGTCCATATTGGCTAAAATATAGGTGAAGTGCTTGATTGTCATAGAGATGCATATCCGTCATTTCGATGTTAAGCAACTGTGGAATTTGCAATCATATGGGCATCGCTTGTCTAGTGGTGCTCAATACCGGGGGCGTTGCTCGATAACTAAATGGTCGGTATTTATCGAAAAGCTGCCATCAACGTTGAAGGAGAGGGCAGCTTAAGCGCGAAGGATATTGGCATCCGCTTGATTTCCCAGTTAGGTACCCGTGACCATTTGGTAATAGGAAAAGTAGATGTTGCCTGTTTGCGCAGCATGGCGCTTCTTTCTTAGCAGCAAACTCACAAAGTCGATGCGCTCCTCAAATACGGCCATTAGGTCGCCACCATCCATCAGGAGAATGGATGCCCCACCTGCCTGGTGGGCTGCAACACCGTCTTGAGAAAACCCATTGACTGAAAGAAAGATGCCAAGAGTGTTCTCTAGCTTCGTGCGCACTTTGTCGGTGAACGCTGCCAAAGATGCCTTGTTGACAAGCTCCTTATGCCATTTCGCTTCGAATAGATACTCTGTGCCGTCGAGTGTGAACGCACCGTCTAGTTGTTCGCCTAGGTTCTTGAAGGAGGCCTTCGGGTCCAAGTCGAAAAGTTCGAAGAGCTCGTACATGATGCGTTCAAGCTCAAACCCCCGTCCTTGTGGGTCGTTTGAACTAATTAATGTCATGTACTTGTTTTTGAATGACTCAAGCTTCTGGCGAACCGCTGTATTCTCACGCAACTTCTTTGCTGCTGTCTCTTGCCGCTTTTTGATCTCGTCTTGTTCGCGTTTAAGTTCTTGGTGTGGTTCCACAAGTTGCTTCAGTTGATTGACGGCGTTGCGTGCCTTCTCAACCTTGGCGGAACCATCGTCAAGAGGCTTGAGATGGGAAAAATCCGTCAGCTTGCATAGCTCGAAGCAAATCTTGGTCAGATCGCCTAGGTGGTGGTCAGGGTTGGTGACCAGGAAGTCGACGACATCAGATGCGATCTGACGCTTGTAGTTTTCCCAGTTGAACGAATTCAGAATGACAGGATTCGACAGGCAAAGACCTAGAAAGCCGCGCAGGTCAGATTTGTACCAGTAGACCGAACACAGTGCTTCTTTAAGCGCCATTACACCGGCGGGTGAAAGCTGCTTTGCCATTGATGCACCTTATTATTAGGGCCTAACGTTTGACATGAGAGGCGACAGTGAGTGGGCGCAGCCCGCCGAAAGGCGTCCTCTCGCGGGATGGGTTAGCCGTCTTTGCGCTCACTATCCGCCTCCGATCCCGTTTGCTCGCGCCTTCTTGTGGAACGCCTTGCTTCACGTGCGACGACGGTAACTAGTAGTACCGACATCATACTAACAACGGACGCTGCAAGTACGACAAAGGGAAGCGATAAGTCTTTGATAGGGCTGCCAATCCCTAAGTCAAACTGCTCTTTGTACAAGGTTAAGAAGATCGTCAGCGTAGTGACCATGACACCAGTGATGGCGCTCATTTGCGTGAGCATCTTGGACCTTAAGTTCTCGATGGACGAGACCGATACCCCTTCCTTGGCCTCGATGACTCGCAGGCCAGAAGAAGGTGGCGTTACTTGCGTTTCCTGCATTTGCAAAAGTTTGGTGCAGTAGTCTTGCTTTATGGCTGAGGAGATGAAGCTGGAATCCATCACCTCCTTCATAAGTTCTTCGGAAATCTGTTGGACGTTGAATGCATCCTTGTTGGTCACACCGTACTTGCGGCATGTTGCCGCGATCAGTGCCTGTAGAACTTCCGACACGGGAATGCTACCCTCGGAAATTCCCGGGCGAACTGAGTAGATCACTTCCCGGTTGACCGCCGCCACTTTCTGCGCGTACTCGCGGCTGTCTCGCTTCGAGAAGATGAGCCGACTAATCCAGGTTGCAGCAACACCGCTTAGGATTCCACCAACGATTCCGACGAACCAAGGGTTATCAAGCATGGTCTGTTCCTAGGTGGCTAACCGTGTTTATACGGACACCAAGCTCTGTATATCAATTGATATTGCAGGCAACCATTATCGTACCCAAATACTATATTTCTCAAGCCATAAACTACGAGCTTGTCCCTATCAACGGCCGCTATAGTCGAGCCTCCCACGCCGACCGCTGCAACGGCGGCATCATGGTTCAAAGTTGTCGGTATCCATTGTGACCAGGAAACGGCAGCTTTGGGTCGATAGCGGTCAGTGCGGGCTTTAGCTAGTTCGTCGGCTATGGCCGAATAGCGGCCACAGTGGCCCATCATGGTGTGTCTATTGCCCTAGAGGTCATCCAGCGATTGGCTAGAATCGCTGACAGCCCAGTCCGCTAGAAATGAAAAAGCCCGCGCTCATTAAGAGACGCGGGCTTTTGTCTGTGCAAGACAATACAGTGAATCAAAACGGTTATGTTTACTAAAAAGTGTAAATAGCCGTATTAGTTAGTATTGGCATTGCTCTTTGGCACCGTTACTGGCTAGGTGTAAATAACATGCACAATTGTGGCCATCATTGTTTACACTTTTCGCTTGCCGGGGTGCGTCCAGCCTGCGGTTAAGTTCCTATCATCGCTAGTTTTGCCAGCATCTGTTGCTGCATCGCAGCTTTGTCAGCGGAATAGTGCGCTTTCCGATGATCATCGGGGCAAAGCGCCATGACATTCCACTCCTGATCCGCCCCCCGCTCCGACAGAGGAATAACGTAATGTGTTTCTAGAAAGATCGCGCCATGCTCCGTTAGAAAGCCTGGTTGCTCACAGTACTCACATTTGCCCTGTGCCCGGGACAATACGTTGCGACGAACGTCTCGTGACTGGACATAGACCGAACCACACACGTCTTGCTTGTTGGGGGGAGGCACCCCGTTGCTGTCTTGGCCGACGGCGAACTCGATGCCCGAAAGTTGTCGCTCAACGTTAGAGGGCAGGGCCGTTGCACGGCTTTATTGCGAAGCATGCGGATCTCGCATGACCTCGCAGCTGTTGGCCGATGTGCCGATGATGACATCTGGTAGCGCGGCAAACTTGCAGCACGAGGCACCACTCGGATCACAGCAAGCAATACACCGGCGGGTACTTCCAACAGTTACTCAAAGAGCCGGGCATCACGCGCCGGCCAAGCTGGGGCTAGTGGGAGATCAGTGCTCGGGAAATTCTGCGCCTAGCAGATCGTAAAGTCTGTCCAGCTCTGCTCGGCTTTTCTCATCCTTGGGCTCGCGATCCGCACCGAAGAGATCTGGATAAAGACTAGGGGCGTCAACGGAAACCGTAAATTTGTGAGTTGCCCCGTCCGACATTTCCGTTGTGCTCACGGATTGCACGGTGAAATAGCGCAACATGTTATGAAGCGGCGAGTCTGCGGTCTTGAATTTTCCGTTCTTGAACGGTCCGCCGCTTGTGCCCGCTCGTTGGATGAAACTGGTCATCGTTCCGGCGACACGTGAGATCGACTGAATGTCACCCAGGGCATTGCCGGGATTGAAGTTCTCCGGCTTTCCAGAGAATTTCATCACCAGTTGGGCGTCTTCGCACCCATACACGCATGCGATCGGCACCAGCACCACTGGGTGACTCGTGCTGATACCGAGCTCCTGCGCTTTGCCGCAAAGCACTTGAGCCATCTTGAGGCGTTTTTCTGCGGCAATCTTGTTGTGCAGGCCCTGGTCGTTCGCGAACTGAAGAAATGCCAGATACTCTGGGGTAGACTGCTCAGGATGGGCTCCGAACAGGTCGGTCGCATAGGCCTCGACGAAGTCCCATGGCTCTAAGACACTCGCGTTCCTGAAGAAGGCTCCCATGGCATCCCAGTCACGCCGCGCCTCGGCGACGAACTCAATAACAGAAAACTTACTGCGTTGGTCGCTGGCCTTCTCCATCAGGGCTGGTAGGTAGGACACGCTGTTGTGTGGCAAGTCGAGACCCTGAAGTTCCTGGATCGACTTCATGTGATGCTCGTCCTTGAAGCTCTTGGTCGGGAGGTAGGTCTTGATGTGGCCGATTGCACAAATATCGAGTAAGTAGACGGTGGGTACCATCAGCATCCATTGCTGCATAGTGGCAATGAATACTTCGACCTGGTCCCGAGGAACACTCACTCGCATCGTGATCTGATTGAATTGAGACGCGAACTCATTCATTGAATCTCCTCCTGTAAATTGAGCCAAATAAGCACAAAAGCATAATATAACGAGGAAGAGTAGACAAATGTCGTGGAGGCTGGCGAGTAGCAATCCCCTAATCTTTTAAGGCTGCGGCAGGCCTGCCGGTTAGGCCGCTGGTTAGTCCAATTGGCTGCTCATATCTTTGATCCGAGAGGATTGCGAGAAGGCTCGAATGCCTGAAGTCGTCGAACAGTGGGACGCATCTTTGGTACGTTGTCCCTGTGGCCGAAGGAGAAAGTATGACTTTTGACAGTCATGGCTCATATCAGACCGTTCTTGACCGGTAGCTGTTGTCTGCCGCCGGGGCGTGATTGTCCGCTCTGGCCGAGAGAAGCAGACCTTGGATAAGTGAGAGTCCCCAAGGCCTTTTAATGGCTTCGGCATGAGGGGCAGAAGCGTCTAGGAAATTAGGGACGATTCACAGACTTTAATTTATGGCAAGGGGGAGCCGTGTTCATCTTCAAGCTTATTTCGGATAGCCTCTTGCTCTTGATTGCGAACTTCGCAACCTTGGGCTCGATCAAAGTTATCTATCTCTAGTTTGTCAAGTTTGAAATAATTGTATGTATACGCGCCTTTGGGGCTTTGATTTTTGACTCGAAATTTGACGAGAACGAATTCGTCTTCCTGTAGGGTTATTCTACCCAAATGCTCCGACCATTTATCGTGATTCGGGTGTACAAGTAAATATCGCTTAGAATTGCAGTGATCGAACTCAATGGTTTTTGGATCAATTATAAAATCAATATTATCCTTTTTGTATTCCATGTTGCATCGCTTACATGCCACAGACAAATTTGAAAGCACGAAAGTCAGCAGAGGGAATTTCTTCTTTGGCAAAATATGTTCCCTATCGACCATAAATAGTCCACCTCCTGCTAAGTTTGTTTTGCAATAGCAGCAGGTGTTCTCCTGCAGGTGCATGTGCAAGTCTCTAATTTTTTTCTTTATTTGTTTCAATTGTTCCTTGATTGCAGCTAACGCTGGGGCATTCTCATCCCAGGGATCACTGTGCGCTAAAGCAACCTTTATTATTTCCTCTTCTTCTGGTATCCATTGATGGTCAGACAACTTAGATAAGTAAGAATCATCCATTTTTAGATTCCATAAGTACCTTCTCTGCTAATCTACGTGCCGCATCAAAGAACTTTAACTGCTTCGGGTCGTAAGCTGAATTGCGCATGTCTGAGATCAATTGGAACCCGTCTTCTTGGGAAATATCGCTATGTGCCATAGCCTCAATAACTTTGATAATCTCCTCGCTTACATAGTGGTTCATAGGGGTTACGGTGCCGAAGATGTTCCATAGAGTTCCTTCAACACTATTGGACTCGAGCTTCAGTTCCTTTACTGCATCCTGTTCCACACAGAACAAACGTACTTCTATATCACTTGTAATGCACGCCCCTGAAACGATTATAGGTGCATGGGTTGCTATGATTATGGTTGGCTGTTGGTAATAAAGCAGGTTCGTAATTCGCTCAACGTATTCCTTCTGCCATTGTGGGTGAAGGCTGTTCTCTGGCTCATCAATCAAAATCACGGAATGTGATCGTGTGTTAACTGATAAGAAGACCAATGTAGATATGAGAGTTAACTCACCCGAGCTTGCCTCTGCCAGTGGAATTATTACTCCGTCGGAGCGTGTTAGAAATATATTAATGCTAGAAATAAGACCTGCCTTGCGAAATATATGTTCATGCTTGACTAGTCTTGATATGTTCTCGTTGATAAGCGTCTCAAAATCGGATCGAGAAAAATCCAACCAAAGCTGCTCAGTATTAATTATCTTTTCAAGCAAATCTGCCAGTTGCAGAACCTCAGTAATATCTCTGTCCTTGATATTAAGTCCACGAGCAATTTCCTCCAGCTGCTGATAATCCACCTCTAGAGGTTTGTGACGGAGATCGTCTTCCGCAAAAAAATCATACACATCCGAATTTGGCGGGACTTTCTTCTCTTTTGGGCCTTGTACATGCAACCCAAAACCCGGTCGATAGCCGCAATAGTCAAGTGTCTTTCCAATGGCTCTAAATTTCGTTGGCCCATCTTTCAATGCGGCAATGATTGTTTTTTTTAAAACCTCTTCAGGAAGCTTGCTGCCTCTAGATGCAGATACTCTAGACATTCCCCGTATAGAGCTAAAACGGTCATATGGTGTATTGCAAACAGCAATAACATAACGATCAGCTTTCCGATACTGTATAGCCAAATCTCTTAATAAACGACTCTTACCGTTTCCGTTCTTTCCGACAATAATGGAAACGTTTAGCCCCATGGGCTCGTTACTTATTATTGTTTGATTGGTATTTTTCATAAATTACTCACCGATAATGTCAGTATGGTTGCTGCTTTTCACAAAATGGTTGGTTTTTATTTATATAAAAAATTTTAACCCTTGAGACACCATAAAGACTTGTAATACAATAAACCAAGCAAAGCAGAATAAGCTGGCTGCATAAAAAATAATCACAAATAGCCGTCGCCATGGGTGCATAGAATTTTGCCAGCGAGAAGTAATGCTTGCAAAGCAAATTGCATCTTCATTACTTCCAAAGAGATATCTCAATCCTTTAATTTCCTCGGATATTAAAAGATCTCTTCTGTTTGGCATGCGGTGAGATATGTCAACTGAGGAATTATGCCATTGGATCACCAAGTCCATTTCAGAAATTCCTGGGTTCTCTTTTAACTCCAGTGAGTCAAGATGCCGAATGTGCAGTCGTTGCATCCATGGTCTATTTCCTTCATATCCATGGCAAGGGTAAAATTTTGACACGCTCTTGTTATGCCGCTCTACTCTCCATAGCTTTAAATTTCTTTCTTTTGAAAACTCATCAAGTGCCAGTTCAATATGGGCGCTAGCATACACTCCAAATCCAGAATATGCTGGAACTCCATACCCGGACATTATTCCAAGAACAGTGCTGTCTTCCATTTTGGATGAGTCTAACAAATCCGGGTGTGGCCACCATTCTCTCTTAGACCACCATCTGCGTAGTTCATCCTCAACTAAAGTGCGGAACCATTGTCTACCATGATGTCCAAGTGGATCTCCCTTATAATTTATAACTTGCTTCAACAAAATGGGAGTAAACATCTCAATCAAGGCCACTGCCGCCAAATAGAAAAGTCCTGCAAGTAGCAGCCAGCGGAAAGGCATTCCACTCCATTCTGTAGTATGCAACATTGGGGCAGCTTGAAAAACGGCACTTATCAACCCGGCAATCGCTGCAAATCGAATACCTGCCGAGGTCTTCAATTGAAACAAAAATGACCAGCCAGTACGTTGTCGTATCCAATGGTAGCGCACATTTTGTCGAGTATTTCTTCTGTCTTCAAAGGAGCTTATATAAATATCTTGCGGAGGATACTCGTCAAAGAACCAGGCCAAAGGATTGAATTCAAAGAATCGAGCAATTCGCTTTTTCTGAAGATACTTACGTTGATTTTTCGTCCAGGCTTCCAAAAGCGACTCGTCGAAATTAATCTCAGGAAGTTCAATTTCTACTTTCTCGGGATCATTGATTTTTTCCATGCTTATTTGTGCGAAGTGATTGCTTAAAATATGGTTGATATGTTTTTTAGTGAAATGTTTAATGCGGTTAGAGTGCCAATAAGAAAGTGCTGCCAATGAGTATTTTTATTTAAAAAATCTAATTATCGTTGAGTGTCTCTGTCATCTAACCTAGCTTCTGTAACTGTTTTTGAATGTTTTGACAATTTCCGAATCTTCTTCATGGAACTTGCGAATCTCGCGTCTGGCAAAGGCATAAATTGGAGAATCTGCCTGCACTGCGGAGAATTGCTGGAGACCCGTTTTAGTTAGTGCAACGTATGTTCCTTCTCCCCAAATTGACTCGCTTTCTATATCCACCGGTCCGGCATCACGCCATACAACAATTCTTGCTACGATGGTAGAATTGCTGTCGACGTAGATTGAGGAGTCTGCTTCATGTGCGCGCCATCTAAGCCGACAGAGCCAGTTGGGGCAAAGGGTTATTGGATAGGCAACATCTTCCCAGCCAAACGAGCTGACTAAGCGTCGGACTAGGGTGAGCGACAATTCTCTATCCAGCGGTACGACTTGGCCCAGCCAAACTGCAGCTGGCAATTCCTTGTACCAATTCCAGAAATCATCGCCCTCCGCTTGGAGTCTGGGAGCTCGAATTCTGTGTAACTCATACTTGGCCTGTCTTACTTTAAAGATTGTGAATCGAGAAACTTCTGCGACGACAAACTCATCGGCTCGATCTATCCATGGTGCAACATCACTACTGACTTGGTCTGCCCATAGCTTTTCTTTTTCCTGCCAAGGTGCATCTCGCACTTCAAGTGGCCGATGAATTCCTTGTGGACGAACTTGTACGGGGATGACAACCCGAGGTGGTAGCGGTGAGTTTAACTGTTCCAAAATTGACGGCATATTCTTTGGAGGTAGCCGTCCCGCGATGCGCAACTCTCCAGCTACATGACGCAGAGCAAGTATGCCGATCCGTGCGTGGGGTTTTGAGTAGGTGATACGCATCGAGAGTACGCCCAACTGTGCTTCCACTCGTTTGAGTGCGGGTAATCCAAATGCCTCAAGACCACCCCATTGCTGTATAAACATTGCAGCGCGTAGTCGAATATTCAGTTCGTCGCAGTCTGCTGCTTTCGCCAATGCCTGAGCAATTGTCTGCAGGTGCCGTGTCCAGCCCATATTGCTCTCAATACGCATGGCACCAGTGGCCTTGTCTATGAGTACATCGTCGGTTTCCGGACTACCCGAGAGCGCTAACTGATAAAAAAGCGGCAGAGAATCTACTTCCATCGATACTGGTATATCCCAACGCCGTGCCAAAAGCCTCGCAGCTTCTGCTACGGCCACGTCCCGATGATTAATAAAATCTGCCAGCATGAAGCCTAATGGTTCGGAGAAACGATCATGAGCCAGTAGAAGGAGTACATGGAGTGCTTGTAGCGGCTCATCCAAGTCTCCGGAGAGGAGTTTTCGTATGGTAAGCTCAAATACGTCTTTCCCATCTCCTTCATGATCTGCTAACTGCAGAGCACAATCTCTCGCGTGACGCTGAACCTGGGGAATAGGCAATCGCAGCGCGAAGTAAAGCAGCTCAACGAGCAATTCCACATCGCTGAGTGGTTTCTGACTAACGGTGAATGGCTCACCCAACTGATGTTCGCGTGTGAAAGTAATCTGCTCAGTTACGTCCGACCAAATGGCAGGCCAGTCCGGTGACTCCGTGATTACAGGCAATATTGAATCGATATCCATGAGTATGAATTGAGCGTTTTCCTCTCGTGCGATTACCGAATCAACTAAGTTCTCATAGGCAGCCTGGTGAACTGTCTTGCCCTCTAGTAATTTTCGCGCGTGGAAATATCGGAACTTGCCTCCTCCCATCCATTTATTCCAATATCCTCTCTGGTCTTCGTTGATTTTGTATTCTTGAACCAGTTTCTTTGCGTAGCTTGTATCTCCAGCCAATGCTGAACGCTCAACCAACATAAATCTGCAACGCGGGTCAGACTGTAGAATGTCCCAACATTCATACATCTGGCGAATTTGCTCTAGTGGCGCTGACGGAGCCAGTTCATAAAAGCGGTATGGCGCGTTGTAATCCAGTTTCGTGCCATCCGCTTCGAAAGCTTGCTGCAACTCATTCAGGTCGGCCGCATCGTCATATTTCTGTGGAGTTGATGAGTGACGAGGCTCCGGTGCTTCCAAGGACCAACGGTCAACAGCATCCTGTAGGTGGCAGCTTGTGTACCCATGCCTAGCTGCAGCAGCTCGTAGTCGGTTGAGAAGGAGCAGCCGCTCGTAAGCGCGGCTCTCCACCTCAATCGCAGTCTGTAGCATAAGCACGAGCTTGGCTATTTGTTCTGGACCAGCAGCATCGGCAGCAATGTCGATAAAATCACCGACATGAGTTGGATCGCGGTAGTGCGGCTCCATATAAAACGGCAGACACAACCTGCTCCAGATTGCGACACAAGCAAACAGCAATCCTGGCTGACGGCGCAGCAACCCGATCATCAATGCATCTACCTGGTTCGGCCATGCAATTAGCTGCCAATCGGCAAGCGTTTGCGATACATCGAAACCGTAGCGGGCATTAATCTGCATTGCTTCATCAATGAGTGTCATGGTCAATCGATGAGCTGCAGAAGCACCTTCGGTTTCCCTCATACCATCGATTTGCTGCATCAGTAGAGAGATTCGTTCTCCTCGTTTTTCTGGATCAGCTGCATTGGCTAGTACGAGGATGTCGCGCCACATTGAGTATTGAGGGTCTTTACGAGCGGCAAGAGCGTAACCTAGGCAGTGGTCCGGTATGGTGGCGATGAGATTTCGTGCCCGTTCTACATCCCCAATGGCCGCAAAAGCGATCACAAGGTCCGACAGACCATTGAGTTGTTCGCTCGGGGTGCTCTCTAAGAGCTCATCAACTAATGGTTCCAAACGCGTTGCAGCATTTACGCGGTCTCCATCGGCTTGATAAGTTGCAATGGCAAGCTCGCGGCGCAGCAGCATGGTGCCTTTGTGCGCTGATGTCGAGATAGCTTTATCGATTTCGTTCAGTACCGCACGATATTCCGTTTCACCACAGAGCGCCCCTATTTTGATCAGAGATTTTGCAAGCACTGGTGCGGCTCTTACCGCTTGGAGTGTTAGATCAAACTCGTACCCACCGTTCGTTCCGAGATGAAGTACGTAACTCATGGCCGAACGGCTAATCCTCTGGATATTGCCAGACGCGATGGAGAGAGGATCCATCATGGCACACCCCAAGAGTGTGCCGATCTTGGAGGCATGAGCCTGCAGCGGCTGAAAAATTGCGTGCTTTGATGGAGCTACTATCGGTAGCGGCCTTGCAAGCATTGCGCATAATTGTGAGTGTTCTAATACGGCATGAACGAGATCCTCTGTCGCTCCACTGCGCGGTTCTTTGTCGATCATTGAGATTGCTGGTACTACGAGCTTGCTGAACAGATATTCCGCAACCTCTCGATGTCCGTTGATTACTGCGAGTAGTGCAATCGAGCGGCGCAAGCCGTTGGGGACGTTATCAAATCCGGGTAGATCTTTAGCTGCTAGGAACAATGCTAGCGCATGTGCATTTTCGCCTCTGTTCCGAGCATCAAATCCGGCCCGTACCATCAGCGCAGGTAGAAAAGCCTGCTCAACACCGAGCTTCTCGCAGACTTCACAGGCGTCTGTGCCGCTCTGCTGGCCAAGGATTGTCTCGGCTACTTCTAGCCTCAGGCGTTTGCGTACGGAGGTGGCTGTTTCCTCGGATGTTGCTCTAGGTGTTTGCTTTATCCCCTCGACAGCTAGGTGATCGATCGACTGCAAGATCTGCTCGAAATCACGGAAGTGGAAGACTCGTCTCGCCCACTTCACAAACTCTTGAAGATTGTGATCTTGGCCGTGGTTCTGATACCTGTCCGTGTGTAGCTGTGACAGTGGTTCAAGGTGTTCAAATAGCTCTTTCGCTCGATCGAACTCTCCCCGTTCTAATAGGGCATCTACGACTTCATAGCCCATATTGGGAAAATCTTGGACAAAGGCGAAGGCAGCTTCGGTGTCTCCCACTGCTAGCATCGCCAGTGGTACCTGGTCTGCGTTCTCAAGCGCAGCCACACGCCGGGACACTTCGTCGTCACTCAGCAGCAGCCTGGTCACGACAGTGGCGTCAAGACTGGTGCGTGCCGCGAGCAAGGCTAGGCGGATATCGGACTGAATTTCTGTTACGGATCGTCCTTCTGCCAGTTGACGACGAAAGCGTTCAGGTGTCGCTAGGGCTAGTACGTCATCTCTATCATCTGCCCGAGCCCGATAGCGCAACTCCAACCAGCGCTGCGGCGAATTCGCTGGCGCTCGTCGTGACAACTGTGCAAGTTCGCGGTAAACGCGCGGAGAGTAATCGAGGTCAATGCTTCCAAGGCGTATGCGTGGTTTGGAAAGAATGAACAAGCGGAAGCTGTTGTGGAAGATACCCCAGCCGCGCGGTGATTTTTTCAGCAAATGGCGGGCTGTCAAGAGTGCGCGCTCGATTGCTGGCTCCTCCATTATAGTGGCGAGTAAAGGCAAAGGCATGGGGGCTTCTGCTCGAGCGATGAATCCAAGTACATTCATGGCGTCGGGATCGTGGGCTATTTCTCTCCAGGCGGATGCATACACCGATCCGATATCTCCGTCGAACTCCATTCCACCCGAGAGCAAATGTGTGCTCATCGCCTTGTCTGCGCTCAATAGCGCTTGAATAAGGTAGCGGATGGCTAGAGGGTGCCCATGGCCGAGCTCGTAGAGGCGCTGACGTGAGATGGTGGAGTCAAGACCAAGGGCATCAGCCATTCGTGTCACCGCCTCTCGGTCCAAGGGGCGCATCTCCACATACCGATTGGATTGTGCTGCCTGCTCCTGTACCGCGGGCTTTAGATGGGCAAGTGCAAGACGCTGGGTACCCAGTACGAACGTGACTCCTTTGGGCACCGCAGCGGGCAGTGGTAGCTCCCCAAGTAAGGAGATTGTTGGCTGTTCTTCTCGCGGCACATGATCGAGTCCATCCACGACGATGATCGTGCGAACACCATCTCGTTCATAACGTTCACCGGCTTGCTTCAATTGCGTGCCGAACTGTGCGCGCCTTTCATTCTGGGTGCTGTCTCTTAGGCGCAGACCAAATAATCCACCGCTGCGTAATTGCGTGATAACGTCTTCCAAGAAATTATCAGCTTCCCCTCGGCCCACTCCCTGTGCGGTGCTTGGCATGAATGCGAGATAGCGCACTAGCCGGATGTTTGACTCTGTGGTTAATGCCATTTGAAGCAGCGTGGACTTACCCGAGCCTGGAGGTCCCACTAGCGAAACATAGCCTTGATCTACATTGTGTAGCACATGAAGCAAGGCGATCTCTGTATCCCTGTTGCGCTGGGCATAAGCGCCGACGGGAAATCGATGCTGATGGAGGGTCTTGGCCGGATCTCTCCATCCTAACTCTTTCAAAAGCTCCTCACGAGACCATCGATCCTTGTCTCTCGTGTCGGTGACCAGCTTTGGCAGCACTTCGGCGATCTCTGCCGCCAGACGAGCTTGCGCTACACTTAGCTGGTGAAACTGTACAAAGTTGGCTGCCACACCGTGAAGAACACGCAGTGCATGCAAGAATTGCTCAAAGTCTGCTTCTTGAAGACCCGACTCCTCCAGAAGCGTTTCAATCAGACGCCTCCAATTGCTGGTCTGCCAAGCCTGCAGGGGGCGGTCTGGCGATTGCTCGAATTCCTCTAAGAATGCCGCGCTGTGTGCCGGAGCTGCCTCGCCTGGCTTGTCATGATTCGACGGGTAGTCGTTCACAACCAGACGGATCTCTATCCTGGATTCTGGGGAGCTCCTGGATAAACTTTGCCAGGCGTTGACTAGGGGCTTCAGAAGTCCGTTGGCGCCGGTCAACAGTGTTTCGACCGTAAAAGTGCCGGGGAATCGGGATGTTTTGAACTGGTGGCCTACTACTAGTCCGTCGAGCCCTAATACGAGATCGTCTGCAATACCTGCACTTCTGTCGGCGACGCCAATCCATAGTAGCTGGCCACGCTCTAACTCCGCGTAGATTGCCGCGCCAGCTCGGTCATATTGCCCCATATAGCCACGCATTGCCCTGCGCTCGCCTTCTGCCGGTGGTAGGGCTTGAACTTGTGCTTTGTGGCTCTGCAGGTCTGTGTCTTTTTTTGAGTGCATGCCTTAAGTGCTCAACGTGCAAGATCTCGACGCAACAGGCTGACGAGATAGGAGGACCATTGCCGAATTATCTCTCTGTCACGCTGGTGGCGACAAATAAATTCAAAATAAATTGAGATGTGGGGGAGTGACTATCAATTCAAAGACAATAGTGTCTCCCCCTGCCACTTTCTCGAAGAGATAGATCTTGGGTTGAAGGGAGGGTCCTGGGTGATCGAACGTGGTATTCATTTTTTTGAGCGCTGTAGCTCCCCATAAACATTCACCTTTCGTGATGGCTACACATCCCAAGCCTGCGACTGATAATAGGTACCCCTGATTAGGGAGATATGTTGTCTGGGTGTCTTGGGGCTGGTAACTCCCAAGATCGTGGCCCACTATCCTATTACGAGCTTTGCACAAGTCGCTTCAATCAGAGTGTCGATTGTATCTGTCATATCTGTCGGGGCTACGTAATCGACTGCGATCGTGCCACGCTTCTCCTTGATGTCCAGCCAGTAGAATGCGGACCGATCCGCTGCTGGGATTGCTTCCTCAATTGCTTTGCACAGCTCTGCCACAATGGGGAGCCATTGTGGCGGAACGCAGTTGTCGATGCCTCTGCCTCCATGGAACTGCCATGCGTAGCGGCTCTCGATGTCATTTGTGGTCATAATTGCGGCTCCTCAATTATTTTCTTAGTTTCTTGGGGGGTGAAGAGATGGCTACTACGCGGGTGTGATCTCTGTCTATTGTCGGTAGTGGTCGGCTTAGAAATTCCTCGCTCAGGCCACGTATGTGGGCGTTGTACGCCCAGACAACAAATTGCTCCAGGAGCCGTGTGTTTTCCGCTTTTAGCCTGGCGTTCTCTGCTTGCAGCCGCTCATTGCGGCCAATGAGCATTTCCACTTCTTCTTCAGATCTTGGTCGCGCAGGCTTTGTGGGGTGGTTCGACTTATCGGCTAATGCGGCCTTTCTATCTTGAAATGCTGAAAGGATACGCTCGTGCTGGTGAAGGGCTTGTCGGGTGTAGGAGCTACCCAGTCTTTTTTCGATGCTTTCTATGAGCCTTTCCCAAGTTAGCTTACTGCTCCAGCCATCGAGAATGCCGACGATTTCCTCGATGATTTTGTCATCGATATTTTTAGCTCGCTGAGTTCCCATGAGTGATTCTCCGTCAATCCTCAAGCAATTCGCGGAGTAGTGTTATTGGAGGTATATTTTCATCCTCGTCGACAGAGATAGCAGGTAGGTTCTCAGTTATATTTTCTGTGTTCTGTTCCAGCCGCGATGGTGAGCGAACGTTTGACAATTGGATGACTGCCCCAATGGGGATGGCAGGGTTTTGCATGATGTCGTGGAGCTGTTCGAGCCTGCTGACCGTGAGTTGGTGGTGCTGCATCCAGCGATCACCACCGACGTATTCATCCTTGGCTGCATCTCGTGCCTTCAATAATAGCTGCCGGGCTTCATTTAGTTGCAGCCGAAGGCGAGCCAACTTGGCCTCGTCCCCTTTAACGCATACGTGTTCTTCGCAGTTGATGCAGTCTCGATGGACTTGGCACGGCATCATGGAGTAATCGTGTATGCAATAGCCGAGGTCTGTCGTGTGTGCTGTTTGGATTTTCAGCCGGGCAAACTCGTCCCGTGCGATGGGCAGATACTTCGGTAGCGAGGCTAGTGGGCCATAGGCTAATTCATCATTACCGACCGCTTTACGGATAGTCATGACCATCTCACTAGCCGACACATGGTCGTAGGCCTCGTTCTGGCGGATGTCTTTGCGGCCTGACCATTTTGCAATATCAAGCTGGCTCAGGCCGCCGGCTTGTGCGAGGGTATTCAGGTAGTGGCGGAACTGATGGGTCGTGACGTAGATAGGGCTCCCGTCATCTTCTGTAATTCCAAGGGAGTCAAAAATCGAAGAGCAGCCATGCTTCTTACGGGCTCCTAGCCCATCGTTGATGTGCTGAATAACTACAGGCTCAATTAATGGGATGTAGGTGGCTTTTCGGCTATGGAAGAAATTCAGGTTAGCAACAAGCAGTGCTTCACTATATTTCAGTCTATGCTCCCGATTTACATAGGGAAATCCCTGCGGAAGCTGTCTGACCACTGCTATTTCTACCTCGGAGAATCGGGCATATATCGCTCGTCCCTGTTGGTGCAACGGTACCCCATTCGTTTTACACCAGGCGCGAGCGCTTCCTTTCGCGTTGTTGCGTCCCCACAGGATTTCGGCAATCTGATGCATAGACAAGAACTCATGTTGCCTCATAAAGCTCAGATCTTCTTGCAGGTATAGCTGCCGCGGGTTTTCCTCATACCAAGCTGCAACCATACGTGCGGATTCTGTGCAACAACGGATGCGTTGCAAAGCCTCTTTTACTACTCCGACCATGGATGGCACGACCCACTTCACCATCGGGTTAGCGCCTTTTGCGGGCCGCCAACGCAGCCCGTAAACGTGCTCGTTACTATTCGGGCGGGATTGTGTTACTTCGCAATTGAGTGGCAGCAAAAGAACTTCGTTGATGCGATCTGGTGAGGCACAGAGTATGGCTGCGATGGAGCTGATGAGTCTGTCGGCTGGTTCGCTGGCGCTGCGGAAGATTCTCGGCAAAGCATCCAATGTTGCTTGAGTTGGCATTTTTTCTGTGCGTCGTTGATCGAACTCTGCACCGACGCGTGTTCCTCCCATAATAGGGCGAGGTATTGGGTTTCGCCATCGGATAGGGGCTGTCGTCAATTTATGCTCGGCCATGAAAGCTGAAATGAGCTCCAGTTGCCTGCAATTCCGGTATGCAGCGGCTTCGCTAAAATGGGCCTTGATGAATTGGGCTGCTCTGTTCAGGATTTCGGCATTCACGGTAACGGGAGAGGTGGATTCCCCATGTTCGGCCAACGCAGCAGAAAGTGCGCGCAAAGCCGCTACACGCGGTCCAAGTGCCACGACCGGACGCATACCTTGCATATAACGGATGTATGCCTTGGCAAAGTCACTGAAGGAAGCCGGCATGGGGGATGGGGTGGATGTGCCGGCACTTTTCAGCGTACAGAAGGTAATGCGTTCTCGTTTGGTACCTTGCCCTTTGCGGGCACAGGCATCAGTCACGTCCCAGACCATGTCATCAAATGCTAAGTCAGCACCAAACATTGTTAGTTGATGACGGCAGATGTCAATGAATCCGGCTAGGTTGGCTTCAGCGTCCAGCTCCGATTTCGGAGTGAAGTGGATGATGTTGTTAGCCATGTATTCCTCTTTCGCTTCGGACGTTTTTACACTGCTGGACGACCTGAGCGACTGCCAAGATGGTGCGGTCGTTGATTGCGGCGATGCGCGGATCTGTCCCAGTCATCAGACGCTCGCGTTCTGCGATGAGATAGTCGAGTACGGCCTCGTGTGGCCCGTCCAGCCATGCGTGGAATTTTCTGCATGTGTAGCAGGCGATGGGTGCGGCAAAACTGCAGAAACCGTGCTTGCCGCAGTTGCCGACGGGCGTGAAATCCTCAGTGTATTGCGGTGCGACGATGTTGGATGCTGGGTGTCCGCCTTGCCGTGGATCTTTGTCGATGATGACCCCGGCAAACGCCTGTGCGAGCGGAGCCAATTGCACCGCCATCGCCCGATCGATGCGTTTGACCATTTCCGGTGTGGCTTCGACGTAGACCCAAACGTTCTGGGTGTCAGAATGATCGAGCAGTTCCGCAATGATCAGTTTGCCATGCCCCTCAGCAGCAGCGCGTGTGCCGAGAGTGCGGCGAAAGCGGGTTGGTGAGATGTGCAGAAGCTGGCCAGTGCGTTCGGACTGAACTTGTAGTTTGGCAAAAAGATATTTCACTCGTTGCCCGAGCCCTGAGCCAGTTTGATGAAACTCCAATCCTGCGGGATATTTCCGGCTCGACCCTTTCTCCGGAAACAGCGGGGCTTGAGTCGAATCCGTCATGCGGTGCCTGAATTGTGCCTTTACCATCTCGGCATAGGACAGAAGTAGGGCACCTACTTGTGGATTTAGTATCCGCTCTTTGAAAACGCTGCGCGGAAGGGCCTCCCGTTGTTTTGCCCGTGGGATGCGGAGGAGGTAAGTTTTTGCATCGCCTTGGTCGAGAGCTAGAACATCGCAGACTTTTAGGTAGGCGTATTGGACGGGGCGTTGCCCAAGCATCATCAAGAGCCAGGCAAGCAGGTAGTCACCCAGCGATAGTTCGCCTTTTGCATAGGTGTCGTTCAGGGAACTGTGGAGGGCCTCAAGTTCGATGCTGGTGAACGGGCCTTTCTCCGGGTCCATCGTCAGAACAGCAATGCCTCTGGGGTTTCCGGATAGCCGGATCGAGTTCAGGAATGCGATAGCGTCCGAAGTTACCCCGGGGAGTCGAAGCCCTTCCCATTGCTTCAGGAAGACGGCTACATAGCCAAGGAACCACTCTGTATTCTTACCAAGGCTTGCACGGTAGTTGATGAGGTCTGTGCTGTTGACTTCTTCGAGTACCTGGCCCTTTTGGGCGAATAACTCTTTGAAAAATCGTTTGAAATGTGCAAAACCGTTATTGAGAAAAGCCGGCGAGAGATTTTCTGCGTACCACAACAAGACCACTTTCAAGCTGTGCCGCATTGCTGGCGAAATATCTGCAATATCCGAAAAATTCAGGCTTACAGAGTGTGCACCATCTCGGTAGTTCCAGTGGTCCGATGATGGGTCGAATTCAACACCATTCCGGGTCCGTGCTGTAGTAGGGAGCGGTCGGCGGTTGGTTTCAGTACGTGCAGGAAGTTGGCTCGGCATCATTCAGATTTCCCTCTCGGCTTTTTGGCCTGCATTTCGAGCGACACTTCCATGGCCTTGCTCCTTACGTGACGTCGTGTGTAGGTGGCTGCGGTGTTTGAAGTCGGTGACCATCCCATCAGGTATGAGCGGTATCGCTGCTCTTCCGGCTCAGAAATTTTCTTGGCATCCATCCGTTCAGAAAACTCGTCATTCCAATCGTGCCGTAGCACATGCGGGGTGAAATCTTCCGGCAGGTCCGGTAGCTTGGTGCGCAGAACACGGAACAGCTTGTTAAGTGACGCCAGAGACATTGGCTGCCCCATTCGCTCCGTGATGAATAGGAACGCCTGCTTTTCCGCCCTGGGAATCCGGGTACGCTCATGCAGGATGTGGTGTTCAATCGCAGTGACAAGGGATTCTGACAAAGGCAGGATGCGTTCGCGGGTTTTGACGCGTGGCTGATGAATGCGCGGGTCGGTCGGGTCGTCCGGTCGACGCAGGATACTGATCACGTTTTTTCGGAAATCGATATCGGAGATTTTGATATTCAGGAGTTCGCCGCGGCGCAAGCCTAGCGTGCGTAACAGGTAGATGATGAGCACATTGCGAGAACGAACAAAACGGTCTCGTCAGGGATTTTCAGGCGATGCCGGGTTTATTACGGTAAGGATGCGTTCAAGAATATCGTTTGGGAGCCCCTCTCGTTGTCCCAGAACGTTCCGAGCTTTTGACTTCGGAATACGCTGTAGCAGGGAGCCAAGCACATCCGCCGTTGTGGCACGCAACATGGCGTTGTGTTCTGAAGTTAGCGTATGTCCAGAGAGATAGCTGCTGGTCAGCCATTCCAAATAGGTGTGAATGGTGCGAATCCGGTTCGCGGCTGTTTGGGGTGAAACACTTTCGTGGACCGCCTTTGAACGCCGCATACGGGCCTTTTCCAGAGACAAAACATTCACTTCGCGAAGGGTTTGGTCTGTATAGATGCGATCTACTGCCCCTGCGAATTCTCGGCAACGTCGAGCGAGGGCATCGATCTCCCAGAGAGAAAGGAGTTGCCCTGCCTCCATCCGTTCTTCCAAGTTGATGTCATGCTCGGAGAGAAAGTCGAAGAAAACGACCAGTTCGCGTAGGGTGCGCAAGATGGTGGCAGTAGCCCTGTTTCGCTGTCGTACTTCGGTCAGAATGAAGAGGGTGGGGTTGTACAGAGGGATGCCGGTAGCCCGCTCTATTGGAAGCGGGAGGCGTTCGCCGTTGGCAAGAGTGATGGTGCGGATGATGAGCCGAGATGCCATTTGTTGACACTTTCGTTAGTCACCGTCTGTTCTTAGCATGCTCCTGCTTCAAAAAAGTGTAAACAAGAAAAAACCAAGTTACGTCAGTAACTTGGCTTGTGTTATGGACAAAAATTCGTTAGTCAGGGCTAGAACGGAATGTCGTCGTCCATGTCGTCCATGCGCGGAGCCGCTTTCGGCTCCTGGCGGCGCGGGGCGGCCGGGGCTTCCTGGCGCGGAGCCGGGGCGCTGTAGCCGTAACCGTCGTCCATGCCGCCACCCATGCCGCCGCCGGACGAGGCGCCCATTTCGCTGCGGCCGCCTTGCAGGCTCAGTTCGTTGACGCGCACGTCCGGGGAGACGCGCTTGTTGCCGTCCTTGTCCTGCCATTCGCGCAGGGTCAGTTGGCCGTACACGGTCACTTGTTGGCCTTTGGCCAGGTAGTTCTTCAGCGATTCACCGCGCTTGCCCCATACCTGGCAGCTGAACCAGTTGGTGCTCTTGCGCTCGCCGAAGCCGATGTCGCTGGCCACGCGGAACGACAGGACGGGCTCGCCGCTCGGGGTGTAGCGCAGTTCGGCGTCGGCGGCCAGGCGGCCGTCAAAGGTGATGCTGTTCATTCAATTCTCCGGATAAGTTCAAACTGCTTGGCCTGCGCCGCGAGCGAGGCCCGATTGGCGGCGCGTCTGCTTGCCGTTGCCCGCGAGGATGCGGCATTGCCGCAGCCTTCCATACTACCGCGAAGACGGATTTTCTGGCTGGGCGCTTGCACAAAGGCCAGCGGGCGGGCTGGGTTTCGGGGCAGGTTTGGCGAATGGGCCGTATTATACACGCCAATCGGCTTTGCTTTGTTCCGGATGCGGCGCAAGCTGAAGTGCTTCCGCTTGGAACGATGGGCTTGGCCGCGCGCGGGGAACTGTATCGGTCCGCGGCGGTCTGTCATGGGTTTGTTGAAAGGATGATGACATGATGAAGAACACAATAGTATCGATGCTGGTTGCCGTGAGCGTGGCCGGCCTGTCCGGCTGCGCCAACATGAGCGACACCCAGAAGGGCGTGGGCGGCGGCGCTGCCATCGGCGCCGGCGTGGGCGCGGCTATCGGCGCGTTGACCGCGGGCGGCCATGGCGGCCGCAGCGCGGCCACCGGCGCGGCGATTGGCGGCCTGCTGGGCGCGGGCGGCGGCTATCTGTGGTCGCAGCACATGCAGAAGCAGAAGGAAGCGATGGAGCAGGCGACCAAGGGTACCGGCATCGGCGTGAGCCAGACCGCCGACAACCGCCTGAAGCTCAACATCCCCGCTGACGCCTCCTTCGATACCGGCAGCTATGCGCTGAAGCCCAGCCTGAAGCCGGTGCTGGACAAGCTGGCCACCACGCTGCAGCAAAACCCGGTGACCTCGGTCAACATCATCGGCCACACCGACAACACCGGCAGCGACGCGATCAACAACCCGTTGTCGGTCAACCGCGCCAAGGCGACGCAGAGCTATATCGCGTCGCGCGGCGTGGACATCAACCGCATCGGCGTGGACGGCCGCGGCTCGCGCGAACCGGTGGCCGACAACGGCACCGTGTCCGGCCGCGCGATGAACCGCCGTGTGGAGATCTTCGTGGCCGAACCGGCGCAGCCGCAGAAGTAAGCGCGGACGGCGAAACGAAACAAGGGCGGCTCCCAATCGGGTAGCCGCCCTTGTCGCATTCAGGCTGGGGGAGGTTAGAAGGTGGCGTCTATCAAGCGCCGCACCTCGGCCTCGTCCCATTGCTGCTGCGATACCTTCAGATACGCCACCCGGTCGGTCAGCAATACCGAGGCTTCGTGCACGCCGGCCACGCCGGCCAGCTCGCGCGACAGCGCCTCGGCGTCGCCCTGCCACGATTCGCCGATGTGCAGCATCACCGAGCGCACCGCCTTGGGCGGCTGCATGCCCAGCGACCAGATCAGCCAGGACAGCATCAGCAGGGTGGTGAAGCCGAACACGCCGGTCGGGCCGTAATGGCTGTACAGCCAGCCGCCGGCGGCCGCGCCCAGGAACAGGCCGAACGACTGCGAGGTGTTGTAGACGCCGATGGCGGTGCCCTTGGCATCGGCCGGGGCGATCTTGGAGATCAGCGACGGCAGCGTCGCCTCCAGGATGTTGAAGGCGATGAAGTACAGCGACAGCCAGCCGACGATCTGCCAGAAGCTGTCCAGCGCCAGCGCCATGCCCAGCTGGGCGGCGGTCATCAGCGCGATGGCGCCGACGAACACCGGCTTCAGCCGCGCTTTCTTTTCGCCGTAAATGATGGCCGGCACCATCAGAATGAAGCCGATCACCGTCACCGGCAGATACACCTGCCAGTGCTGGGATTTGTCCAGGTGCGCGGTCTTGATCAGCGCGAAGGGCACGGTGACGAACATCGCCATCTGCGCCGCGTGCAGCGCGAAGATGCCGTAGTTGAGCCGCAGCAACTGGCCGTCTTTCATCACCGCCGGCAGCCGCTTGGCGTTGGCCTCGGTGTCGGAGTGGAAGCGCGATTGCGCCGGGTCTGGAATGACCAGCCATACGCCGATCAACGCGGCCAGCGACAGGAAGCCGGTGAGGGCGAAGATGCCGTTGACGCCGATGTACTTGGCCAGCAGCGGGCCCAGCACCAGGCTGGCGGCGAAGGTGGTGCCGATGGACATGCCTATCATCGCCATCGCCTTGGTGCGGTTTTCTTCGCGGGTGAGGTCGGCCAGCAGCGCGGTGATGGCGGCGGAAATGGCGCCGGCGCCCTGGATCACGCGGCCTATGGTCAGCGTGGCGATGTCGTGCGCGCCGGCGGCGACGAAGCTGCCGATGGCGAACAACAACAGGCCGCCGTAAATCACCTTCTTGCGGCCGATGCGGTCGGACAGCATGCCCAGTGGCAGCTGCAGGATGGCCTGGGTCAGGCCGTAGCTGCCCAGCGCGATGCCGATCAGCGTGTGGTTGTCGGCGCCCTGCAGGGTTTTGGCGTAGATCGCGAAGACGGGCAGAATCAGGAACATGCCCAGCATGCGCAGGGCGTAGATACCGGCCAGCCCCAGGCTGGCCCGCAATTCAGTGGCATTCATGCGGTGAGATTTCGGTTTTGCGTATCTGGGTTTTAACGACCGCGCCGCGCAAACGGATGACGCGTTTGCACGGTCATTGCACGGACAAGTGGAGCCGTCCCGGCCAAGTCGGGTATATTAACAGGTTCCCTGACGACGGTGAGTAACAGCTTCTTATGGACAGCATCCGCATCCGTGGCGCCCGCACCCACAATTTGAAGAACGTCAACCTGGACTTGCCGCGCAACCAGTTGATCGTGATTACCGGCTTGTCCGGCTCCGGAAAGTCCTCGCTGGCCTTTGACACGCTGTACGCCGAAGGCCAGCGCCGCTACGTGGAGAGCCTGTCGGCCTACGCGCGGCAGTTCCTGCAATTGATGGAAAAACCGGACGTGGACCTGATCGAGGGCCTGTCGCCTGCCATTTCCATCGAGCAGAAGGCCACCAGCCATAACCCGCGCTCCACCGTCGGCACCGTCACCGAGATCCACGACTACCTGCGCCTGCTGTTCGCCCGCGTCGGCGATCCGCATTGCCCGGAACACAACGTGCCGCTGTCCAGCCAGACCGTCAGCCAGATGGTGGACCACGTGCTGGCGCTGCCGGAAGAAACGCGGATGATGATCCTGGCGCCGGTCATCGTCGGCCGCAAGGGCGAAAACCTGGACCTGTTCGACGACCTGCGCGCGCAGGGCTTCGTCCGCGTGCGGGTGGACGGCGAGGTGTACGAGCTGGACGCGGTGCCCAAGCTCGACAAGAACAAGAAGCACACCGTCGAGGTGGTGATAGACCGCCTCAAGGTGCGCGCCGACATGCAGCAGCGGCTGGCCGAGAGCTTCGAGACCGCGCTGCGCCACGCCGAGGGCCGCGCCATCGCCGTGGAAATGGATAGCGGCAAGGAGCACTGGTTCTCCGCCAAATTCGCGTGCCCGGTGTGCAGCTACAGCCTGCCGGAACTGGAGCCGCGGCTGTTCTCGTTCAACAACCCGATGGGCGCCTGCCCCAAGTGCGACGGCCTGGGCGAGATCACCTTCTTCGATCCCAAGCGCGTGGTCGCCCATCCGGAGCTTTCCCTGGCGTCCGGCGCGATCAAGGGCTGGGACAAGCGCAACCAGTTTTACTACCAGATGCTGCTGGCGCTGGGCGAGCATTACGATTTCTCGGTGGCCGACCTGTCTTTCGACGACCTGCCGGAGAAGGTCAAGCACGTGGTGCTGCACGGCTCCGGCCGCGACAGCATCGAGTTCAGCTATATGTCGGAGAAGGGCACCAAGTTCACCCGCGCCCATCCCTTCGAAGGCATCATTCCCAATCTGGAGCGCCGCTACCGCGAAACCGACTCCATGGCGGTGCGCGAGGAGCTGGCCAAGTACCAGAACAACCAGGCTTGTCCGCATTGCAGCGGCTCCCGGCTGCGGCTGGAGGCGCGCCACGTGTTCATCGGCACGCGCACGCTGCATGAGATCAACCAGCTGCCGTTGAAGGAAACCGCGGACTTCTTCGAGGGATTGGAATTCACCGGCCAGAAGCAGGCGGTGGCGGAGAAGATCGTCAAGGAAATCCGCGAACGGGTGTCCTTCCTCAACAACGTGGGCCTGGACTACCTGAACCTGTCCCGCTCCGCCGACACCCTGTCCGGCGGCGAGGCGCAGCGCATCCGGCTGGCCAGCCAGATCGGCTCCGGCCTGACCGGCGTGATGTATGTGCTGGACGAGCCGTCCATCGGCCTGCACCAGCGCGACAACGACCGCCTGCTGGGCACGCTGAAGCGCCTGCGCGACCTGGGCAACAGCGTGATCGTGGTGGAGCACGACGAGGACGCGATCCGCGAGGCCGACTACCTGGTGGACATGGGCCCCGGCGCTGGCGAGCACGGTGGCGAAGTATTGGTTGCCGGCACGCCGGCCGACGTGGCCGCCAGCGAGAACTCGGTCACCGGCGCCTTCCTGTCCGGCCGCCGCAAGATCGCGCTGCCGGGCGGCCGCCGCGAGCTGGGCGAGGAGCGCATGCTGCAGCTGATCGGCGCCACCGGCAACAACCTGAAGGACGTGACGCTGAACCTGCCGCTGGGCGGCCTGGTGTGCATCACCGGCGTGTCCGGCTCCGGCAAGTCCACGCTGATCAACGACACGCTGTACAAGATCGCCGCGCGCGACCTGAACGGCGCCGGCGAGGAGCCGTCGCCGTATCGCGAGATCAAGGGACTGGACCAGCTGGACAAGGTGATCAACGTCGACCAGAGCCCGATCGGCCGCACGCCGCGCTCCAACCCGGCCACCTACACCGGCCTGTTCACGCCGATACGCGAGCTGTTCTCTGGCGTGCCGCTGGCGCGCGAGCGCGGCTACGGCCCAGGCCGCTTCTCGTTCAACGTCAAGGGCGGCCGCTGCGAGGCCTGCCAGGGCGACGGCGTGATCAAGGTGGAAATGCATTTCCTGCCGGACATCTACGTGCCCTGCGACGTCTGCCACGGCAAGCGCTACAACCGCGAGACGCTGGAAGTGCAGTACAAGGGCAAGAGCATCCAGGAAGTGCTGGAGATGACGGTGGAGCAGGCGCTGGAGTTCTTCGCCGTGGTGCCGCCGGTGGCGCGCAAGCTGAAAACGCTGATGGACGTCGGCCTCGGCTACATCCGCCTAGGTCAGAGCGCCACCACGCTGTCCGGCGGCGAGGCGCAGCGGGTGAAGCTGGGCCTGGAACTCTCCAAGCGCGACACCGGCCGAACCCTGTATATTCTGGACGAACCGACCACCGGCCTGCATTTCCACGACATCGACCTGTTGCTGCAGGTGCTGCACCGCCTGCGCGAGAGCGGCAACACGGTGGTGGTGATCGAGCATAACCTGGACGTGGTGAAAACCGCCGACTGGCTGATCGACCTGGGGCCGGAGGGCGGCGCCGGCGGCGGCCAGATCATCGCCAGCGGCACGCCGGAACAAGTGGCGGCCAATCCGGTCAGCCATACCGGACGCTATCTGGCGCCGCTGCTCGAACGAGACAAGAAATAAAACCAAGGCGCCGGCTCGTCCGGCGGCAAACCACAGCACATCAAGAGGTAGGCATGCTGAGCTTAGGCAAGATCGATCACATCCACATCCGCGTCAAGGACGTGGCCGTCGCGCTGAAATGGTACCAGCGGGTGCTGGGCATGGTTCCCGACGCGCGCTACAAGACCGACGGCGAGCACAACAACGCCATGCTGGCCAACGCCAGCGGCAATGTGCGCTTGGCGATCAGCGAGGACGCGGACGCCGCGCCGTCCGACGCCCAGGGCGCGGTCGCTTTCGTGGTGAGCGGGCAGGAGTTCGTCGAGTGGATAGACCAGCTGGCCGGCGAGCGCGTCACCAACCGCGAAGGCCAGACCATCGCCCGCGATTCGGTGCACGACCACCGCTTCTTCTGCGCGCTGTCCTTTGTCGATCCGTTCGGCAATCCGTACGAGATCGTCAGCTACGACCACACCTGGCTGGTCGGCAAGCTGAAGCTGGGCGGCCAGTTGGCCGTTTGATCCGAGTCGTTCAAGACACCCGCCGCGAGCGGGTGTTTTTCTATTGGAGCGGGCTCATGACGCATTATCTGACTGACAATCCCTCGCCCGAGGATGTGGCGGCGCTGCCGGGGCTGACGCTGCTGGAGTTCGGCGTGGACTGGTGCCCGCATTGCCAGGGCGCGCAGCCGCTGCTGGCGCAATATCTGTCAGCGCATCCGCGGCTGCGCCATCTGGCGGTGGAGGACGGCAAGGGCAGGCGGCTGGGGCGGCTGTACGGCGTCAAGCTGTGGCCCAGCTTCATCCTGCTGCGCGACGGCATCGAGATCGGCCGCGCCGTCCGGCCGCAAAGCCTGGACGATCTGGAGGCGCTGCCGGCTGGCGCGTAAACGGCTTTGACGCCGGTTTTGCGCGGATGGCCTCCGCTTTTAGCCGGTTTTTAAGCGTATTTGGATATCTTGCATGTCCGTCCCGCCAAAGGGCGTCGCAAGGGGCGATGCCCGGCCTGGGCATGGTCTGGAGATATCCATGTTTGAAAAAGGCAAAAGCTACACCCGCGAGGAAATCCACGCGGAGGTTGGCGGCAACAAGCATTCCTTCCTGCCGCGCCACAAGGGCAGGGTGGTGGCCGCCTGCCTACGTCCGGATCTGAACCCGGACGCGCCCGAAGTGATCCTGTGCAATTCCTGCCCGCCGGAGCGCGCGGCCGGCGAACAGCTGGCCAGCCAGGGCGGCGCGATTCCGGTCTTTCTGAAGCAAGGCGCGGACAACTGGACATACCAAGGCTTGTTCTGCGTGGCGGACAGCGAGACCCATCCGGACGTTTGCGCGCCGCATGCCGCGCGCAGCGCCTGGACCCGGGGCCAGATCAAGCGGGTGTTGAGGATGGCGAAGCAGGGCTAGCGCCGGCAGGCCGGCGCGGCTTGTCGGGACGGATCGGATGTTTTGGGCGTTCGATCCGCCGCCAGACTCAGGCTTGCGGCTTGGTGCCCAGCCGCCACAGGCTGGTGATTTCGGCCCGGCGCGCCGCGCTCAGGCCGTCGGTCTGCTCCACCGCCTTCTTGTGGCTGGGTTTGACGTCCAGCCTGCCCAGCACGGCGAGGCCGGCCTGGTCTATCCATTGCAGCAGCTGTTCGCGCGAGCGCAGGCCCAGGTGTTCGGCCAGGTCGGACAGGATCAGCCAGCCTTCGCCGCCTGGCAGCAGGTGCGCCGCCAGACCGTCCAGATAGCCGCGCAGCATGGCGCTGTCCGGGTCGTAGACCGCGTATTCGATCGCGGAGCTGGGTTTGGCCGGTAGCCAGGGCGGGTTGCATATCGCCAGCTGCGCCCGTCCTTCCGGGAACAGATCGGCGCGCCGCAACTCCACCTGGCCGTCCAGTTGCAGGCGTTGCAGATTGTCGGCGGCGCAGGCGAGCGCGCGCTCGTCCTGATCGGTGGCCACCACGCGGGCCACGCCGCGCTTGGCCAGCAGCGCCGCCAGCACGCCGCTGCCGGTGCCGATGTCGAAGGCCAGCTCGGTTCCCGGCAGCGGGGCGTCGGCCGCCAGGTCGACGTATTCGCCGCGTATCGGCGCGAACACGCCGTAATGCGGGTGGATGCGCGCGGCCAGCGCCTTCACTTCCACGCCCTTCTTGCGCCATTCGTGCGCGCCGATCAGGCCGAGCAGCTCGCGCAGCGACACCAGCGACGCCTCGCCGCCCTCGCCGTAGGCCTCCTGGCAGGCTTGGCGCAAGTCGGGCGCGCGGCGCAGCGGGATGGCGTAGTCGGCGTCCAGCGGCAGCACCAGCCGCGACAGGATCTGCGCGCGGCGTCCCTGGGCCTGGCGATGCAGGTGGAACGATTCCAGCGGCGTGGCGCCGGTTTTGGCGCCCTTGCGGTCCACGCGCCGCGCCAATGCCTGCAGCAGCTGGCGGGCGTTCTGGTAGTCGCCGCGCCACAGCAGGGTCCCGCCTTCGCAGGCCAGCTTGTAGGCGGCGTCGGCGGACAGGCTGTCGTCGGCGATCACGATGCGCTTGGGCGGCGGCAGGCCGGCTTCGGAGCGCCAGCGGGCGCTGCGCTCGGCGCCGTCCTCCTGCCAGTGGGCGATGGGGTGCGCTGGGGCGGCGGGCTGCGGAATCTGGGTCATGTCGTGCGTCGGATAAGGTTGGCCAAGGGCGGAGCCGCGTCTGCGCAGGGCCAATGGGCTGCGACTCGCCGCGAGGCGGCGGGCTTTGGTGTGCGGGACTGCGGGGAAGGGCTGAATGGTAAACGCAACGGGGCCATCCGTCATCTGGAAAACGCGCCGGTCCGCGCGGGCGGTCCGGCGCGATGGCGGGGCTTATTTCAGCTTGACGCCCCAGTTGTCTTCCACGCAGCGCTGGTAGTTGCCGGCCTGCAGCGCGCTGTACGGCGTCTGGTAGCTGACCAGCTGGCACTGGTAGTCGTGTTGCCACTGCCAGTCTTTTTCCCAGTAGATGTTGTAGGCGGCGGAGCTGGCGGCGGTGAAGCGCTGCATATTGGCGCAGGACAGCTGTTCGTTGCCGTAGTCCCAGCCCAGATCGTGGGCGAACTGCTTGTAGTAGTCGATGCGGTTCTGCGCGGCCTGGCGCTCGGTGCCGCCGCCGCATTCGCCGTTGATGATCTGGATGGTGGTGGCGAAGTTGTTGCCGGCGCCGGCGGCGATGTCGGCGGCGTTGGGCACCCAGGTGCCGTCAAGAACGTGCAGCATCGAGGGCTTGGGCGGCTGCGGATAGACGAAGAAGAAGGTGGCGGAGGCGAGGTTGAGCCAGGTGCTGGCCACCAGGTCCGGGTTTTGCAGCAGCACCGATTGGTCGCCGTTGTTCATCGCCTGCGAGAAGGGGCCGTAGTTGTAGTTGTACGACAGCTGCTTGGCGCCGCGGCCGTAGTATTTCTTCCAGCTGCCGTCCGCGTTCTTGCCGCAGGTCCACACCTTGTTGAATACCGGATCGTTGCACTCGGTGTTGTAGCCGCAGGCGCTGCCGCTGTCGGTGCAGCCCATCTCGCGCAGGTAGGCCAGGCCCTGGCGCCATTGCGGCACGGTGTCGCTGGCGTCGTGGTTGCCGGTTTCCTGGCCGAAGTGGGCGAACATGGTGGCCAGGCTGTGGCGGCAGATGGCGTCGGCGTCGCGGCCGTCGCTGTAGTCGTCGCAGACGCCGGGGAATTTGGCTACCGCCTGCAGGAAGCGGGTGTAGGTGTAGCTGGGGTCGCGGCGGCTGAAGTAATAGTCCCATTTGGCCGACGGCAGCAGCCGTTCGACGCGGCGCACATTGGCCGGATTGGCGGCGCGGCCGGGGGCTACTTGTTCCACCTGGTCGTTGGGCAGGGTGCGGATGGACGCCTTCACCTTGCGGAAGAAGTCGTTGTTGGTGAGGTCGGCTTCGTGTTGCAGCGCTTGCTGCAGGGTGGGAATGGGCGGCGCGGCGTCATCCAGCTTGCGCAAGGTTCCGCCGACATGGGCGACCCACGATCCCTTGGGGTTGGCGCCCGGGGTTTCGCCGCGGGTGGGCCATTTGGCCTGCCAGTCGCGGCCCTGCCATTGGACGGTCTGGCCTTTCTGGTAGGCGGCGCCGGCGTTCCATGGAGCGGCGAGCGCGGAGCCCGTCAGCAGCGACAGGACAAGGGATGCGAATAATTTCATATCGGTTCCTCGATGGTGGGGCATGCCGGATGGCACGTAATACCACTATGGAACCAATATGAAGTATGTCAAATGCAAATCAATGCCGCTAGTTCAATCCGCAGAGGAAGCGCCAAGCGGCGAGGGGCCAGAGCCGAAGCTGGCCGATGCGGAGCGCACAGGGCCGAAAAAACGGCCGCAGGCGCTCAGCGGCGGTGGTGCGACGGACGCGGGCCGGCGCCGGGGTTGGCGGTCGGGTGGCGGAAGTTGATGCGGCCTTTGGTCAGATCGTACGGCGACATTTCCACGGTGACGCGGTCGCCCAGCAGCACGCGGATGCGGTGCATCTTCATCTTGCCGGAGCCGTAGGCCAGGATCTCCATATTGTTGTCCAGTCTCACGCGAAAGCGCGACTCGGGCAGCATTTCGATGACGACGCCTTCCAGTTCGATCATGTCTTCCTTGGACATAGCGTTTCCTTTCTCATACGGTAATGAAATGGCTTCGCGCGGCTGTCGGTTCGACTGCCGCGGCGAGGCGTTTTAGCTTCAGTTCGGTGACCTTGCGGGATGGGCGCTAGGCGGGCCCAAGAGGCGAGGCTAAGCGTCGGGCCGCGCGGGGCTCGACAGCTGAAATCCAGAGGCAAGCCGGTATTGTACCGCCAAGCGGGCAGACTGGTCAGCTGTTTTGTTCTCATCGCGGAAAAAAGCGCTCAGTTCGCGCCCGCAAGCTGCGCGCCGGCCAGTTGCCCCACGCGCACCAGCGCGGCCAGGTAGCGTTCGTCCAGCGGGTAGCAGCAGGACAGCCGCATCGCGTTGCGGTAGCGGCCGCCGGGCGAACTGAGCGGGCCGGGAATCAGGCTGATCTTCTCGGCCATCGCGGCGTGGAACAGCGCCACGCTGTCGCAGCCTTCGGGCAGCTCCACCCAGATCAGGAAGCCGCCTTGAGGCTGGGTGGCGCGTGTGCCGGCTGGAAAGTGGCGGGCGATCAGGCCGCGCACTTTTTCCACGTGGGCGGCGTAGCGGCGCTTCAGCGTGCGCAGATGGTGGTCGTAGCCGCCGGACTCCAGGAACGCGCCCAGGGTCTCGGCCAGCACCGCCGGCTGCGCCACCGACGAGGCGAACTTCAGCTTGCGCAGCGCCGCGCCGAAGCGGCCGCCTTCCATCCAGCCGATGCGGAAATCCGGCGCCAGCGTCTTGGTGTAGCTGGCGCAGACGATGATCCAGCCATCGTTGTCGAAGGACTTCACCGCCGGCGCCAGCGTGTCGGAAAACTGCAGCTCGGCGTACAGCGCGTCCTCGATCAGCGGCACCTTGTGCTGGTTGACCAGCCGCGCCAGCCGCTTCTTGTTCTCCAGCGGCATGCAGCATCCCAGCGGATTGTGGACGTTGGGCATGGCCACCAGCGCCTGGATGCGCCCCTCGGCCAGCAGCACCTCCACCGCGTCTATCGACAGCCCGGTCTGCGGGTCGGTGGGAATCTCCACCGCCTTCAGCCCCAGGCTGGCCAATAGCGGCAGCAGATTGAAGTAGGTGGGCGATTCCAGGCCCACCGCATCGCCGTGGCGGGTGACCGCGCGCAGCGCCAGTTGCAGCGCCTCCATGCAGCCGTGGGTGAGGATGATGTCGTCCGGCTGCAGCGTCATGCCCAGGTCCATGCCGCGGCGGGCGATCTGGGTGCGCAGCTTCTCCGGGCCGGGCGGCAGCGCGTAGGTGCTGACCATGCCGGGCTGGCGGCGCAGGATCTGGCCCATCAGCCGCGCCAGCTTGTTGCCGGGGTAGAAGTCGCCGCCGCGCGGGCAGGCCAGCGCCAGATCGATGAAGCCTTCGGTCTGCTGCGCCTGCAGCACGGTGCCGATCAGGTCCAGCACCGCGTGCTTGGTCGGCGAGGCCGGGCTGCTCTGGGTGCCGGCCTGCCTGGCCGGCGACGGCAGCCGCGCCCGCACGTAATAGCCGGATTGCGGCCGCGCCTCGATCAGGCCGCGGTCTTCCAGCACGCGGTAGGCGCTGACCACGGTGTTCAGGCTGAGCTGGCGGTTGTGCGCGGTGCGCCGCACCGACGGCAGCCGCGACCCCGGCGGCAGCGTGCCGCGGCTGATCGCCAGCGACAGATCGTCTGCCAACTGCTGGTAAAGGGTGGAGGCGCTGTTCTGCATCGTCGGCTTTCGGCGGGGGAGAAGTACAACGCTCATCATAGTGGATGGTGACAGTTGCTGAAAAGATCAATCTGTAACCAGATCAATAATGGATTTTTGAATCTGTATCCATAAGGACGGTCCGCATAGCATGTGGGAGTGGGCAAGGGCTTGTCGCCGCTTGCCGTTTCGCCGGAGAACCGCCATGCCAGAATTCGCCTTGCTGTCCTATGTCGCCCTGATGTCCATCACCCCGGGCCCCAACAACCTGATGCTGGCCTCGTCCGGCGTCAATTTCGGCTTCCGCCGCACCGTGCCGCACATGCTGGGCATCAGCCTGGGCTGCGCGCTGCAGGTATTCATCGTCGCGATGCTGCTGGCGCAGATGCTGGGCTGGCTCAGCGCCTGGCGGCTGCCGCTGGCGGTGGCCGGCTGCGTCTACCTGTTGTGGCTGTCGTGGCAGATCGCCCGCTCCGGCCAGCCGGAGGCGCGCGAGCAGGCTCGGCCGCTGGGCTTCGTCGGCGCGGCCTTGTTCCAGTGGCTGAACCCCAAGGCCTGGGTGATGGTGCTGAACGCGTCCATCCTGTTCATGCCGGCAGGCGAGGGCGGCCGCTGGCTGGCGGCGTCGCTGCTGGCGCTGGCCTTCGCGGTGGTCAATCTGCCCTGCATCAGCGTGTGGGCCTGGGGGGGTGAGAAGCTGAGGCGCTGGCTGGCCGCGCCGCGCGCCTTGCTGGTTTACAACCTGACGATGGGCGCGCTGATGGCCGTCACCGCGGTGTGGCTGCTCTACGACGAACTGATGCCTGTATTTGCCCCGATGGCATGATGTCCTTTTTTGGCAGGCGCTTGTCCGCTCGCGGCCTTATTTCCTGGCGCTATCCGCCTTACGATGCTGTCCATATCCACACCGCCGGGAGAGGCGAAATGAAAAAGACCGCATTGTTGGTGATCGACGTCCAGGATTCCTTTCTTCACCGTCCGTACTGGGAAGAGAGCGAACTGCCCGCCTATCGCGAGGCTCAGCTCCGCTTGATCGCCGGCGCCGAGGCGCGCGGGGTGCCGGTCGTCAACATCTTCCATACCGATGACGATGCATCGTTCCGGATCGAGTCCGGGCTGGTCAAGCCGCAGTCCTGGCTGACGCACAAGCCGGTGGCGTCTTTCGTCAAACGCGTGCACAACGCGCTGACCGACTCGGGGCTGAAAGATTGGCTGGAGCGGCGAGACATCCGCCGCTTGGTCATCTCCGGCATCCGCACCGAGCAGTGCTGCGAGACCACCACCCGCGTGGCGTCCGATCTGGGCTACGAGGTGGACTTCGTCACAGAGGCGACGCTGACTTTCCCGATGACGCATGCCGGCAGCGGCGTGGTTTACAGCGCGGCCGATATCCGCGCCCGCACCGAGCTGGTGCTGGCCGGGCGCTTCGCCACCATCGTCACCGTGGAGGAGGCGCTGCGCCGGATGGAAGGCTGATCTGGAGCGCCGGGCCGCGCTTGCGGCTCGGCATGTCCATGGAATAGAGTGGTGCGAATAGTCATAACAAGGTGAAACCATGCCCGCAGATACGAGCAACATCCCGCCCGACGGCCTGCCGGCTTATCGGCTGCTGACCGGACCTGACGATTCCGCCTTCTGCAAGCGGGTCAGCGAGGCGCTGGCGCTGGGCTACCGGCTGTATGGCTCGCCGGCGGCTACTTTCAACGGCGAGCGGGTGATCGTCGCGCAGGCGGTGCTGTGGCCGGGGAGCGACCATGCCGCTGGCTGACGTGGCGCAGGCGCTGGCCATCGTGCTGGTCTGGGGCGTGAATTTCGTGGTGATCAAATGGGGCGTGGCCGGCGTGCCGCCGCTGTTGCTGGGCGCGTTGCGCTTCACGCTGGTGGCGCTGCCGGCGGTATTCATCGTCAAGCGGCCGGCGCTGCCGTGGCGTTACCTGGCGCTGTACGGGCTGACGGTGGGCGTGGGACAGTTCGGCTGCCTGTTCACCGCGATCAAGCTCGGCATGCCGGCCGGCCTCGCCTCGGTGGTGCTGCAGTCGCAAGCGTTCTTTACCCTGTTGCTGGCCCGGGTCTTCCTGGGCGAGCGCTGGCAGGCCAGCCAATTGGCGGGGCTGGCGCTGGCCTTGGGCGGCCTGGCGCTGATAGGCATGGGCAAGGGCGGCAATATGACGGCGCTGGGCTTCGGCCTGACCATCGCCGCCGCCACCAGCTGGGCGGCGTCCAATATCGTGGTGCGCGCGATCGGCCGCGATGGCTTCAAAGTGGAGCCGCTGGGGCTGGTGATCTGGTCCAGCCTGGTTCCGCCGATTCCTTTCCTGCTGCTGTCGTGGCAGATGGAAGGCGGCGAGCGCATCGAGGCGGCGCTGCGCGGCTTCGACGGGCAGTCGCTGTTCGCCGTCGCCTACCTGGCTTTTGTCGCCACCATGTTCGGCTATGGCTTGTGGAGCCGCCTGCTGGCGCGGCACGCCGCGGCCAAAGTGGCGCCATTCTCCCTGCTGGTGCCGGTGGTGGGCCTGCTGGCTTCGCACTGGCTGCTGGGCGAGAGCCTGACCGCCGCGCAATTGGCCGGCAGCGGGCTGCTGATGGCCGGTTTGCTGGCGACGGTGTTCGGCGGCAGGCTGCTGGCCTTGGCCGCATCCAGGAGAACCAGCCGTGCGTGACGTTTATTTCGTGCTGTCGCCCAGCGTCTTGCTGCTGGACTTGGCCGGGCCGGCCGACGCTTTCCGTCTGGCGGGGCAGCAGGGCGCGGACTTTCGCCTGCATTACATCGGCGCGTCGGAGACGGTGTATACCTCGCTAGGCTTGCCGCTGGGCGGCCTGGCGCCGTTGCCGGACCAACTGCCGGAGGGCGCGGTGGTGGTGGCGCCGGGGTCGACGCCGTCCGTCGAGGCCTATGCCCGGCCGGAGGCGAGGCGCATCGTCTCCTGGATGGCCGAGCGCCGGCGCCAGCCGGGCGTCTCTTGGGCCGGCGTCTGCTCCGGCAGCCTGCTGTTGGCGGAGGCTGGCTTGTTCGATGGCCGCGCCTGCACCAGCCACCATACGCTGCTGGAAAGGCTGCGCGCATTGGCGCCGGCCGCCCGGGTGCAGGAGAACCGGGTATTCGTCGCCGACGGCCCGTGCTACAGCAGCGCCGGCATCACCGCGGGCATCGATCTGGCGCTGCATCTGATCGCCGACTTGGCCGACCCCGCGATCGCCCGCGCGGTGGCGCGCGAGATGGTGGTGTATTTCCGCCGCTCGCCGCAAGACCCGGAGTTGTCGCCATGGCTGGCCTGGCGCAACCATCTGCACCCGGCCCTGCATCGAGCCCAGGACCTGATCTGCGCCGACCCGGTGCGCGATTGGCCGCTGGACGAGCTGGCGGCTAAAGTCCATGTCAGCGCGCGCCATCTGTCCCGGCTGTTCCGCGACCAGGCCGGCGTTTCCGCGCACGATTACCACCGCGCGCTGCGCCTGGCGCTGGCCGAACAGTGGCGTTCGGCCGGTCTTGGCAAGGAAAAGGCGGCGTTGTCGGCCGGTTTTTCCTCGGCCAGGCAGATGAGCCGGGCCGCCGCCGCGCATGACTGAGAGACTCCGCATGCCGTCCGCTTCTCAAGTTTCATCAGTTATTGCCGATGTTTCAGGTTGACGAGCTCCGGGAATGGTTCATACCATTCCATCAACACCTATCGGTAATTGCCATGAATACAGTCCGTCGTATGCCCCGCCTCGCCTTGTTCGCCCTGATGGCCGGTTTGACCGCCTGCGCCACTCCCGCCCCGCAGACGTCCGCGATGTCCGCGCCGACGCCGATGAAGGAAAGCGGCTCGGTGCCGTCGGGCGTCGGCTATGTAGGCTCCGGCGACGAGACGGCCAGCGGCGAGGAGGTGAGGGTGGTGGTCAAGGAAGTGAATCCCTTTCAGCCCATCGTCGTCCGCGTGACCGGCTCCGGCGCCGCGCCCTACACCAACAGCCTCACGCCGTCCCAGCGCAAGCTGCTGGCGATGCGCGCGGCCCGGCTGGACGCTTTCCGCGCGATCGCGGAACAGGTGCAGGGCATGAAGCTGGTCGGCAACAGCTCGGTATCCAACATGATCGCCAACAGCGATAGCTTCCGCACCTATGTGGACGCCTATCTGCGCGGCGTCACCATCGTTTCCACCGTGATGAAGCCGGATGGCACCAGCGAGGCGGTGGCCGAGATCACGCTGGACCAGGAGTTCTACAAGCAATTCCGCCACTCCATGGAAAAGACCGGCAGCGTGATGCAGGCGTCCAAGGAAACCGGCACCGCCGGCGCGCTCTGTCCGGAAGCCAACTGCGGCGCCACCAAGATCGTGCCGGCCCCGGCGGCCGCGCCGGCGCCCGCCGTCATGACCGTTTCGCCAGCCCGCTACAGCAACAATTTCTACGTGACCCAGTAATGACGCGAATCGCTATCCGCGCCGCCGCCCTTGCGGCGGCATTTGTTTTGTCGGGCCCGTCGCAAGCGGAAATCCTGACCGCCGAGGGCGTGGCGCCGCTGGACAACGGGCCGGTCGCCGCGCGGGAGATGGCGATACAGGACGCGTTGAAGCTGCTCTCGATCCGGCAGGGCGCGCGCATCGAGTCCACGCAACTGATCGATGCCGGCCGGCAGGGAGAGTCCAGCACGCTGAGGGCCTTGTCTCCGGTGCAGGGCGCGGTGCGGGTCGTCAACGAATACGCGCAGGGCAAGCTTTACCACGTCAAGGTCGAAGTGGACACCGGCCCGGCCAAGGCCGCTCCGGCGCCCGCGCCGGAGCGGCGCGGAGACCCGGCCTGCCAGATGCCGGTGGGCCGGTCGCTGAAGCGCAAGCTGGTGACCACGTATTTCGACGTCGCGCATCCGGCCGACGCGTCCGATATGCCTGACCTGGCCACCGCGCTGCCGACTGAGTTGGCGCGCAGGCTGGCGCATAACAGCATGCTGGTGGTGAAGGACGCCAATACCGTGTCGGTGCTGGCCGACAGCCGCGTTTCCGAGCCGGATGCCGGCTGGCAGGTCGCCAGCCAGTTGGGGCAGCGGGAAAACGTGCAGTTCGTGGTGGCGGGCCGGGTGCTGTCCACATCGGTGATGGACAAGGGAATGCGCAAGTCCTTGTTCGAATCCAACAATACCAGCCAGCAGGGGGCGTTTTACAACGGCCCCTTCGCCGGCATGTTCGGCGGCGGCGTCAAGTACGTGCCCACGCAGCGGCAGTTCGATCTGGAATTCTGGATATACGACGGGTTGACCGGCTCGCTGATCGCCAAGGATAGGGTCAGCGGCATCGTCAATTCGAAAGGGCCGGTGATTTCTGCCATTCCGCAGCCTTTCGCCTCGCTGGCGTTTTGGCAGGGAGAGTACGGCAGGCAGGTGGATAAGCTGCTGGACAATGTGTCGGACCGCATCGAAAGCGTGATTTCCTGCATCCCGTTCTCTGCCCGGGTGGTGAGGCTGGAAGGCAAGCGCGTCTACATCAACGCCGGCCTGCTGGACGGCATGGCGGTGGGCGACAAGCTGCTGCTGTACAAGCGCTCGAGCGGGCAGCCGCTGCGCGACCTGATTTCCGGCCGGGAGCTGGGCATGCCGGAAAGCCTGAACGGCGATGTGACGCTGACCCAGGTCCAGCCCAATTTCTCGATAGGCGTGACGCAGGGCAGCGCCCGCGTGGCGGAGGGGGATTACGTCCGCTTCGGAACGGCGCGCTGACGGTGGTTTTTTCTGCCGGAAGTTCCGCCGTTTTCAATTTATTTTTGTATTGATAAGTATTATCAGCTGGTGTTACGGTGCTTCCCGCACTTCGCTTTTCGTCTCAATCGAGAACAGGGGATACACCTTGAAACAGCAACTGATGTTGGCCGCCGCGCTGGCGGCCGTGGCCGGCCCCGCGCTGGCCGAAGAAGTGGTGGTCTACAGCGCGCGCGGCGAGCAACTGCTCAAGCCCATCGTCGAGGCCTACAAGAAGGAGACCGGCGTCAACGTCAAGCTGGTGTCCGACAAGGAAGGTCCGCTGATGGAGCGTCTGCGCGCCGAGGGCCGCAACAGCCCGGCCGACCTGCTGCTGACGGTGGATGCCGGCAATCTGTGGCAGGCCGAGCGTTTGGGGCTGCTGAAGGCAGTCAAGTCGCCGGTGCTGGACGCCAACATTCCAGCCCACCTGCGCGATCCGGCCAACCAGTGGTATGGCCTGTCCATCCGCGCCCGCACCATCTTCTACAACACCCAGAAGGTGAAGCCGTCCCAGCTGTCCAGCTATGCCGATCTGGCCGATCCCAAGTGGAAAGGCAAGCTCTGCCTGCGCACCTCCAAGAAGGTGTACAACCAGTCGCTGGTGGGCATGATGCTGGCCGAGATGGGTCCGGCCAAGACCGAGCAGGTGGTCAAGGGCTGGGTGGGCAATCTGGCCGCCGCGCCGTTCCCCGACGACACCAAGATGCTCGAGGCCATCGCCGCCGGCCAGTGCGAGGTGGGCATCGCCAACACCTACTATTACGGCCGGATGATGGAGAAGTCGCCGAAGCTGCCGGTAGGCATCTTCTGGGCCGACCAGGCCGGCAAGGGCGCCCACGTCAATATCTCCGGCGCAGGCGTCACCCGCCATGCCCGGAACGAGAAGGGCGCGGTGAAATTCCTTGAGTGGCTGAGCTCGGAGAAGGCGCAGAACATGTTCGCCGACGTCAATATGGAGTTTCCGGTCAATCCCAAGGTGAAGCCTGACGCCCGCGTGGCGGCCTGGGGCGATTTCAAGCACAACTACATCAACGTCTCCAACGCCGGCGCCCGGCAGGCCGAGGCGGTCAAGCTGATGGACCGCGCCGGCTACAAATAAGCCGCCGCGATTTGTGTTGAACCGGGCTCGCCGTCTGCCGATGGCGGGCCCGCCGCCGTTGGATCGCATCGCATGCCTTTTACCTTTTCGCGCTGGCGCGCGTCGGCCGCCGCCGCCAGCCTGCTCACCCTGATACCGCTGGCGGTGATCGCCCTGGGCCTGTTGGAGCCGGACGCCGAAGTGTGGCGCCATCTGGCGGAGCACGCGCTGCCGGAGCTGCTGCGCAACACTGCCGTCCTGTTGCTGGGCGTCGGCACCGGGGTGCTGCTGCTGGGCGTGCCGCTGGCCTGGCTGACCGCGGTCCACGATTTCCCCGGGCGGCGGTTGTTCTCCTGGGCGCTGATGCTGCCGCTGGCGATGCCGGCCTATGTGATGGCGTTTTCCCAATTGGGGCTGTTCGATTTCACCGGCCCGTTCCAGACCTGGCTGCGCGAGGCCTTCGGCAGCTCCGCCTGGGTGCCCGACCTCCGCTCGACGCCCGGCGTTGTGCTGGTGCTGTCTCTGGCTTTTTATCCCTATGTCTACCTGCTGGCGCGCAACGCGTTCGCTGGCATGGGTCGGCGCGCGCTGGAAGTCGGGCAGTCGATGGGTTTGTCGCCGCTGGCGGGTTTCTTCAAGGTGGCGCTGCCGATGGCCCGGCCCTGGATCGCGGGCGGGCTCGGCCTGGCGCTGATGGAGACGCTGGCCGATTTCGGCACCGTCGCCATCTTCAATTTCGACGCCTTCACCTCGGCCATCTACAAGGCCTGGTTCAGCCTGTTTTCCTTGCCCGCCGCCAAGCAGCTGGCCTCCTTGCTGGTCTTGCTGGTGTTCGTCCTGCTATGGCTGGAGCAGCGCGCCCGCGGCCAGCGCGGCTATGTCCAGGCGGGCAGGGCGGCGCCGCTGCCGCGCACCCGCCTGGCCGGCGCGCGCGGCTGGCTGGCCTGCGTCTTCTGCGCGCTGGTGCTGTCGCTGGCCTTCGTCTTGCCCTTCGGCCAGATCCTGGTTTGGGCGGCCGGGCATCTGGCCAGCGATCTGGACGCCGACCTGCTCGACAGCCTGAAGAGTTCGCTGGCGCTGGCGGCGATGGCTGCGCTGCTGGTGCCGGCCATCGCGCTGTGCCTGGTTTTCGCCGGCCGGCGCGATCCGGGCAGCCGGCCGTGGATCAGGCTGGCCACGCTGGGTTACGCGGTGCCGGGCACGGTGTTGGCGGTGGGGGTGTTCGCGCCGGTGGCGGCGCTGGACAATCTGTTGCTCGAGCATTTCGGCCGCTGGTTGCCGGAAGGCGCGTCCGCCGTGTTCAAGGGCACGCTGCTGGTCTTGATGCTGGCCTATGCGTCGCGTTTCCTGGCGGTGGCTCATTCGGCGCTGGAGGCGGCGATGCAGCGGATCAGCCGCAGCCAGGAAGAGGCGGCGAACAGCCTGGGCATCTATGGCGGACGGCTGTTGTTCCGGTTGCATCTGCCGCTGCTCAAGGGGGGCATCTTCACCGCGATGCTGATGGTGTTCGTCGACGCGATGAAGGAAATGCCGATCACGCTGATGACGCGGCCTTTCGGCTGGGACACGCTGGCGGTGCGCATTTTCAACCTGACCAGCGAGGGCGAGTGGCAGCGCGCGGCCTTGCCCTCGGTGGCCATCGTGCTGGCCGGCCTGCTGCCGGTCTTGCTGCTGTCGCGGCAAAAGTCTGGAGTGTGAGATGGACAAGACGCTTGAATTCGACGCGGTAAGCCTGGATTTTTCCGGCCGGCCGGTGTTGGACGGCATGAGTTTCTCGCTGGCGGCGGGCGAGATCGCCTGCCTGCTGGGCGGCTCCGGCTGCGGCAAGACCACCGCGCTGCGCTGCATCGCCGGTTTCGAGACGCCGTCGGCCGGCCGCATCCGGCTGGAGGGCGAGACGGTGTTCGGCGTGGGTGTGAATATGCCCGCCCATCGCCGCCGGGTCGGCATGGTGTTTCAGGACCATGCGCTGTTTCCGCACCTGACGGTGGCCGGCAACGTGGCTTTCGGCCTGTCGGCGCTGCCCCGCGCCGAGCGCAAGGCCAGGGTGGCGGAGGCGTTGAGCCTGGTGGGGCTGGAGGGCGAAGCCGAGCGCTATCCGCACCAGCTGTCCGGCGGCCAGCAACAGCGGGTGGCCCTGGCGCGCGCGCTGGCGCCCAGACCGCGCCTGCTATTGCTGGACGAGCCTTTTTCCAATCTGGACGCAGAGTTGCGCGAGCGCCTGGCGCGCGAGGTGCGCGCTATTCTCAAGTCGCAGGGCATCGCCGCCTTGATGGTCACCCACGACCAGCACGAGGCCTTCGCCATCGCCGACCAGGTGGGCGTGCTGCACCAGGGGCGCTTGCAGCAGTGGGATGCGCCGGACGCGCTTTACCACAGGCCCGCCAACCGCTACGTGGCCGGTTTCATCGGCCAGGGCGCGTTTCTGCCGGGCAGAGTGAGCGGCCGCGCGGTGTGGCTGGAGACCGGGGAGCTGAGGTGCGAGGAGGGCCTGCCCTTCGACGACGGCGCCGAGGTGGACGTGCTGTTGCGGCCGGACGCGGTGCTGCCGGAGCCGGGCAGCCCGCTGCGGGCGAGAGTGGTGGACAGGGTGCTGCGCGGCACGGTCAGCCATTACGCGCTGGAGCTGCTGTCCGGCCGGCGGCTGCTGGCCGAACTGGGCCATGAGCGGCCGTTGGCGGTCGGCGAGATGGTGGGCATTCGGCTGCAGCCGCGGCCGCTGCTGGCATTTGCCCGGGAATGAGGCTCAGGCGAAAGCCTGGCAGACGTCCACCCACTGGCCGGCGGTGATGTCGCCCAGTCGGTCCGGGCTGATCCGCACCGCGCTGTGCACCGCGCCGGCCGCCGGCAGCACCTCGTCGAAGGCCTGTATCGAAACGTCCAGATAGATGGGCAGCTCGCGGGCCAGGCCGAAGGGGCAGACGCCGCCGACCGGATGGCCGGTGATGGCTTCCACTTCGTCCGGCGGCAGCATCTTGCCCTTGCCGAAGGCGTCCTTGAACTTGCGGTTGTCGATGCGGGCGTCGCCGCGCGCGACCAGGATCACCTCGCGGCCGTCGCTGAGACGGAAGGCCAGCGTCTTGGCGATGCGGCCGGGTTCGACGCCGTGGGCGGCGGCGGCTTCGGCCACGGTGGCGGTGCTGACGTCCAGCTCGATGATGGCGATGTCCGCTTGGCGGGCGGAGAAGAAGGCTTTGACCGATTCCAGGCTCATGGGCGGTTCTCGTCGGAAAGATGGGGGCCGGTCCATTATTCCCGATGAGAACCAAAGACGCCAGGCTCGGCGCCGGTCTATGTTTTCCCAGCCGCGCCAGTGCTGTGGAAGATCATGATTCGGTCAGCGGCAGTTGCAAGGTCTCCTTGACCTCTTCCATCACCACGTAGCTTTTCGACTCTTTCGCCGAGGGCAGCTGCAGCAGGATGTCGCCCAGCAGCTTGCGGTACATCGACATGTCCGGGATGCGCGCCTTGATCAGGTAGTCGAAATCGCCGGACACCAGATGGCATTCCAGGATCTCCGGAATGCTCATGATCTCGCGGCGGAAGGCGTCGAAGATATTGCCGGACTTGGCCTCCAGCTTGATTTCCACGAATACCAGCAGCGAGCCGCCCAGCGCGTGGGGGTTGAGGCGGGCGTAATAGCCCTCGATGATGCCGTCGCGCTCCATGCGCCGCACCCGCTCGGTGCAGGGCGTGGTGGACAGGCCTACTTTTTCGGCCAGCTCGGTCATGGCGATGCGGCCGTTTTTCTGCAGGATGCGCAGGATTTTCCGGTCCATCTTGTCCAGGGCTTTGGCGGCGGCGGTAAGTGGCTTCATGTTTTCACTGTTTACATGAGAAAGATTTGAGAAAGATCATTTGATTCTTATCAATTTCAGTGAAAAAAACCAGATGTCAATGCATATACTAGCGGAATTCACTATCTGGTAGTGCCAAGACTACAAACGGAGACAGAAATGAAGGTAATCGTGCTGGGCGGCGGCGTTTTGGGCGTATCCACCGCGTGGTATCTGGCCAAGGCCGGCTGCCAGGTGACGGTGCTGGAGCGCCAGGAAGGCGTGGCGCTGGAAACCAGTTTCGGCAACGCCGGCCAGATCTCCCCCGGTTACTCCGCGCCGTGGGCGGCGCCCGGCATTCCGCTGAAGGGGCTGAAGTGGATGTTCCAGCGCCATGCGCCGCTGGCCATCAGCCCGGACGGCAGCCTGTACCAGCTGCAGTGGATCGCCAGGATGCTGGCCAACTGCAACGAGAAGGCTTATGCGGTCAACAAGGGCCGCATGATGCGGCTGGCCGAGTACAGCCGCGACAAGATCAAGGAACTGCGCGCCGAAACCGGCCTGCAATATGAAGGCCGCCAGGGCGGCACGCTGCAGCTGTTGCGCAGCCAGGCCCAGGTGGAAGGCATGGCCAAGGACATCGCCGTGCTGCGCGAATGCGGCGTGGACTTCAATGTGCTGGACCCGGACGGCTGCGTACGCGTCGAGCCGGCGCTGGCGGCGGTCAAGCACAAGCTGGCCGGCGGTTTGCAGCTGCCCAATGACGAAACCGGCGATTGCAATCTGTTTACCAGCCAGCTGGCGGAACTGGCCCGCGCCAAGGGCGTGGAGTTCCGTTTTGGCGTGACCGTGGACGGTATCGAGAACGACGGCAAGCGCATCACCGGCGTGCGCGTCGGCGACGAGCTGCTGCGCGCCGACCATTACGTGGTGGCGATGGGCAGCTATTCCCGCGACATGGTGAAGGAACTGGGCATCGACATCCCGGTCTACCCGGTCAAGGGCTATTCGCTGACGGTGCCGATCACCAATCCCGCCGGCGCGCCGACCTCCACCATCCTGGACGAAACCTACAAGGTGGCGATCACCCGCTTCGACGACCGCATCCGCGTCGGCGGCATGGCCGAGCTGTCCGGCTACAACCTGGAACTGAACCCGCGCCGCCGCGAGACGCTGGAAATGGTGGTGGGCGACCTGTACCCGAACGGCGGCGACATCAAGGCGGCCAGCTTCTGGACCGGCCTGCGGCCGATGACGCCGGACGGCACGCCCATCGTCGGCGGCACCCGTTTCGCCAACCTGTCGCTGAACACCGGCCACGGCACGCTGGGCTGGACCATGTGCGCCGGCTCCGGCAAGGTGCTGGCCGACCTGATCACCGGCGCCAAGCCGGAAATCAGCGTGGACGGCCTGTCGATGCAGCGCTACGCCAAACAGGGCGAAACCCTGGTGGTGCCGGTGATCCGTCCCGCGGTGCAAGGGGCCTGATCCGATGCGTCCGTTGATTGCGACGATACGGCTGGACCATCTGCGCCATAACTATCTGCTGGCGCGCGCCGCCCACGGCGGCAAGACGCTGGCGGTGCTGAAGGCCAATGGCTACGGCCACAACGCGGTGCGCTGCGCCCAGGCGCTGGCCGACATCGCCGACGGCTTCGCCGTCGCCTGTCTGGAAGAAGCGCTGCAACTGCGCGCCGCCGGCGTGGCCGCGCCCATCCTGCTGCTGGAAGGGGTGTTCGAAGCGGCCGAGTTGGCCGAGGTCGAGCGCCATCGCTTGTGGCTGGTGGTGCAGAGCGAGGGCCAGCTGCGCATGCTGGAGGAAGCCAATCCGGCCGAGCCGTTCCGGGTCTGGCTGATGCTGGACAGCGGCATGCATCGCGAGGGCTTCTTGCCGCAGCATTACCGCGCCGCCTGGCAGCGGCTGCGGGACAGCGGCAAGGCGGAGAGCATCGTGAAGATGACCCATTTCGCCCGCGCCGACGAGCCGGGGGTGCCGATGACCCAGGCGCAGATAGAAGTTTTCGACGCCGCCACCGCCGGCCTGCCGGGCGAGGAGAGCGTGGCGAATTCCGCCGGCATGCTGTGCCACCCGCGCGCGCGCCGCGACTGGGGCCGCGCCGGCATCGTGCTGTACGGCGCCAATCCCTTGCCGGCCGGCTACCCGCAGGGCGATGAATTGAAGCCGGTGATGCGTTTGAGCAGCCGGATCTTCGGCGTGCGCGAACTGGCCGCCGGCGAGCCTGTCGGCTACGGCAGCAACTTCGTCACCGAGCGCCCGACCCGGGTGGGGCTGATCGCCTGCGGCTACGCCGACGGCTATCCGCGGCTGGCGTCCAGCGGCAGCCCGGTGGCAGTGGACGGCCGCCGCTCGCGCATCATCGGCAGGGTGTCGATGGACATGATCACGGTCGACCTGAGCGATCTGCCCGAGGCCGGCATCGGCAGCGAGGTTGAGCTGTGGGGCGATGCGGTATCGATCAACGAGGTGGCCGCCGCCGCCGGCAGCATTTCCTATGAATTACTGTGCAATATCAAGCGCGCCCACTTCGCATTTGAATAAGATTTTGCTGATCTTCTGAAAGATATTTCAGAATCAAGCGACTAAGGGACAAGCCCGGCCATTGGCCGGGTTTTTTATTTATATTGCATCTTGTGTTGCGTCAGCGCCGCAAGGCTGGCATCAAGCTCGGGTAATTTTGTCATTATTTGATAATTATTCTTATTAGCCTGGACGCATTGTGAGTTTCTGTTTACCTTTGTTTAAAATTATTTACTAATCCCGTGATGATTAAATACAAAAAACTATCTTCAGCCCGGTTTTGGCGGATGGCGGGGATGGTCTGCTGGGGCGTGGCGGCTCAGGCCGCGGAAGTGCCCGGCATGTCTGGCAGCATGCATCAGCAGATGGAAAACGATTCGCGGCGCTTGTTGCAGGACAACAGCCGCCGCTTCGACGCCATCATCCAGCAGCAGCGCCTGCGGCAGATGCTGCCGGACAGCAATACCATGCATCGGCCGGAAGCGGCGGACATGAGCGAGCTGGACTGCCTGCGCGTAAAGGGCGTGCGTCTGGCCGGCATCAAACTGCTGAGCCGCAAGGAAGTGGCTTCGCTGGGCGAGCTGGCAGGCGATTGCTTGAGCAATGAGGAGCTGAACCGCTACAGCCGCGCCTTGACCCAGCTTTACCTGAAGAAGGGCTATATCGCCGCGCGGGTGGCGGCCGAAGGGCCGGACGAACGGGGCGTGCTGACCTTGCGCGTGCACGAGGGCCGGGTGGAAAAGATCGTCAGCGCCGACCGGCGCAGCAATCCGGCCACCTTGTTTCCCGGCGTGGTCGGCCGGCCGCTGAACATCCACGACGCCGACCAGGGCCTGGACCAAGCCAACCGGTTGCCGTCCAGCAAGGCGACGTTGGACATCCTGCCCGGCGAAACGGTGGGCGGCTCCATCCTGAGCCTGCGCAACAATATGGACGCGCCCTGGCGGCTGAATTTCAACGCCGACAATACCGGCCGCGACAGCACCGGCCGGGTGCAGGCCGGGGTAGGGCTGTCCTGGGACAGCCCGCTGGGCTTGTCGGATTTCGTCAGCGTGTCGGCGCAGCGCACCAGCAACGACAACGCGGTGCGGCATAGCCGCAGCGAATCGCTGTTCTACTCCCTGCCTTACGGTTATTGGACTTTCAGCGCTTTCGCCAGCCGCGCCGATTATCTGAACCCGCTGCAATTGCAGTACAGCGCGGTGAATCTGTCCGGCCGCACCGCGCAGAGCGGTCTGCGCGTGGACCGGGTGCTGAGCCGCGGCCAGGACCAGACCACCTCGCTGATGGCGCAACTGACGCATAAGCGGGTGCGCAATTACTTTCTCGACAGCGAGATCGACATCACCAGCCCGACGCTGAGCGTGGCCGAGCTGGGCCTGTCGCGTTTGCAGCTGCTCAGCGGCGGCGTGCTGATCGCCGACGCCGGCGTGCAGCGAGGCACCCGCTGGCTGGGCGCCAGCGCGCCGGACCCGCGCGCGCCGGACGGCCCGAATCCGCAGTTCACCAAGTGGAAGGCGTCGCTGAACTGGTTTCAAAGCCTGGCCTTGCCGGGCGGGCCATACCAGCTCAACAGCGCGCTGGTCGGGCAGACCAGCCGCGACTACCTGCCCGGCGTCGAGCAGATGGATGTGTCCGATTCCAGCGCGGTGCGCGGCTTTCGGCGCAACACTCTGGCCGGAGAGACTGGCTGGTCCTGGCGCAATACCTTGTCGCGCCGCTTCGAGATGGCAGGCGTCGGCGTGACGCCGCGAGTCGGGCTGGACGGCGGCCGGGTATTGCCGCACCGCTCGGTGGAACAGTGGCAGAGCATTGCCGGCGCCAGCCTGGGCCTGGCGCTCAGCTATCGCAAGGCCAGCCTGGATCTGGAATACAGCCGGCCTTTGCGCAAGCCCGCCGGCTGGCAGCCGGAAGGCCACCAAGTCTTCGCCAGGCTGGCGTTGTCCTGGTGATGCTAATGGTATTTATTTTTCGATGTAAAAGTTCTTTTGAAAGAAATTAGGTCCGGCCGCGACTAAGCGGTATTGGCAGTATTTCATTTGAATTGATTTAAAAAGAGACGTAGATTAGAAATCAAACGTATGTTTTAGCATGGGGAAGCACCAGCTGGCAGGCCGGCGATGCCCGCGCGACATGGGTTGGATGGAGCGGCCTGAGGCCGGATCTGCTTGTTCTCTAGATGAACGGGACTCAAATCATGAAGAAAAAAATAAATTTCGGATTATCGGCAACGGGGAAAGTGGCCGCGGCGCTGACTCTGGCGTTTTGCGTGGCGGAAGCCGCGCTGGGGGCCGGCATCGTCGCCGGCGGCAACGGCGCGCAGCCGCAGGTAAGCAACGCCGCCAACGGCGCGGCGGTGGTCAACATCGTGGCGCCCAGCGCCGCGGGCCTGTCGCATAACCAATACCAGGACTTCAACGTCGGCAAGCCGGGAGCGGTGTTCAACAACTCCGCCACCGGCGGCCAATCGCAGCTGGCCGGCCAATTGGGCGCCAACGCCTTGCTGGGCGGGCGCGAAGCCAGCGTGATCCTCAATGAAGTGATCAGCCGCAATCCGTCTTTGCTGCTGGGCAAGCAGGAAGTGTTCGGCAAGGCCGCCGATTATGTGCTGGCCAACCCCAACGGCATCACTTGCGCCGGCTGCGGTTTCATCAATACCCCGCGCGCGTCGCTGCTGGTGGGTAATGCCAATATCGAAAACGGCGCCATCACCTCCTTGCAGGCGGCGATGAACGGCAACGCGCTCAGCGTTAACGGCGCCGGCCTGAGCGGCGTCAATGTGCTGGATCTGATCGCGCCGCGCATCGATGTGCGCGGCAATGTCTCCGCGCGCGACCGGATCAATGTCCGCGCCGGCTTCAATCTGGTGGATTACCAGGGCGATGAGACCAAGATCATCCGCAGCGACAAGGCGCCTGAAGGCGTGGGTTCGCTGGACAGCGTGTTCCTGGGCGCGATGCAGGCCGGCCGCATCAACATCATCAGCACCGCAGACGGCGCGGGCGTGAACGTGGGCGGCAGCCTGAACGGCGCGCAGGAAGTATCGGTCGAGGCCAATCAGGGCAAGCTGGCGCTGGAAGGCGCGCAGATCCACGCCAGCGAAGGCAAGGTGGCCTTGGCCGCGCGGCAGATCGACAGCCGCGGCCGCGTGGAGACCTCCACCACCCAGGACAGCAGCCATGACGAGAGCTGGTTCATCTGGAAAACCGGCGAAACCAATACCGCCAGCAACAGCAGCGACACCCGCATCAAGCGCAGCGCCATCAGCGCGCGCGACGATGTGGCGCTCAGCGCCGGCGACGCCGCCACGCTGGCGGCCACCGACATCAGCGGCCGCAACGTGGCGGTCAGCGGCAAGGACGTGACGCTGGACAGCCAGCTGGCAGAAAGCGCGTCCAGCAGCAGCAATCACGCCTGGAAAAACTCCTGGGCGTACAACCGCGACCAGAACGAAACCACCCAGCGCCAGGAAGGCGTGCGCATCCGCGCAGACCAGGACGCCACGCTGACCGCGGCGGCATCGGCTGCTGACAATCAGGCGGCTGACGGCGCGCAGCCGCGCGGCCAGATCGCCATCCGTGGCGGCAGCGTCAGCGCCGGCCAGGACATCCGCCTGCAGGCCGACGGCGGCGTGAAGCTGAGCGGCGTGACGGAAACCGACACCCGCCGCGACCAGGGCAACCGCAAGAATGACGGCGCCAGCCTGGAAACCGGCTCCTGGGACAACACTTCCAGCGAGCAGCGCCTGGCGCAAAGCCAGCTGCGCGCAGGCCGGGACCTGAGCGTCCGCGCCAGCGGCGACATCGACGCCAAGGCGGCCAAGCTGGCCGCCGGCCGCGACGCCGGCCTGAACGCGGGCGGCGCGCTCAGCCTGGGCGTGCAGCAGACCGTGAGCCTGAACAACCAGCGCAACGACCAGGTGTACTGGGGAGGCATCGGCGGCGGCGGCAACCGCGACAACGGCAAGACCGACACCGTCAACACCGGCAGCGATCTGACCGCCGGCGGCAAGCTGACGCTGCAGGGCGACAGCGTGGCGATCGCCGGCAGCCGCGCCCGCGGCGAGCAGGACGCGGTGGCGATCAGCCGCAACGGCGATGTCAGCATCGACAGCGTGGTCAACCAGTCGCAAACCCGCACCGACCAGCGCAGCGGCACCGCCTTCAACATCACCAAGAGCAGCAGCAAGGGCAACGCCAGCCAGCAGCAGGCGGTCAACGCCGAGCTGAAGTCGGACACCAATCTGACCATCCAGTCCGCCAAGGACGTGGCGATCAGCGGCAGCCAGGTGCGCGCCGGCGGCGAACTGAACGTTTCCGCGAACGGCGACATCAAGGTGGCGGCGTCGCAGACCCGCGACACCGTGCAGAGCAAGGACACCGAGCTGGCGCTGCGCGGCGTCGGCGAGATCACCGGCGACAAGCAGTACCGCGGCGGCGTGCGCATCGAGCACACCAGCAGCAGCGTGGACCGCGACGCGACCCAGAACCAGGCGGCGACGCTGTCCGGGGACAAGGTGGCGCTCAACGCCCAGGGCGACCTGGCGGTGACCGGCTCCAAGCTGAACGCCGGCGCCGGCGGCGCGGCCCTCAGCGGCCAGAACGTCAGCCTGAACGCGGCGCAGGACACGGTGAAGGAAAGCAAGAGCAGCAGCGTCACCGGCGGCGGCATCTATATCGACGCCGGCCTGGACAAGACCGGCTTGGCGCTGGGCGTGGACCAGAAGAACAGCAGCAGCCGCTCCGAGAGCGGCACGGCCCAGGTTAGCGCCATCAGCTCCAAGGGCGGCGTCAGCATTGTCGCCGGCAGTGGCGACGGCGACATCCGCAACCAGGGCACCCAGGTCAAGGCTGATGGCGACATCAAGCTGGCCGGCGGCCGCATCGACAACCAGGCTGCCAACAGTACCCAGAAAACCACAACCGACAGCAGCCATTGGGGCGTGGAAGTGGGCGTCAACGCCGATTACAGCGGCGTGACCCGTCCGCTGGTGGCGGCTGGCGAAAAAGTGGCCAAAGGCGATGTGGCAGGCGCGGCAGGCGCGGCTGGCAATCTGGGCGCGGCCAATCTGGGCGTGGATGTCGGCGTCAAGGCCGGCGTCGGCTCCGAAACCAGCCAGTCCAGCACCGCGCAGGCCAGCAGCCTGAACGGCGGCAACATCAAGGTGGACGCCAAGGCCGGACTGAGCGACCAGGGCACCCAGTACCAGGCGGGCAATACGGTGGAGATCAAGGCGGACAGCCACCAGTTCACCGCCGCGGCCAATACCCAGAGCCAGAGCGGCAGCAAGACCGAGGCTGATGTCGGCGTGCGCGTCTACACCACCACCGGCGAGGACGTGAACGTCAAAGCGGCCGGCAGCGGCAGCACGGTGACCAGCGCTTCGTCCAGCTCCACCGCGGTGACGGGCGGCATCCGCGCCGGCAACGGCGTCAAGGTGGACGTGGACAACAACGCCGCCTACCAGGGCGTGGCCATCGCCGGCGGCAAGGGCGCGGCCAGCGTCAACGCGGGCGGCGACCTGAGCTTCAGCCAGGCCAGCAATACCAGCAGCAGCGAGCAGCGCACCGTGGGCGGCAAGGCCAATCTGGCCATCACCACCAGCCCGATCGAAGGCGGCGGCAAGAATGTCGGCGGCAGCGGCGCGGTGGCGGTGAACGTGGACAAGCAGCAAGCCAACTCCAGCACCGCCGTGACCGGCGGCGTGGACGCCGATGCCGGCGTGGCGTTGACGGCCGGAGGCAAGCTGGCGCTGCAGGGCGACAAGATCGCCAGCCGCGGCGACGTGGCGCTGAAGGGCGACAAGGTGGAGTTCAAGGCCGCCGAATCCAGCGCCGACAAGTCCGGCAGCCAGTGGGGCTTCGACGTCAAGGCCGGCGGCAGCCAGAGCAATGGCCAGGAGAAGGCGAGCCAGGGCTTCAATGTGGGCGCCGGCGGCAATTACGCCAGCACCGACGAGTCCAGCCGCAGCCAGGCTGGCGGCAGCGTGGCCAGCGGCGGCAAAGCCAGCATCGAGGCCGGTAGCGGCGGCATCCGCCTGAGCGGCACCCAGGTGCAGGGCGACAGCGTCAAGCTGGACAGCCAGGGCGATGTCCGTCTGGAGTCGGCTCAGTCCAGCAGCCAGCGCAACAACTGGAGCGTGGCCGGCAATATCGGCGGCGGCAACAAGGCCAGCAGCGACAAGGAAAACGGCCAGATCAAGCCGGACAGCACCAAGAACGTGCATGACGTGAGCGCGGGCTTGAGCGTCAAGGTGGATCAGCAAGACAAGCTGAGCAACGCCAATGCTTCTGTCACCGGCAAGCAGCAGGTGGAGCTGAACGCCGAGGGCAACGCCACTCTGGCCGGCGCCAACGTCAGCGGCAAGACCGTCACTGGCCAGGTGGGCGGCAAGCTGGCGCTGGAAAGCCGCCAGGACCGCGACAACAGCGTCAAGGTGGATGTGGCGCTGGGCGCCAACAGCTCCAACGGCAAGGATGCCAGCCTGGTCGATCAGGTCGCCGACAAGGCCGGCCCGCTGAAGGACAAGGTGAAGGAGAAGGGCACCGAGCTGGTCAACGCCGCGTCCGACAAGGTGAAGGAGAAGTACGACAGCCTGGCCTTCAACAAGGGTCTGAAGGAAGACACCACCAATGCGGTAAGCTTCAACGCCAACAGCGAAACCGTCACCCTGCCCGAGCAGCCGACCTCCGGCCCGGCCAAGTCCGGCACGCTGGACACCCTGGCGCGCAAAGGTGGCAACACGCTGAAGGACAAGCTGCTGAACGCCCAGGACAAAGGCACCGAGCTGAAGGCCGACGTGGACGTCAGCGTCAAGCGCGACAACTCGGTCGGCACCGTAACCGGCATCGCCGGCGCCGACGGCGTGACGCTGCAAGTGGGCGGCAAGACCCAGCTGACCGGCGCGACCGTCTCGTCCGCCAACGGCAAGGTGGATCTGGGCGACTCCAAGGTGGAAACCGCCGACATCGCCACCGAACGCTACAACGGCGGCGGCGGGGTCAAGCTGAACAGCACGCCGTCCGGCATCCTGAAGCAGGCGATCGGCGATGTGACTTCCGGCAAGGCGCCGCTGATCCGCGCCGAGCATGAGAATGTGCCGACGGTGGTGCAAGGCGGCATCCAGAGCAAGTAAGACGCTTGATCCAAGCGAAAACCCCCGTCAGGAAACTGGCGGGGGTTTTGTTTTGGAGTGGCGCTCATTGCAGGGGAATGAACTCGGTCTCGCCCGGCACCATGGGAAACCGCTGGGCGATCCAGTCCGCGCGGGCCTGGGCCAGCCGCTCGCGGCGGCTGGATACGAAGTTCCAGTCCAGGTAGCGCGGGCTGGCCGGCGGCGTGCCGCCCAGCAGCATCACCCGGCTGTCGCGCCGCGCGATCAGCTCGCCGCCCTGGCCGGTTCGCAGCAGCCCCAATTCGTTGGCGTTGAGCGCGGCGCCGCCCACGTCCAGCTCGCCGGCGGCGACATAGGCGGCCAGCTCGTCCACGCCTTCAGGCAGCGCCAGCCTCGCGCCGGCGGGCATGACAGCGCTGGCGTAGAACACCGGCAGCGGATAGGCGACCGGCGCGCGGCGGCCCCAGCCTTCGCCCATCAACAGGTTCAGCTCCGCGCCGTCCTGCTCCCAGCGCGGCAAGTCCTCGGCCGGGTAGTGGGCGAAAGCCGGCTCGCACTCCTCCTGCTCGTCCGGCAGCGCCAGCCACAGCTGCATGCCTTCCACCGCGGCGCCTTGCCGGCGGATATCGGCCGGCACCCGCTCGGAGTGGGTGATGCCGTGGCCGGCGGTCATCAGATTGACTGCGCCGGGCTCGATGCGCTGCACGGTGCCCAGGCTGTCGCGGTGCATCATCGCGCCGGAGAACAGGTAGGTGACGGTGGCCAGGCCAATGTGCGGATGCGGCCGCACATCGCCGGCGCTGCCTTCGGCGGCGAAATGGGCTGGGCCCATGTGGTCGAGAAACACGAAGGGACCGACGCGGCGCGCCTGGCGGGTGGGCAGTAGCCGTCGTACCGGAAAGCCGATGTCGCGGGCCTGGCTGGCTATGGTTTGCGTAAGCAGCGGCATAATGTCTCCTGGCAATGGCATGCGGGTCAGAAGCGTCCGTCGCGGAAATCGCTGATGGCTTCTTCCACTTGCTCGCGGCTATTCATCACGAACGGCCCCCACTGGGCGATGGGTTCGCCCAAGGGTTTGCCGGCGATCAGCAGCAGGCGGCTGTCGGCCGCGGCGCGGATGGCGACGCTGTCGCCGCCCGTGCGGTTGTCCAGCACCGCCATCTGCCTGGCCTTGACGCCGCGCTGCTGCGTACCGACGGCGACTTCGCCCTGATAAACATAGAGGAAGGCATTGTGGCCGACCGAGATTTCCAGCGTTTCCTCGCCGCCGGCGTCCAGATGCAGATCCAGGTAGAGCGGTTCGATGGCGTCGCGAGTCATCGCGCCGGCTTGGCCTCGCCAGTTGCCGGCGATCAGCCGAGCTTCGCCTTGGGACGGCGCAGACGGGATCTCGGCGGCGGGGATGTCGCGATACCAAGGCTCGCACAGTTTGCGCTCCGCCGGCAGGTTCAGCCATAGCTGGAAGCCGTGCATCAGGCCGTCTTCCTGCTCTGGCAGCTCTGAGTGGACGATGCCGCGTCCGGCGGTCATCCACTGCACGCCGCCGGGGCCGAGCAAACCTTCGTTGCCGGCGTTGTCGCGATGGCGCATGCGGCCGGCCAGCATGTAAGTGATGGTTTCGAAACCGCGGTGCGGGTGGCTGGGAAAGCCGGCGATGTAGTCGTCGGGATTGTCGGAGCGGAATTCGTCCAGCATCAGGAAGGGGTCCAGCCGCCGCTGCAGGTCGGCGGTGAGCACCCGCAGCAGGCGCACGCCGGCGCCGTCCGATACTTCGCGGCCATTGATGATGTGTTCCACTTCGCGGCTGGTCTTGCTCATTTCTTTCTCCGGTCTGAATTCATGCCCTTTATTTTTGCAGTGAAAAATCAGATAAAAAAGCGCAAAATTCAGCGTATTTATATCTAAAAATCTGATTAATTATGAAAACGACGCTGGATCAATGGCAGGTGTTGCGGACCATCGTGGAGGAGGGCGGCTTCGCCCAGGCGGCGGAGAAGCTGCATCGCAGCCAGTCGTCGGTCAGCTACGCGGTGGCCAGGCTGCAGGAGCAGCTGGGTGTGGCCTTGCTGCGGCAGGAAGGGCGGCGGATGCGGCTGACCGGCGAGGGCGAGGTGCTGTTGCGCGAGGCGGGAGAACTGCTGCGCCACGCCGACAGGCTGGAGCGGCGCGCGGGCAGCCTGCGCCGCGGCTGGGAGCCGGAGCTCAAGGTGGCGCTGGACAGCCTGCTGCCGACCGAGGTGGTGTTGGCCGCCTGCGGCGATTTCGCCGGCCACTGCCGGGAGACGCGGCTGCAACTGCATGAGGTGGTGATGTCGGGCGCCGACGACGCCTTGTATCAAGGCGATGCCGCCTTGGCGGTGGCGGGGCGGGTGCCGCAGGGTTTTCTGGGCGATTGGCTGCTGGATGCGGAGTTCATCGCCTGCGCGGCGCCGGACCATCGTCTGCATGCGCTGGGCGGGGAGCTGGACGGCGAAAGGCTGCGCGGCGAGGTGCAGGTGGTGTTGCGCGATTCCGGCGTTCGCCAGCCGCGGGACGAGGGTTGGCTGGGCGCGCATCAGCGCTGGACGGTGTCGCAGCCGGAAACCGGCATCGCGATGGTGGAGGCAGGGCTGGCTTTTGCCTGGCTGGCGCGCCACCGCATCCGGCGGCAGCTGGCCGAGGGCAGCCTGAAGCCGCTGCCGCTGAGGAGCGGAGCGGTGCGCAAGGCCTCGCTATACCTGGTGCTGGCGGAGCCTGCGTCCGCCGGGCCCGCCTGCCTGTATCTGGCCGACGCGCTGAGAAGGGCCGCCGCCGATTGGCGGAACGGCTGCGCTCAGTGATTGGCCTGCTGGCCCTTCAGATAGCTTTCCAGCGCGTGGCCGGCGGACAGGATGTGGAAGCGCAGGAATTCCGCCGCCTCGTCCGCCTTGCCCTGGCGGCATAGCTCCAGCAGCCGGGTGTGCTCTTCGTGAGCGCGCTCCATGGTGCGGGTGAACAGAATCTGCATCCGGGTGTAGCGGTCGGTCTTGTTGTGCAGCTGCTCGATCAACGCCAGCGTGTTCGGGCGCTTGGCGGCGCGGTACAGCGCCAGATGGAAGCGGGAGTTGATCTCGCCCCAGTGGCGCACGTCGTTGTTGTTCAGCGCCACTTCGAACTCGCGCAGCGTTTGCTGGGCGGCGTCGTGGTCGGCCGAGCTTTGACAGGGGATGGCGGCCTTCAGCAGCGAGCACTCCAGCATCGCCCGCACTTCCAGCAATTCCAGGATGTCCTCCAGCGACAGCTTGGAAACCAGCGCGCCCTTGTGATCGATGATCTGGATCAGCCCCTCGGCCTCCAGCTGCCGCAGCGCTTCCCGCACCGGCACCCGGCTGACGCCGTATTCATTGGACAGCGCCTCTTGGCGCAGTTGTTGGCCGTCGGCGAACTCGCCGGACAGGATGCGTCGGCGCAGGGATTCGGTGACGGCACTGGTAAGCGTCTGGCGCTTGATCGGCTGCAGGGTGGTCATGGTGGATGGGCTTATCTGTCAGTCAATCGGATACATGCAAATGTATTCGATTATACGGAGCTTCACTGTACTGGCAAGCGGCAAATCTGAACATTTTCGTCGCAATTCTGTAATTGCGGAGGCGGGAAAAGATAAAGCCCGACGCGAGGTCGGGCTTGGCTGTTTCTGGGGTGGATGATGGGACTCGAACCCACGACAACCGGAATCACAATCCGGGACTCTACCAACTGAGCTACATCCACCGCTGATGACGCGATGGTCGAAACCTTGGGGTGGATGATGGGACTCGAACCCACGACAACCGGAATCACAATCCGGGACTCTACCAACTGAGCTACATCCACCGTCGAAACAGTGCGACTGCGACAGTGCCGCAATCTTGCAAATTGTGGGGTGGATAATGGGACTCGAACCCACGACAACCGGAATCACAATCCGGGACTCTACCAACTGAGCTATATCCACCACTGTTTGTTGCCGCCGCTTAAGCGACTGGCGCGCCCGACAGGAATCGAACCTGTAACCCCCAGCTTAGAAGGCTGGTGCTCTATCCGGTTGAGCTACGGGCGCTCTATCGGGCATTGTGTCTGGTCGGGGCGGCGGGATTCGAACTCGCGACCCCCTGATCCCAAATCAGGTGCGCTACCAGGCTGCGCTACGCCCCGAACAGAGACCGCAACTATACGGATGAGGCATGGGGCTGTCAACGGCTTTGTGCAAATATTTTCGGGGGTTTTCGGGGTGTTTTCGGGGCTTCGGAATTGGGCGTCGTTTTTTTCTTTATTTATCTTGATCTTAAGAAAAATAATCCGTCGCCCGCTCTTACTGCACTGCGCAATTAATGCGAGAATAACGGCCGTTATTTATCTGCATCAATATGGGAATCAGGCATGTCGGCACAATTGATCGATGGCAAGGCGGTAGCGGAGAAGTTGCTGGAGAAAGTGCGCGCGGGCGTGGGCGAGCGTCTGCTTCAGGGCAAGCGGGCGCCGGCGCTGGCCGTTGTCCTGGTCGGCGATAATCCGGCTTCCGCTGTTTATGTGGGCAGCAAGAAAAAAGCCTGCGAAAAGGCGGGCATTCGCTCCGTCGCTTATGACCTGCCGGCAACCACCAGCCAGCAGCAATTGCTGGAAATCATCGATGGTTTGAACGCCGATGACGGCGTGGACGGCATATTGGTGCAATTGCCGCTGCCGGCGCAGATCGATCCGCAGGCGGTGATCGAGCGCATCGATCCGAAAAAGGACGTGGATGGCTTCCATCCGTATAATGTAGGCCGCCTGGCGATCAAAATGCCGCTGCTGCGGCCGTGCACGCCGCGCGGCGTGATGACGCTGCTGGAAGAGTACGGCATCGATCCCAAGGGCAAGAAGGCGGTGATCGTCGGCGCGTCCAATATCGTAGGTCGTCCGCAGGCGCTGGAAATGCTGCTGGCGCGCGCCACCGTCACCGTCTGCCACAGCGCGACGCAGAATCTGGCGGAGGAAGTGGCCGGAGCGGACATCCTGGTGGCCGGCGTCGGCATTCCCAACTTCGTCAAGGGCGAGTGGATCAAGCCGGGCGCGGTGGTGATCGACGTGGGCATCAACCGGCTGGATACCGGCAAGCTGTGCGGCGACGTGGAATTCGACGCCGCGCGCGAGCGGGCGGGCTTCATCACCCCGGTGCCTGGCGGCGTGGGGCCGATGACGGTGGCGACGCTGTTGCAGAACACGCTGGACTCCGCCAATCTGAACGCCTGAGCCGAACGCCGCCCGAGCGGCGGCCGCAAGCCAGCTCGCCACAGCCGCCGCAGCGCCGGGCTGTGGCGATTTTGTTTTCGGGAATGCCGGCTTGCCTGCGTCATGGCGGCGTTCGAATGTGCAGACAGCCGCGCTTGGCTGTTTTAGTATCAGATTTAGTATCATATAAAACTAATTTACGGATTTGCTTCATGAGTCACGACAAGCACTCGGCGACGCTGTTGATCAGCGCGCCGGACAAGAAGGGCCTGGTAGCGGCCATCGCCAATTTCCTGATGACCTACAACGCCAACATCATGCATGCGGACCAGCATCAGGACACCAGCGAAAACCTGTTCCTGATGCGGGTGCAGTGGGATCTGGACGGCTTTACGCTGCCGATGGACAGCTTCGCCGCCGCGTTCCAGCCCATCGCCGACGAGCACGGCATGAACTGGAAGGTGTCGCTGTCGGCGCGCAAGCCGCGGATGGCCATCTTCGTGTCCCAGTACGAGCACTGCCTGGTGGATCTGATGCACCGTTGGCGCATCGGCGAGCTGGATTGCGACATCCCGCTGGTGATCTCCAATCACGAAACCTGCCGCCGCCTGGTGGAGTTCAACGGCATTCCTTTCCATGTGATCAAGGTCACCAAGGACAACAAGGCCGAGGCCGAAGCCGAGCAGTTCCGCTTGCTGGAAGAGGCGGGCGTCGATTTCATCGTGCTGGCGCGCTACATGCAGATCCTGTCCAGCGGCTTCGTCGAGCGCTATCCGGACCGCGTGATCAATATCCACCACAGCTTCCTGCCGGCCTTCGACGGCGCCAAGCCCTATCACCGCGCCTTCGCGCGCGGCGTGAAGCTGATCGGTGCCACCAGCCACTATGTGACCGAAGATCTGGACGAGGGCCCGATCATTGAGCAGGAAGTCACCCGCATCTCGCACCGCGACACGGTGGAGGATCTGGTAGAGAAGGGGCGCGACTTGGAGAAAGTGGTGCTGTCCCGCGCCGTGCGCTGGCATCTGGACAACCGCGTGCTGTCGTACAGCAACAAGACCGTGGTTTTCGACTGAGGATGCCATGCGCCTGTTGATCGACGATGTGCTTGATTTGCTGCGCCTGCGGGTCAAGCCGCTGGCCGCCTACCAGTACGCCTGGTGGCAGCCGGCGCTGCTGCTGACGCTGATGGGCGCGGTTTCCAGCGGCGATACCGCCGAGCTGGGCGGCAATATCGCCGGCCGCATCGGCTTCATGGTGCTGTTCACCTGGCTGCAGACCCTGATGTTCGCCCGCTTCATGGGCGTCTGGCTGCGTTGGGGCAAGGGCGAAGTCAGCGGCTCGCTGTTCGGCCTGGTGGTGGTGGCCAGCGGCCTGCAATTCGTGGAGCCGCTGACCAGCTGGCTGCCGGGGGATGCCGCCAAGGTGATCGACATCCTACTGTCGCTGCTTGGCCTGGTGGTGCTGGTCAACGCGCTGTCCAAGGTGGCGCAGGTGTCCGTGATGCGCACCCTGGCCGGCGTGGTGCTGTTCGCGCCTTTGTCGCTGCTGTTGCTGGCGGCCACGTTGTCGTTCGCCAAGACCGCAGGCTGGGTGGAGCTGCCTCAGGAAATGGTGGAGATGATGCAGAAGCAGGGCGCCGCCAGCGATGCCGCGTCGGCGGTGAAAAAATAAGCCGCATGGCGGGCAAGAAAAAAAGGACACGCGCACGCGTGTCCTTTTTGTTTTGAGGATTGAATCCCTCAGTCTACTTTGGCGATGTAGCGGGCCAGGCCCAGCAGCGCGCGCAGCGCCTCTCCTTTGGCGGTTTCCTCGTTGCGCAGCCTGGCGTAACGGCGCAGGATGGCTCGTCCTTCGACGAACAAATCCATATCGGTATCCGGCGACGACACCAGCGCGATGCGCTCGATCTCGTTCTGCGGCTTGGGTTGTCCCTGGGCGATGCACAGGTAGACCTTGTGGGCGTTGAACGGGGTGATGTGGTCGAACAGGTACAGCATGGAGTTGATGCGAAGGCCGGTTTCCTCGCGGATTTCGCGAATCAGCGCCTGGGAGCGCAGTTCGCCGCGATTGGCCTTGCCGCCAGGGAGGTTGTAACGGCCGCCGCGGCTGGCGGTGACCAGCACGCCGTCCGGCATCTCGATGATGGCAGTGGCGCGCCTGGCCAGGTCGCTGGGCAGGCGCTCGTTTTTACGATCTTCCAAAACACTCATTCTTCCAATAAATATTATTTGACGGGGTCTTGATGCCCCGGGCCAGCATTCCAAATGCAGATGGCGCCCTTTGCGGAGCGCCGTCTGTATTTCAATAAGTAGAATTACTGGTCACATGCCATTTTATATCAAGGCATGGCCAAGTCCAGCGCATTTATACGAGTTTCACCAGTAAACCGACAAGGCCGACCAGCAGGCAGTAAAAGCCGAAGGGGCGCAGCGACTCGATTTCGGTTTTTTTGAAGTAGCGCATCAGAAACCAGGTGCTGGCATAGGCGCACAGTCCCGAAACGGCGCCGCAGGCCAGCAGCAGTCCCCATTGCGGGGCGTTGCTGCCGTGATGGGCCAGTTTGGGAATTTCCAGCACGCCCGCCGCGGTGATGATGGGCGTGGCCAGCAGAAAGGAAAAGCGGGCGGAGGAGGCGTAATCCAGGCCATGTGCCAGGCCGGCCACCAGCGTGGCGCCGGAGCGGGAGAAGCCCGGCAGCAGCGCCAGCGCCTGGCCGGCGCCGATCTTGATCGCGCCGGCGAAGCTCAGCTCTGACAGCTCGTGCGAGGCGGTCTTCTTTTTCAGACGGTCGCCCCACAGCAGCATCAGGCCGTTCAGCGCCAGGAAAACCAGCACCGCGGTGGCGCTGGTGAACAGCGCGCGCAACTGTTTCTCCAGCAGCAGGCCCAGCAGGCCGGCCGGTATGGTGCCGGCGATCACCAGCCACATCAGGCGCGCGTGCGGATTGCTGGCGCGGCCGCCGGCTTTCAGCCAGCCGCCGATCAGGTCTATCCAGTCGCGGCGGAAGTAGATCAGCAGCGCCGCGGCGGTGCCCAGGTGCAGCATCACCATGAAGGGCAGGAAGTCGGGATGGGTGCGGTTGATCGACCAATGCAGCCAGTCGGGTATCAGCACGCCGTGGCCCAGGCTGCTGACGGGAAATAATTCGCTGATGCCCTGGATCACGGCAAACAGCAAGGCTTCGGTCGCGTTCATGGCTCCCCCTTGGATCGGACGCGTAAGAAACGGGCGGCGGATTCGCCGCGCCCGTTTTGGAAGAATGACCGCTTCTTAACGCGCAAGCCAGCTGTCCGGTTTACCGGATCGTTCAGCGCGGGCGGCGCGGCTCTTCTTGATCCAGCTCTTGCTCTTCCTGCTCCAGCTGGCGGCGGATGGCGGCGAAGAAGTCATGGATGCCATGCACGGAGGGGGAGAGCGACGCCAGCAGTTCTGCCCGGGTCTCGGCGTCGATGGCGTCGACGAAGGGGCGCATGTCCGGGTCGGGATGGCGTTCGAAGCCCAGGATCATGATCGGCTCGAGCAGCGGGGCGTTGTCGGGGGAGTCGAACAGCAGGCCCCAATCGTCGTTCAGCAGCTCCATGCCGGCGGCGAAGCCTTCGGCCCAGTCGTTGCCGGTGGTCTGGCCGGCCGCGTCGGCATCCAGCCACGGCTGGAATTCTCCCTGCTTCAGCGCTTCGGCGATGTCTTGCCAGTGTCCGCGCAGCAGCGCCACGAACTGTTCCAGCGCTTTTTCGCTGGTGAAGGCCGATTCGTCGTCGAAAGCGTCGCCCAGGATCAGCGGCAGGCACTCGGCCGGGCGGATGGCCTCCGGGCCGGCGAGCAGCGCGGCGAAGAAGCCGTCCAGCCGCTCCAGGCTCATGCAGCCGTGGCCGGCGAAGCGGGCGAGGGTGGAGGACAGGCGTTGATAATCTTGTTCGCTGAGCGGCTTGTGCGACATGGCGGATTCTTCTAGTAGGTCAGGCGGCCATTATGGGGCAGGGCGGGGCAAAACAAAACCGCCCGCGCAGGGGCGGGCGGTTTGGCGGGGCAGGCGGGGCTTAGTAGGAAGCCAGCACCAGGCCGGCGATCAGCGCCGACAGGATGCTCACCAGCGAGGAGCCGTAGACCAGCTTCAGGCCGAAGCGGGACACCATGTTGCCGCGCTCTTCGTCCAGGCCCTTCACCGCGCCGGCGATGATGCCGATCGAGCTGAAGTTGGCGAAGGACACCAGGAAGATGGACAGCACGCCGCGGGTGTAGCTGGACAGGTGGGCGGCTTGATTCTTCAGTTCCAGCATGGCGACGAACTCGTTGGTCACCAGCTTGGTGGCCATGATGCTGCTGGCGGTCAGTGCCTCGTGGCTAGGCACGCCCATCAGCCAGGCGAACGGCCAGAACACGTAGCCCAGGATGGTCTGGAAGTTGATGCCGAAGATGGCGGTGAAGATGAAGTTCACGCAGGCGATCAGCGCGATGAAGCCGACCAGCATGGCGGCCACGATCACGGCGATCTTGAAGCCGGTCAGGATGTACTCGCCCAGCATCTCGAAGAAGGACACGCGGTGCGCGTCGCTGCTGATCAGCTCGTCCTCGCCCAGCGCGCTGTCGTAGGGATTGATCAGCGACAGCACGACAAAGGTGCTGAACAGGTTGAGCACCAGCGCGGTCACCACGAAGCGCGGCTCGATCATCTGCATGTAGGAGCCGACGATGGACATCGACACGGTGGACATCGCAGTGGCGGCCAGCGTGTACATGCGCTTCTCGTCGAAGGTGTGGATGATGTTCTTGTAGGCGATGAAGTTTTCGGACTGGCCGACCATCATCGAGCTGATGGCGTTGAACGACTCGATCTTGCCCATGCCGCTGATCTTGGACAGCACGAAGCCGATCGCGCGGATCACCACCGGCAGCACGCGGATGTGCTGCAGGATGCCGATCAGCACCGAGATGAACACGATGGGCATCAGCACGTTGAGGAAGAAGCTGAATTCATCCTTGTTCTGGATGCCGCCGAAGGCGAACTTGGTGCCTTCGCCGGCGAAGTCCATCAGCTTGGTGAACACGCCGGAAATGCTGCCGACGATGGCGAGGCCGTAGGTAGTGTTGAGCAGGAAGAACGCCAGGGCGATCTCGATGACCAGCAGCTGGATCACGGAGCGGATCTTGATGTTCTTGCGGTCGCGGGCGACCAGCTGGGTGAGGGCCAGTACCACGATCAGGCCGATGATGAATTGGACGATATGCATGATGAATGTCGCTTTGTGGGTTCCCCCTGCCGAGGCAGGTATCGAGCATGGTTCCGGTCCCGCCTGATGCCGCGGGCCGTATGCCGGTTTTTATAAAATGCGGTCAGCGCCGCGCCGGGGGGCATGCGCTTGGGGCGGATGCCATCGGCGTGAGCACAATGCGCTGAAGCAGAGAATAATACTTGTCTTTAGATCAAACAATCTGTCTTTAGATAAAGAGAAGCGGCCCGCCCCGGCGCAGGCCTGGGACGGGCCGCTTTTCATGTCTATTGACCCGATTGGGCTTCCTCCGCCTCGCGGCGGGCTTGTTCGGCGAAATAATGCGCGCGGCGGGCTTCCTTGGCGGCGGCTTTCTCCGCCAGCTCGGCGGCTTTCTTTTCCTTCTCCGCGTTTTCTTCCGCCAGGCGCGCCGCCTTGGCGGCCTCGCGTTCGGCGGCCTCTATCGCCTCGATCTCCTCGACTTCCTTGCGCGTCTTGCACGGGCTGGTTTTTTCGAACCAGGCCACGGACTCGACGTGCGCGGTGTGCGGGAACATGTTGATGATGCCGGCCGCCTTCAGCGTGTAACCCTTGGTGTTGACCAGGATGCCGGCGTCGCGCGCCAGCGTGGCCGGGTTACAGGACACGTAGACGATGCGCTTGGGCGCGGTGTCCTCGGTGATGGCCTTCAGCAGCTGCACCGCGCCGTCGCGCGGCGGGTCCACCAGCATCTTGTCGAATTTTCCCAGCGCCGCGAACGACTCCTCGGTCACTTCGAACAGGTTGGCCATCTCATAGCTCACCTTGTCCTGCAGCTGGTTATGCGTGGCGTTCTCCACCGCGCGCTTCACCAGCGGCTGGCTGCCCTCCATGCCGTGCACGATCGCGCCGGAGCGGGCGATGGGCAGCGTGAAGTTGCCGATGCCGCAGAACATGTCGGCGATGCGCTCGCCCGGCTGCGGGTCCAGGAACTTCAGCGCGCGGGCCACCATCACCGCGTTGATTTGCGGGTTCACCTGGGTGAATTCGGTGGGGTAATAGGGCATCTCCACCGCGAACTCCGGCATGCTGTAGGTCAGCTTGGGCGCGTCCAGCGGGTAGATCGGGTAGCAGGTCTCCGGGCCCTTGGGCTGCAGCCAGATCTGCAGCGGGCGCTCGGCGGCGCCGTGCGTGTCGGAAAACGCCTTGAGGATGGCGAAGTCGGCGTCGGTGATGGCGTCCATATTGCGGAACACCAGGATGTCCAGCTTGTCGCCGACGGCCACTTCCACCTGCGGCATGCGCTGGCTGATGGACAGCGTGGCGATCATCGCGCGCAGCGGCATGATCAGGTCGGAGATGTGCTTGGGCAGGATGTGGCACTCGCGCATCTCGGCGATGTAGCTGGAGCTTTTCTCATGGAAGCCCACCAGCACGCCGCCCTTCTTGGCTACCATGCGGGCGGACATGCGGGCGCGATGGCGATAGTGCCAGGCCGGACCTGCGATGGGGGTGAGCACGCGTTCCGCCTTGACCTTGCCGATGCGCTTGAGATTGTCTTCCAGCACGCGCTGCTTGATCGCCACCTGGGCGGTGAACTCCACGTGTTGCATCGAACAGCCGCCGCAGACGCCGAAGTGCGGGCAGCGCGGCTCGGCGCGCATGAAGCTTTCCTTCAGCACCGCGGAGGTGTTGGCGTTTTCGTAGCTGGGCTTCTTGCGGTAGCTGCTGTAGACAACTTTTTCGTACGGCAGCGCGCCATCGATGAAGATGGTCTTGCCGTCAACGTGGGCGACCCCCCGGCCTTCGTGGTCCAGCGATTCGACCAGGGCAATAGTCTGTGCGTGCGTCATCGTCTTGCTTGCAAAATCAAACGGTAAAACGCGGATTTTCTCAAAAACCGGCGATTCTTGCTGGTTTTTTTACGATCTCGGAATTAGCCGCCTTTCTGTTAGAATCAGCAGTGTGAATCATGGTTACAGAAGGTGCGGTATGTTGAAGCGGTTGTCGGTGCTGGCGCTGGGATGGTGGCTGGCTGTTCCCGTACAAGCGGCGGTGATGCCCGCGCCGGATGTCGCGGTCAATCCCATAGGCCGCCACCTGGTGCTGAATCTGCCGCAGGCGCGGCTATTCCTGTACCAGGACGGCAAGCTGGCGCGGATCTTCCCGGTGGCGGTGGGCAAGATGCTGACCCAGACTCCGACCGGCAGCTTCGACATCACCGGCATCTACCGCGCGCCTAGCTGGCACGTGCCCAAGTCCATCCAGGAAGAGATGCGGCGCAACGGCAAGGAAGTGCAGACCGTGGTGCCGCCGGGGCCCAACAATCCGCTGGGCCCGGTCTTCGTGCGCTTCGGCGAGAACAGCCTGGGCCTGGGCTTCCACGGCACCAACGCGCCGGGCTCGGTGCCGGGTTTCCGCAGCCACGGCTGTGTCCGGCTGCGCAACAACGACGCGCTGGAGCTGGCCGGCACCGTCAGCCGCGGCGACGCGGTCACCGTCGCCTACCAGACCATCATCTTGAGCGAGGACGAGGCCGGCCAGCTGTGGCTGACCGTCTACCGCAACCACTACCGGCAGAGCGATCCCTCGCTGCCGTACCTGGCGGACACGCTGCTGGCCTGGCAGCGCCAGCACCAGCAGGCCTTGTTCGGCCAGCGGGTGGACAACGCGTTGAAGCAGCGCGACGGCAAGCCGGTCTGCCTGAGCTGCAAGAGCGCCAAAACCGACATCAACGGCAACCTGAGCGCCTTGCCCTGGCTGTCGAAGATGAACCCGCCGGCTCCGTCCGCGCCCGCCGCGCCGGCGGCCAGCCAGCCGCAGAACGAGCGCCAGCCGGGCCCGCCGTCGGCCAGAGCCGGCCAGCGCGTCCGGCCTGTGGCCAAGGCGGGTTGAGTCCGCTGGTTTGAGTCAGTGAATCCGGGCCGCGATCGCGGCCCGGATGCATTTGGCGGCGCGCTTACTGCGCCGCGGCCTTCAGCGCCTGGCCGATATCGGCCAGGATGTCGTCGATGTGCTCGATGCCGATCGACAGCCGCACCAGCTCCGGCCGCACGCCGGCCTGCAGCTGTTCCTCCGGCGACAGCTGGCGGTGGGTGGTGGTGGCCGGGTGGCAGGCCAGCGATTTGGCGTCGCCGATATTGACCAGCCGGGTCACCAGCTGCAGCGCGTCGATGAAGCGGCCGCCGGCCGCAGCGCCGCCCTTGATGCCGAAGGACAGAATGCCCGAGGCGCGGCCGCCCAGGTAGCGGTCGGCCAGCGGCTTGCTGGGATGGTCCGGCAGACCGGCGTACTCCACCCACTCCACCGCGGCGCTCTCCTTCAGGAAGCTCGCCGCTTTCAATGCGTTGTCGCAGATGCGGTCCATCCGCAGCGCCAGCGTTTCTATGCCCTGCAGGATCAGGAAGGCGTTGAACGGCGACAGCGCCGCGCCCATATTGCGCAGCGGCACCACGCGGGCGCGGGCGATGTAGGCGGCCTCGCCCAGCGCTTCCACGTAGTTGACGCCGTGGTAGCTGACGTCCGGCTCGTTCAGCCGTTTGAAGCGCGCCTTGTGTTGTCCCCATGGAAACTTGCCGGAATCGACGATGGCGCCGCCTATGCTGTTGCCGTGGCCGCCCAGGTATTTGGTCAGGCTGTGGACCACGATGTCGGCGCCGTGCTCGAACGGCCGGCACAGATAGGGCGAGGGCACGGTGTTGTCGACGATCAGCGGCAGGCCGTGGCGATGGGCTTCGGCGGCGAAGGCGGCGAAGTCCACCACATTGCCCAGCGGGTTGCCTATCGACTCGCAGAATACGGCCTTGGTGCGCTCGTCCACCAGCGCGGCGATTGCGGCAGGGTCCTTGTAATCGACGAAGCGGACTTCGATGCCTAGCTGCGGGAAGGTGTGGGCGAACAGGTTGTAGGTGCCGCCGTACAGGGTGCGGGTGGCGATGATGTTGTCGCCGGATTCGGCGATGGTCTGGATCGAATAGCTGACCGCCGCCATGCCGGACGCCACCGCCAGCGCGCCTATGCCGCCTTCCAGCGCCGCGATCCGCTTTTCCAGCACGTCGGTGGTGGGATTCATGATGCGGGTGTAGATATTGCCCTGCACCTTGAGGTCGAACAGGTCGGCGCCGTGCTGGGTGCTGTCGAAGGCGTAGCTGGTGGTCTGGTACAGCGGCACCGCCACCGCCTTGGTGGTGGGGTCGGGGCTGTAGCCGGCGTGGACGGCGAGGGTTTCCAGTTTCATCGTTGGCTCCGGTTGAGTGGGCGGGTGGCTGCAGGCGATTGTCATGATCGTTTACCTTAATGCCGCCGGGCGCTTGCCACAAGGAGATATCGATGATGGCGGATATAACTTTTGAATCTATTTAATCCATTGTCGATCAGTCTTGTTCTGTCTAGTTCCACCCGGGATGGTTGCGTCGCAGTTCCGCCCAGATTCTCAAGACGTGGGCCGCGTACGGTTGGGCCTTGCTTGGCGTGGGGCTGTGATAGGCGCCGATGCCGGCTTCCCAACTGCCGGTGCGCCTCACCTCGGAGGAAAGCAGCCAGGCGGCGACCTGGACATTGACGCAGGGATCGTACAGCCGGGCGCGGTCGATGTTGTAGCGCGCCAGCTTGGGCAGCCAGTTGTCGTTGATCTGCCAGTAGCTGATGTCGCTGCTGCCGTTGCGGTTGCGGCCGGTGATGTAGGGGTTGCTGAATTGAACGCCGGACTCCTTCACTTTCAGCGCCATCAGCAGCAGGTAGGGCACGCTGAAGCGGCGGGAGGCGTCCAGCGCGCAATTGGCGGTGCGTTGGATGTCGAAGTGTTCCGCGGCGCGGTCGGCGGGAGCCGCCTGGCAGGAGAGGGCCGGCAATAGCGCAAGAACGAAAGCCCATTGCCGGGGAGGGGGGCGGAATCGGCGTGTCTGGGGATTCATGGCAGGCGCCGCAGCGGTCCCAGGGCTTCCCGAACCTTGCGCTCTCCGGCGCCGTCGTCGAGGAAGGGGCCGATTTTAACCTGGAATTTTCTGCCGACATCCTGGATCTGGCTGTCAAATCCCTTGGTTTTGTAGGCGGCGGCTACGCGCGCGGCCAAGGCGCGTTTGGCGAAGATCCCGCCGTCCATCGCGTATTTCTGCGAGGGGGGCTTGTCTGGCGCCTTGGCGGCGGCCGGCGAGCCGATGATCATTCGCGTGTAGTCGAGCGCGATGGTTCTGGTTTTGGTGTCCACCACCAGTACGTAGGGAAACTGGTCTCCTATGGCTTGCAGCACCGTCAGCGCTGGTTGCGACGCGCTTTTGATGCGCACGATGGCGGTATTGTCGGCGGCGCCGCGTTCTTCGAAGCGCCAGCCAATGGCGTCGGCGAGGTCTCGGGCGATCTCGCGCGGCGAGCCGGTGTAGTCGGCGGAGTACGCCTGTCTGAGATCCTCGGCCGGATTCGTCGCGGCGCGCGGCATCGCCTGGCGGCCGTCTTTAACCGCATCCGTGGCTTTGGTCACGGTTGCCAGTTCGGAGGAGCCGCCCGGCCGATTGTATGGGGGCGGGGCGCAGGCGCTGAGGGCGGCTGTGAGCAGCGCCAGCCATGGAGGTATTTTCATTTTCTAAAATTTATTTGATAAAATAGTAACTATATCAAACAAAAAATTGATAGGCTACTCCATTGGCGACCGAGAGGATCGCCGCTTGGAATTCGGATTGTGTTGATCTGCGCATGATCTTATTTGACTGGCATCTATAAAATGTTTGATATAATATTCACTAAAGTGAACTATTAGGGTTCGGCTGTGAAGAAGAAATTATTGCTGACGACGTTTGTTCTGATGCACGCGGTCCAGGCGCGCGCTGGATTTCTGTACTTGGGCGGCGATACCGGTTTGCAGCCTCCTGGCGCGGGTTTGGCCGGCGGAGCCGAGATCAAGGCGCCGTCGCTTCCGCCGGCCGTGGCGGCACCGCCAGCGGCGCCAATGCCAGCGCCAATGACGGTGCCAATGACGGTGCCCGTAGCGGCGCCGTCCGTGTCGCCGCCGCCCATAACGACGGCAATGCCGCCCGCAACGACGGCAACGGCAGTCGAAGGAGCCGCCGCCAGTCGCGTCGTGCTGCGCTTGCAGCCTGGGGCGGGCAGAGTTTCCGCCGCGCTGCGCGACTTCGCCAAGATCAATGGCTGGGTTCTTGCCTGGGAGTTGGATCGCGATTTTCCGATCGACTATCCCGCGACTTTCAGCGGCTCTTTTCTCGATGTGATCGAGCAGGTGGCCAGGTCGCTGCAGAACACGGACTCGCCGGTTCGGGTCAAGGTCTACGAAGCGAACAAGGTCATTCGCGTGCTTCAAGCCGCACGATGAGGGGATGTATGAGGAATATGCTTGTTGTCGCGTGCTGCTCGGTCATGGCGGCCGGCTGCGGCACGCCGGGCCTGTTGCAGAGCACGGATGAGCGCATCGGCGACGTGCAGGACGCATCGCGCAAGGCCGGCGCGGAGTTGGCGTATCCGGCGGCGGAACTGGTGGAGCGGAATGGCGGGGCCTGGCTTGCCCATCGCTCGGTCGTGATGGATGAGGCGGACGCGTTGCCGGCCCGCTTCGAGGAGCCGGCCAGCTTCGCATCCGGCAGGGCATTGCCGCTGTCGCTGCTGCTTGAGCAGATCGCCAAGGAGCAGGGCGTCGTCATCCGTCTGGCGCGCGATATTTTCAGCGCCGGGGCGGCGAAGCAGACCGGCGCCGCGCCGCCGGCGGCCGCGATGCCGGCGCTGCAGCCGGGTTTGGGCGGATTGCCGCTGCCCGCCGCGACTGGCGGCGATGGAGAGCCCAGGGCGCAAGTGAATTACAGCGGCAGCCTGCGCGGCTTGCTGGATGCCGTGGCCAATCGTACCGGCACCTACTGGGTTTACCGCGGCGGGGCGGTCAAATTCTCTCGCTTGCTTACCAGGACTTTTCAGATCAAGACCATGCCGGGCACGTCCAGCTATGTGGCCAAGGTGGGCAAGAGTTCTCAGAGCAGCACTGGCGGGGGCGGCTCCGCTGGCGGTTCCAGCCTGAATTTCGGCTCGGACTCGTCGGTCAGCATGAATTCGGAAATGAAATACTGGGACCGGCTCAGCGATACGGTCAACAGCATGCTGTCGCCGCTTGGGCGGGCGGTGTCGTCCGAGATGACCAGCTCCATCACGGTGACCGATTCGGCCGACGTCATTGAGCGCGTGAGCCGTTACGTCGATGGAGAAAACGCGGTGCTGGGACGGCAAGTCAGCTTGTCGGTGCAAGTGTTTTCGATCCGCCTGACCCGCGATTCGGCGGCCGGCATCGATTGGGATCTGGTGTATCGCGCCGCGCAAAGCGGCTGGGGCAGCTCGTTCCGGATGGCGGGCAATTCGGATACTAGCCAAGGCGTGTTCGGCATCACGATGGATTCCGGGCAGTTCAAGGGATCGAAAATCCTGTTGCAGGCGCTGAGCCAGCAAGGACGCGTCAGCACGGTGGTCAATACCAATGTCGTCACGCTTAATAATCAGCCGGCGCCGGTGGCGGTCACCAGCAACCGCGGCTATCTGGCCCGGGTGACCAGCACGCCCGGCACCAACGGTTCCGCGCCCAGCGTCGGGCTGGAGCCGGGCCTGATCTCGACCGGCTTCGTCATGAATTTGCTGCCGACCTTGTTGAACAACAGCAGCGTCATGCTGCAGGTTCAGATCGATCTGTCCGAGCTGATGGGGATCGATGAGGTCAAGTCCGGAGACAACCTGATCCAGACGCCGAATACCTCGTCGGTGCAGACGATGCAGCGCGCGGCGCTGAAGTCTGGACAGACGCTGATCCTGAGCGGGTTCCGCCAGGCCAGGAACAATACGCGGCGCAAGGGGGTGATTGCGTACGAGGGCGGCACGAAGACCGCCTCGCAGAGCGATGAGGAAGTCATTGTGGTCATCTCGCCGCAATTGACCGAGGGCGTGTGAGGTGTCCCGGCTGCTGTTCGGCAATCTGGTCGTCGAGGTCCAGTGGGAAGCGCTGCTTGGGCTGAGCAAGGAAGCGGACGAGATCCGCGAACTATCCTCTCGTCGTGGGACCAAGCAGTTCCTGGTTCTGCGCAATCAGCTGGGTCCGCATGTGGCGGGTTTGGCCGATTTGCCCGGCAATGTGCGCAAAACGGCGTATTTCGCTCTGGCCGGCCTGCTCCGGGAAATGTCGGACGATGACAACATTCTCTTCCTGCATACCGATCCGGAGGATGCGGAAAGCCTGATTTTCATCGCCATACATGAGGGCAAGCCGACACATGACCGCGTGGTTTCCCGCGACGAGGCCATCGCCGCGGCCAGGCAGTTCATCCAGGAGGTCGGGACCGGGGTCACCATACTGGGCGATGTGTCCGAAGGTCCGTTGGTGGCGACCAGGCTGCTCGATCTCGAGCATATCGTCAGCGCGCTGTCCGATGAGGATAAGGCGGCTTCACGCTTCCGGCCCCTGCCTGGCGGCGGCCGCTGGGCGGTCGCTCTGTTGTTGCTGGCCCTGGCGGGCATGGGCTGCGGCGCCTGGTGGTGGACCCAGGAGCAAGAGCGCGAACGGCAGGCGAGCCTGGCGATGCTGCAGGCGGCCAGCCCAGATCCGGTGGCGATCTATCGCGGCCAGATGGAAAAAGCCTGGCAGGGACTTCCGCTGCGACATGGAGTGGGGTATGCCCGGGCGATGCAGGCCGTTGTCCAGCAATTGCCGTTGTCGGCGGGCGGATGGCGGCTCAGTCGCATGTCTTGCCAGAACGGTGTTTGCGCGCTGGCTTGGCTGCGCGGGATCGGGGGCACGTTCGAAACCTTGCTTGCGCAGCGCCGCAATGTCCGTTTTCAGGACATGAACACCGCGGAGGAGAGCCTGGATTTCGCTCCGCCGGCCGGCGCCCCCGCGATTGAGGCGATGGAAGCCTCGCAGTTCTATCTGAAGGCTGGCGTGCGGATGCAGATGCTGGATGACTACGGAAAATCCTTCTCGGGCGAAAGCCGGCTGCAGGTGGCCTTGAACAAGATAGAGCCCCTGGTGCCGGTGCCGCCGGAGCTAAAGAGCCGGGCAAGCCAGATTCGGCCGCTGGGCAAGGGGAACTGGATGCTGCAAGGCCATCTGGCGTTTCTGGATTCCTTGCCGGGCCTGATGGAGAAAGCCAACAACATGACGATAGATCAACTCGCAGTGACGATAGATGACAAGAATCCCGCGTTTTCGGCAAAGGGGACGTTCTATGTCCGCTAATCCGCTGAAATGGCTGGCGCTCGCCGGGTTGGCGCTGGCTTTGCCCGCGGCGGCGGAAACCGTAGACAGTTTCGCCAGAGGGGCGCTGTCGTCGAGCGGCGGCATGCCGCCGCTGCCCGCAGCGGGAGCGGCGCCGGCATTGCCAGGACCGGGGGGGGAGGCTGCGGCGCAGCCGTTCGATCTGATGTTCATCCAGAGCCGGGGCAAGGTGCGCAAGGCCTATATCGTGGTGGGCGGCAAGTACGGCCGGGCAGTCCAGGCCGGCGACATGTTGCAGGAGTGGAAGATCGCGGCGGTGGGCGAAGACTATGTCGACATGTCGCGCCGAGGGAAGCGGACGCGTTTGCTGATGGATGCCGGCGCGGCGATCTCGGAGCCGCGCTGAACGCGGGAAGGAGCGGATCGTGGAAGTATGGAAATGGTTGACTGGAGCGCCGCGGCGGGATGAGGGCGCGGAGCGCAGGGCGCATGCCCGGAATGCGTCGAGAGGGGCGAGAGCCATGCCGGCGAGCCCGATCGCCCAGCTAAAGCTGGAGGCTATCCGGCATCAGGGATGGCGGCAGGAGAGCGAACTGATATTGCCCGGCCATGAGAACGACGCGATGGTGCTGGTCGCGGCCAAGGCGAAGCAATACATCCTGCTGCTGGAGGATGCGGCGTATCGCCAGTTGCGGCACAGCGATCTGCTGCAGCGCTTCGACGCCGGGGTGCGCGGCCGGACCCGTTTCGCTTGTCTCGGCATCTTTGTCGGCAGCATGGAGGAGATCCTGCTGGTTCACTCCCAGCTGCAGCAGCATGGGATGGAAACCGGGCTGAGGGGAGGGGACGCCAAGACCGGCGGCTATCGGAATTTCGACATGGTGATTGAGAAGGCGATCGATCTGCGCGCCACGGACATCCATTTCGAGTTTCGCGACAGCGGCCTGGTCCAGGTGCGTTATCGCATCCACGGCAAGTTGAGGGACAGCGATCCCAAGGATAAATTGCTGCGCGATTTCAACGCGATGATGGACGCGGTTTCCACCGCCTACAATTCCCGCGCCGATTCCAGCAGCCGCAGCCACAACCATTTCGATGAAAACAAGCATCAGAGCTGCTCCATCAGCCTGGCTATCCAGGGGCGCAACTACCAGTTGCGCTTCCAGAGCATCCGGGAAAACCGCGGCGTCGACATTGTCCTGCGGATACTGCTGAACGAGGCGGTGGAGAAGGACATCATGAGCCTGGCCGAACTGGGTTATTCGCCGGACCAGGTCGAGGCGCTGGAGGACGCGGTGTTCCGTTCGCCCGGACTGACCATCATCGCCGGCGAGACCGGCTCGGGCAAAACCACCACCTTGCGCACGTTGATGACTTACGAGCGCCATTCCGGCAAGAAGTTTTTCTCCATCGAGGATCCGGTCGAATATATCCAGCCGCATGTGACGCAAATCCCCATCCAGCGCAAGGCGGAGGACAGCCGCAAGGATGGCAGCGAGACCGCCTTCGGCGCGGCCTCCAAGGTTTTGCTGCGCGGCGATCCGGACAAGGTGATGGGCGGCGAGATCCGCGACGTGGAAACCGGCTCGTTCGCCAAGGCCATGACCCAGACCGGCCATCAGGTATTGTCCACCGTCCACGCCGCCAGCGCGTTCGGCATCATTCCGCGCCTGAGCGACGACGAGGTCGGCATGCCGATCCACGCGCTGGCGGCGCCGGATTTCCTGACCGCGCTGGTTTATCAAAAGCTGGTTCCGGTGCTGTGCCCGGCATGCAGCCAGCCGGCGGCAAGCTGCCTGGATGAGCCATATCTGCGCACCATCGCCGATCTGGGCATCGATATCGCGGCGGTGAGGGTGGAGGGGGCGGGGTGTCCCGAGTGCCGGCACCTGGGCAGCATGGGACAGACCGTGGTCGCCGAGGTGTGCGAAGTGACCGAGGAAATGTTGCCGCTGATCCGGGAAGGACGGTTCTGGGAGGCGGAGAGGCGCTGGCGCGCCCTGAGCAACGGCCGCCTGGACGATTCGACGATGCTGGGAAAGACCGCGATGGAGCATGCGCTTTACAAGATGTCGCTGGGTCTGCTGGACCCTCGCGATGTGGAGTCGGCGTTCCGCAAACTCAAGAAGTACCGCCCGCTGACGCCGGCGGAGAAAACGGAATGCGCATGAGCCGGTTTCGCGGAGCAGGGCCGGGCGAGGCGAGGAGGAGCCAGTCATGCTGGATTTGCTGAAACGGTTTTTCGGCATCGCTCCCGCGGACGAGTCGAAATACGCCGGCCTGGCCAAGGCGCGGCGGAAGTTTCTGAAGCTGCGCGCCAAGTTCTACGGCGATCTGGCGGACTCGATCGAAGACGGCGCCAATCCCTATGAGTTGTTTTCCCACAAATACGCGCTGGCGCGCGAACGCGGCAATCCGATGGCGCCCTTGTTCGCCTATTGGCGCCAGCGGGCGGCGTCGATGAATCTACGCGGCACCTGGGAGGGAACGGTTCCGGCGGACGATCTGATGGTGATCGGTTCCGGCGAGCGCGGCGATCTGCCGGAGGCGCTGCGCTTCCTGGCCAGGGTGGTGAAAATCAGGGAGGGCAACGCCAAGGCCATCAAGATGGCGGTGGCGTTGCCGATTTTCCTGCTGATTCTGATGAGCGGGGTGCAGCTGGGGGTGGCCATCGGCATGATGCCCATCATGGAGCAGATCATGCCCGCCGAGCGCTTTCCATTCATTGGCAAGGTGCTGTACTACCTGTCGGCGGCGATACGCGATTTCTGGTTTCTGATCTACGGCTTGCCGGTATTGCTGGGTTTCGCCTACTTCTGGTCGCTGCCGCGCTGGACCGGCTCGCTGCGCAATCGGCTGGATCGCCACCTGCCGTACTCCGTGTATCGGGATTTGAAGGCCAGCGAGTTTCTGGTGTCGCTTGCGGCGCTGTCGCAAGCCAATACCGCGGTGTTCGACGCGGTGATGTTGCTGGAGCGCGGCGCCACGCCATGGATGCGCTGGCATTTGGCGCGCATCCGGATTTCGCTGACCGCCAATCGCAGCATTTTGAAAGCGATGGATACCGGGTTGTTCTCCGAGGAGATTTTCGACCGCTTGTCGGAATATTCCGAGCGCAGCAATTTCGAAGACGGCATCCGCAAGATAGGGCTTGGCACGATTGAGGAGATCGCCGAGGCGATAGGCGAGCGCTCGGCCATCATGCGCAATGCGCTGGTGGTGATGGTGGGCGGATTCATCCTGTTGACCATCGCCGGCATGATGATGACGGCGCTGGAGGCGGGCAATCAGATTCAACAAATGACCACTGGAGGGTGATTCATTCAGCCCAGAAAATTAAATATTTATTATCGTTACTATTTTAATTAACTCTAAGTAATCATGGGAGACACTCATGCATGCATTGCCCATACAAACCATGGCCGTCAGGCGCGGCTCGCTCAAACGCCAGGCCGGCATAGACCTGATCCAGTTGTCGGTCGCTGTCGGCATCATCGCCTTCATTCTGGCAGTCGGCTTTCTGGTGGTGCCGACGGTGATGACCAATATCAAGGTCAATTCGGAAACCTCGGACATCCAGCAAGCGGTTTCCAACGCCCTGCGCGTGTTCGGCAGCGGCGCGGACAGCAGTGGCTTGACGACCGATGTGGCGGTCAGCCTCAAGCTGTCGCCGCCGGATCGCATCAGTGGAAAAAACATACTGAACCGCTTCGGCGGCACGGTCGATTGGGGCCACGGCGACGTCTTCGGCAACGATGACGGTTTGATCATTACGTCGAAAGGCTATTCCGCGGAAGCCTGCGCCAAGCTGGTGCCCAATGTGCAGGCGCTGTTTGCCAGGATCAAGATCGGCGGCACTCCGGTGAAGGACACCTTTAGTGGCAAGGCGCTGAGTGTGAGCAGCCTGGGCACGGCGTGTAATCCCGGTGACGGCAAGACTGCTGATATCGAGTTCGCGTTCACCAAATGACAAGCGGCGCCCGGCGGATGCGGGGCGCCGGCGAGAGTATCCGGATACATGATGCAAGAGATGATTACCGACGTTCAGTTGCATGTGCGCGACTGGCAGTCCAGTGTGCTGTTTCCCGGGCAGATCCGGCCGGCGGACGAGCACAGGGCTTTCCTGCAGGGCATGGCGGAAGCGGTTTTGGCCGAGCAGAGGCAGATGGAGCAGCGCTCTGGTTTCACCGTGACCGTTGGCGGCGCGCGCTGGCGCGTTCAGCGCATGCAGCCATTCCGTTACGCGTGCCGCAAGGTGATGGGGCAGGCGCCCAAGCTGAATGAGTTGGGCCTGCTGGAATGCCATATGCGGATGATGCAGTCGGACGAGTTGAAAAAGAGCGGCGGGCTGGTGCTGTTTTCGGGCCTGACGGGTTCGGGCAAGACCACCACGCTGAATGCGATGCTGGTGTCCCGGCTCGAGAAGTTCGGCGGTTTCGCCCAGACCGTGGAGGATCCGGTGGAGATCGTCATCGAGGGTTGGCATGGCGAGGGCTATTGCACTCAGATCGACGTGACGGATAGTCCGGCGGGGCAGGAAATCAGCTTCGACCGCCGTTTCGCCGAGGCGATCACCACGTCCTTGCGCTCCTTCCCCGCTCGGGAACGTTCGATGCTGATGATAGGAGAGGTGCGCGATCCGCATAGCGCGGCCGAGTTGCTGCGAATCGCGGTGGACGGCCACTTGGTCTTGTCCACCATACACTCGCGCGACATTCCCACCGCGCTGAGCCGGCTGGCTTCGCTGGCGCGGGCCGGCGGCGAGATCCAGGCCGACAAATTCATCGCCGACTCCTTGCGCATGGTGTTTCACCAGCGTCTGGACAGCGGCATTCCGCAAGTCAGTTCGCTGGATGTGCGCGAGCGCAGGGACCTTTACCAGTTCCTGAGCAAGGGCGAATACGCGCGCCTGGAGGGAGAAGTGGACATCCAGCGGCGCATGAATGTTCAGAACAGGGGGAACTGATGCGCAGGAAGCAGGCAGGGGAGTTGCTGATCAGCCTGGCGATCGCCGTGACCTTGATAGGCATGTGCCTGGCGTATCTGGGAGTGCGGCAGGTGAACGACTGGCGGGAAAGCCGCGGCCGGCAACTGGGCGGCGCGCTGGCGGGATTGGCCAGGGGGGTGAACAGCTACGTCGTGCAGTATCACCCCACGATTGTACAGGCCCTGTTTGCTTCCGGCCCGCCCATTCCCTTGATCGATAATGGCGTGCTGATCGCCCGCGATGCGGCGAAGCCCACGGTTCAGGAGATCGCCAAGTTCGCCGGCATGAGCGGTTTCGGCGACAAGCCGCCGCTGACCGGCGGCAACTATCAGATCGTGCTGAGCAAGGGTAGCCAGTGTTCGGCCCCGGAAACCTGCAATATCGATGCTTTGACCTATGTCGACAAACCGTTGCTGCTGCCGTATCCGTCGGTTTCGGACAAGGCTGACTATGTGGCGGCCGCCACCGCGGTGCAGACGATAGGGGCCAATGGCGGGATGTCGATGCTGCAGAACAGCCAGTGGCTGACGTTTCCAGACAATAACGGGGGGCAGGTCGCTCGGATCGTGAACAGAGCCCAGGGACAGCCGGCTGGCATCATCGCCGTGCGCGGCGGTTATCTGCGTTCGGACATGGACCAATTTTTGAGGCGCGACGGCAGCCGGCCGATGACCGGCAATCTGGATATGGGGGGCGGCAACATAGGCGCAGCCAAGGACATCGTGGGGACGGGCTCGCTGACGATGTATGGGAATGCGATCGCCGCCGGCAGCATGTTGGCTTTCCAGAACATCACCGCAGGAGCGGATTTGTCTGCCGGCGGCAACCTGACGGTGGAGAAGCAGGCGACGATGAAAGGCGAGCTCATCGCCAAGGAGCGGCTGACTGCCAATAAGTACCTGCAATTGGGAGGCGACTCCAGAGCGGTGATCGGGGCGGATTGCTCGCCGAACGGCCTGGTGGGGCGCGATGAGGATGGCTTGATCCTGTCATGCCAGAGGTTGAAATGGGCGCCGGGCGGTTTTTCGCAAACCAAGCCCGCGGTGGCCGATGTCGAGTCCTGCGGCAAGCATTCGGTCCGTCCGCCCAGGGGCGACAACGGCAATCCGTCTATCGCCTATTGCGAGGAGGGGGCCAGGCTGGTGGCGGGCGGCTACTATCTGACTGGCTGGCCCAATCAGAATCAAGAGGATCCCTATATCAAATATACCCTGGCTCCGGAGGAGAGCGCGCCGCTGGCCTTTTACACGATACCGCGCGCCGAGTATCCGCAGGGTTACAAGTCCCGCAATGACGAGCGTCCGCTGCCGCGCGACAAGTTGAATCGGGAGGGCTGGTATATCTGGACCGGGGGCGCGGAGTCGGGCTGCTGGAAGGCTGTAGCCATGTGTACCAAATAAATATGGCCAGGGCGTGGCAACCGGCTGCGCCCTGCGCCGTTTTGCTTCTTCTTGATCCAAGGCCCGCTGGTCTGAGGCTGCGGCTCCCTCCGTGCGTTCGCGCGCCTTCCTTCTCGCTGCAGCCATGGCCGCCGCCGGGCCGCCTTTGTCGCACCTTGGCGCATACCATGAGTAAATTTGATGACTATGTCTTGAGGCGCTGAGCAATCCAGATGGGCATGGCGGATCGGGCGCGCATTCTCGATCGCCAAGGCCGCGCATCCAAGCTGTGCTTATGGGCGATGACTTTCGCATGCGGCGGCTTCGTCGGCCCGTCGTCAGGCGAGGCGCCGGTTGGCAGGGCGGGCCATGCCATTATCCAGGATGAATGAGCATTAAAATACCGGGTCGGCGCACTTGTGCGGCAATGCGATGTTTCACGTCTGGCAAGCATTGGAGAGCGTGGATTTGCGTGGAAAATCACCGTTTTGCATGAGCGTTATTTAGCGTTTTTTTAATAAAAAGTTGTGTTAAAGTATGTATCTTAATAAATTATTAATTGGATTTGGCATTGCCGTTGACATGCTTTTCCGTATTGAAGCTTGCAGCATGTATTGATTGAGCGTTCCGGCGGCGGTCCCCCTGTTGGGTGTCAAGGCGGTTTTGGGCGATTGGATCAGGGTGACGAGTTGGGAATGGGTGTGAAGCGGATGATGATGCGTGTCGTTTTGTCTGGCATATGCTCTGGTGTGTTGGCTGAGACTTCCTTGGATAGGGCTGGAAGGGTTGATAGAGGTTTGGTATGAAAAAAATTCAAGCGGTGCTGAAGGACATTGCGCAAAAATCCCTGCTGCTGGCTAGCTTGATCGATGAGGCGATTCGGGTCGGCGCGCTGACCCAGGAGCGGGCCAATGATCTTGTTCAAGGATTGAGCGTCAGGGGACAGCTGGCTGATAGTCTGGAAACCATGCTGCATTGGTGTGCGGATGATGTCGGCGATCCAGCCGTGATTGAGGAGTTTCAGGAACTTGCAGTCTGCATGCGCGACTATTTGTTCTGGGTGGAAGATACGGTGTGCCAAATCCGGGTTGCCTTGAGGAGCGCCGCTGACTGCGTCGAGCGGTAGAAACACCCGGAGCTCATGCATTTGGACCTGCGGCGGCAACGCCGGCGGATTCGACCGAAGGCGGTTGGCGGGCGGTTATTTCGCCTTGAGGGCGAACGGGCTGGAAACGAGGCATTGTTGAATGCTTCTTGAGTGGATAGTCGCAGTCATTCCTTACCTTTCCTGTAGACTTCGTTTTTCCGATGATACTAAATCAATATTTTTGTTTTTTTTACCTTGAGTTTGGCATGTCAGGCTGTTTGCCTTGGTGGTGGTTGCCCAGGGGCGAGCTGGGTGTTTTTATGCCTGTTGATTGTCTGACAATGGTGGTTTGTGTTTCTGGCTGCGCGGCGGAGCGGCTGGCAGCGTACCGTTTAAAAATGCGGATAACCCGGACATGGAGGAGGCTCATGTATGAGCGGTGTAGTCGTTGGCGTTCGTGGAAATGAATTTTTGTGACCTTGTGGTACACTCTAGTAGTAATGAAACTAAAAGAAACTGTAACCTCCGGGCTGCGCCAAGAGGCAGGGTCACTCATGGTAACTGAGTGAGGGGAAAAGACATGTACGATGACGGACGCGTATTTTTGGTTGCGGGCTATTGGGCAAAACTTAAGAAAGCGTTCTCGGCGGCTTCTGTGTATGTCATTGCGGACACTGCGACCGTCGCATCCAGTTTGGCAAAGCGTTGCATGCCGCAGTTTCAGCCGGCGGGTGTGATGAGTCTGGCCGAAGTGCGTCGATATGTAAATTACATGAATCGGATCGCCGCCGGCGACGAGGCTTGCCTGATGCAGGAGGGGGTGGCTTTTGACGATGACGGCCGCCTGCCCGCGGAGCGGGTTTTTGTTGTTGTCGGGTTTTCCAAGACCCATGCGCCGGACCGGAATCCCGTGGTCAATTTCGTGGCTGCGCGCAGTGAGGCTGAGGCGGCGGTTCTGCAGCAGGGCGCGATGCCTAGTCTTTCCGTTTCTGGCGTGGTGGATTTGGCCAGATTGACGGAGTTGTTGTACCGAATGGAGAGGGTCGCAACTGGAGAGGTGCCGGCACTAAAAGAACATGGTGTCATTCGGTAATGATCGGGTCTATCGCAAAAAGGTGTGACAGATGTCTACGGTGAACATCCCGGTGTATGAGCGTCAACTTGCGGCGGTATTGCCGGAGGAGTTGCAGGCTTGCTACTTCAAGGGCGAGGTGCCTGAGTCGATGCGGCAACGGTTTGATGAGTGGAAGGCCGGCGCTTTTCTTGACGGAGCGCCGCCGGCTTCCATGACGGAAAGCAATGTCGCGAAGTTTTTCCTGAGGGCGGAGGCGCTCGGAGCGCGGGATGCGTTGGGCGCCGTGGCGTTGTCCGTGCTGTTTCCCATGAGCAACGCGCCCATCACCGCGCTGGATGCCGCCGCGGTGAGGCGCGCTGCGGTTGCCGGCCACGCTCAACTGGCGCGAGAGCTGGTGGATATGGCCATCCATCCCGCCGATGTCGCGCCGGCCAGCCGCCAGCCGCCGGCCGCGGACCGACGCCTAGCCGAACAGGCGCAGCCTGAGGCGGAGAGCATTGACCGCAATTTGCTGGACTTTTTCCAAATGCGAGGCAATGCCAAGTACCGCAAGGACTTGATGATTAATGTCGCGCTGGAGGAAGCTCACGGCGCCAGGGGGTTGGCCGAGCGGGTGGAGCGGCGCATCGGCGTCCTGGCCGAGCCGGAGCGGGGGTGGGTGCGGCGTTTGCTGGACGGCGAGCCCCCCGCCGACGTCATGAAGGATGCGCGACGCGCCAAGGCGTCTTAGATCCGAGTGATGGTTTCGCCGGGCGATGGCCCTTGGGGCCATCCGGCGCAGTGTCAAGACTGGCTGCTAGCCCTGTCCCAAGGCTGTCTTCAAATACCAGGCGGCGATTTCTTTTCCCCAGAGCAGCGCTACCGCGGCCGCGCCGATGAGGTAGGGGCCGAATGGTTGCGGCGCATGGCCGTCAATCTTCCGCAGCGCGATCAGCGCGCCGCCGGCCAGCGCGCTGCTGATGGCGCCCAGCCCGACAATCAGCGGCAGTTGCTGCCATCCTAGCCAGGCTCCCAAGCCTGCGACCAGCTTGATATCTCCGGCGCCGAGTCCGTCCCGTCCCGTGCATAGGCGGAACGCGGCGGCGATCGTCCGCATCAGCAGATATCCGGCCATCGCGCCGACTACTCCGTCTTGCAGTGGAATGAATAGATGAAAGAGGTTGGCGGCTAGACCCAGCCACAGCAATGGTTGAGTCAGCGCGTCTGGTAACAGTCGGGCGTCAAGATCAATCAGCGCCAGCGCGGACAGCAGGAACAGAAAAACCAGGCAGGCGATGGCGATGGGATGGGGGCCTAGCCGCCAGCCTATTCCAAAGAAGGCTAGGCCGATGCCGAGCTCGACCAGGGGGTAGCGCAAGCTGATCTTGGCGGCGCAGCCGGCGCAACGTCCGCGAAGCAGCAAGTAGCCAAGCAGAGGAATCAGCGTCCATCCCGCCAGCGGGGCATTGCAGGCGGGGCAGTGAGAGCGCGGGCGGGATAGGGTCAGCGTTTCAAGAGGCGGCATCGGCTGGCCCGCGGCTTCGGCGCATTCGCGTCTCCAGGCGGACTCCATCATTCTGGGGAGCCGGTAAGCCAGCACATTCAAGAAGCTTCCAAGCAGCAAGCCCAAGACCAGCAGCGCGGCGGCGAACTGAGCGGCGAGTGAGGCGTTCAGGCTGAGCCAGGAAAATAGCCCTGTCAGCGCGATGCTCGCGCTTCCGATGAGGAGCGCGCTTTTCCGGTCGATCATGTGTTTCTGGCTTTCTTTCGGACAAGGTTTGTCAGTGGGCGGGGGGCACGCAATTTTTGCAATCCATCAACATAAAGTTTGATTTAGTACCTACTTCAATATAACATATTTCCGGCATTGACCTATGTGACGAGGTGTCGGAATGAGTGGAATGCATGATTTTGGCGATGCGGAAAGCCTGGCCTTGGATAGGGAGGAGCCTGGTTTTGCCGATGAGCGCTCCGCCGCGCGTGATGCATGGCGGCAATCTTTGCCGCACCAGGACTTCAGGATGGAGGAAAGGCCCGCGCACCCGCTGCCGGAGGGCAAGCCTAAGCGCGATATTCGGCGCGTGGCGGTGCTGGCGCTGATCGCATGGCTTGTGCTCATCCTGCTGGGATTGCTGTTATGGCAGAGGTTTTTGAGTCCGCAGCCGATTGTCGAGCCGCTGGCCGCTACCGTGGCGCCTGTTGGCCGTCCGGCGACGCCGGCGCCGCGACAGAACGTTGCGAAAATTGGCGCGGCATCCGCGGCGGCCGGGCGTGCGGCGCCGCCAATGCTTGCCGCGCGGACCAATGCTTCCGCCCCGCTTGCCGCGCAGCAGCCTGCAACGGCGCCGGATGCGTCGGCGTCCGCTCCATCCGGGCGGAAATCCGCGGCGCCGGCGCTTGACGCCAGGGCCATCAACGCGAAGTCCTCGCCCCCGGAGGAGACGCTGGCGGCCAAGGTCGCCAGGCTGGAAGCGGAGGTGAAAGCGTTGACGGCTCGCAGCCGGCCGGAGAGCGCGCGTAAGCCGGTTGCCGCCGGACATGGACGGAAGACGCGGGATTTGAACGTGCTGGGCATGTCCTCCACATCGGTGTGGGTGACGCAGCCGGATGGCCGCGCCACTGAATTACAGGTAGGCGATCGCTTCAGGAGCGGCGAAGTGATCCAGCGCATAGACCAGCAAGCGCAGGTGATCGAAACGGATCATGGCCGCTACAAGGTCAACTTCTAGCCAGCGGCGCAGGCTGGATGACGGCAGCGCCATTGGGCGCGGATATGAAAGGATGAAGTCATGCGAAAGTTTTTCGCGAAAATGCTGCTGGGCAGCGACGCGCTCAGCAAACTCGACTCTATCGAACAGTCGGAAGCGCTGCAGGTGGTGGCGGGCAGCCAGCCTGAGGAGGCGATCAGCGACACGCTCAAGGGCAGTTCGCCCACCATCACGCGCGAGCAGATCCGCTCGCTGATCGAGATCGACATGGAGATCCATGGCGACATCTTCATCGGCCGCGGCGTCAAGGTGTCGGGTCGGATCATCGGCAGCCTGATTCCCAATGGGGCGGTCAAGGAATGCGATCCCATCGTCATCGTCAGTCAGGGGGGCGACATCAACGGCGATTTGCATGCCCGCGTCGTGGTCGTGGCCGGCAACCTGGATGGGGATATCTACGCCGACCATGTGTTGCTGATGCCGACTGCCCAAGTCTGCGGCACGGTCAACTATCGACATACCTTGCGCCAGGATATCGGGTCCGCCTTGTCCGGAATGGTAAGGCGGGTCGAGCATATCGCGATGCTGGACCATCCGCCGCATCCTTGCGATATGGGCCGGCGCGCGTTGCCGGGCGACGGAGCGGCGCAGGGCGCGGACATCCCGATTTTGACGATGGAGCGCGAACCGGCGGCCGCGCCGGTTTCGGCGGCGGTCTCGACATTGGCCGCGACGCAGAATACGGCGGAGATCGAAAGGCTTTACCGCGGCCTGGATGTGGAGCGTGAAAACACGGCGGGCCTGCGTTCCTTGGCTGTCGGCGCCTGATGGACGCCGAATCGCATCGCTCGCGGGCGAGGCAGGTTTTTCATTTGAATGGTGAGATCGGGAGTGGCGATGGATGCGCAAGGTTTTCCTCGGCGGATACCGGCGGATGCATTGTCGGCAGCGGAGGCTGGCAGGCTGGGCCTGGATGCGCCTTTGCCGCCGGAGGCGAGCGACGATGAGGAAGATGCCCGGTGGGCCTGCCTGCCTTTTCTGAAGCTGGCGATCGAGCGCTTGTGCATCATGCAGTTGTTGGCCGAAGACCATGAGGTCGCATTTTCCCCCTTGGGCGGGGATGGCCTAGTGGCGATCCGCGCCATGGCGGCGTCGGCTGCGGATCCTGTGTTTGCCCAGGCCGCGGCGGCCTATCTGGGAAGCCTGGCCACGCTGGCCTCGATGATGGGGCGAGGGGAGACGGGCCTGCATCAGTCGATCAGCGGCTTGTATCTGTAGGGAAGAGGGGATTTCATGAGTCTGCGGCGAAGCGGACGGCGCGATTATTTGAGCGAGGCTTCGGAAAGGGTGTCCCGGTATTTGGATGCGCTGCGCCCAGGCTGCGCTGTCGTGCCCGGGCGTCATTTCAATCCGCTGTCGGGAACGGTTTATCAAGGCATCAATCATTTGTTGTTGAGCGCCGCCTTGCCGGCGCAGAGCGCCGATCCCCGCTGGCTGACGTTGAAGCAGATAGACGACTTGCGGCAACGGTTTGGCGAAATCAGGCTCGCTAACGGCGCGCAGGCCGCGTTGGCGGTGTTCGCGCTGCCAGTGACGCGCGCGGGGGCCATGCCTGGCGATGAAGCCGTATACGTGCTGAAAGGTTGTTCATTGTTTAATGGCGCGCAAATCATGGGTTTGCCGCCGCTGGCGCCTCTGCCGGATTACGATCGGGAGGCCGGAGGCGGCGGCGTTTGCTTGACGGAAGCTGTATTGAGAGAGCTGGGGTGGGCGGATGAGCGGAATGCCTTCCCGGCCCTTGCCCGTCATTGCCTGGGAGAGAAGGAATTGGATGAGGGTGCCGAGTTGCTGCGGCGGATGGCCGCGGCCATGCTGAGTTGGCTGCCTGGGTTGTTTGGAGGGATGCCGGAGCGGCGAGTGCCTGGCGCGGCGCGGGCGGAAGAGCCATTGGCAGTCTTTCGCGCGGCGCATGCGGTGGAACGAATGAGGGCCTGGCTTGGCCAGCGCTCGCCGGCGGCATCGGCATTCGAGCGAGCGGGCGACGAGTTTGTGAAGGCGAATCTGCTGGCCGATCCGTCGGCGGCGGAGTGGCGGCCCGCGACGGCTGCGGCTGCTGCCCAGTCCGCGGCGCGGCGCGGCGCGCTGTGGATGGACGTGTCCCTGCTGACTGTCGCGGAGTCGACGCAGTTGACCGCTGGACATTTCGGCAGTCAGGAACTCTTGCCTGAAACCGAAGCCGAGCTGTATGACCGCTTCCAGGCCTGGGCGCGGCAGTCCATTCAGGCGGGCGTTCATGATGACTTGCCCATTACCGCGCGCGAGCTGTTCGGCTGGTTTCTCTCCGAAGAGGAGGGCATGGTTCGGGATCTGCTGCAGCTGGATGACGCGCGGCGGCGGCAGCGGCGCGCGGCCATGGCCATCGATATGGCTGTCCCCGGCCTCGCCGTCGCGGTTGCGGGGCGGCCGGCCGAGGTTCCGATGCCGCGTTGAACGGCCCGCCATTTTTATCCCTTGAGCCGGAGAGCCTTGCCTCAGGCGCGGGATTCAGCTGTGTCAGCCGCCTGAAGGGCGGCTGTGTTTTTTGCGGCGATCCGGAGGCCCCGATGCCGCCCCTCCCGCCGGCGGCCGCATCCGATTGCGCCAGGATATCCCGCGGCGGTTCCGTTGCAGTCCGCCGAGCGCAGTTTGACCGCTCCCGGGTCACCAGTCGCTGAATTCCGGCGGAGTGCCATCCGACAACAGAACTTCCTGCATCCACTGGTTCACTTGCGATTGCAGATTGCTGGCGCCCAGCATGACCCCGGTCAGCGGCTTGTAAAGAGAGGAGGCGTCGCCGATTTCATTCTGGATGTGCTGGAGCACGGCTTTTTGCTGGGCCAGGGTGGCAAATGCGCGGGCGTCGCCCTGAGGGGTCTTGAAATCGCGCAACTGCCGCGCGATGGCGGCGATATAGGCTTTGCGGTCCGCCTGCGAGTCCGATGCCGGCGCCGGCAGCTGTTTCAATGCCGCCAGCAAGGCTTGCGCCTGCGCGGCGTCTCCGGGCGCGAGCGCGCTTTCCTGCGCGGCGGCGGTTTGTTGGGCTTGGGCTGCGCGCAAGTATAGCGGGACGATGGAATCCGCGGCGCTCATGCCGAGCGTCTGCGTGTCGGGAATCCGGTTTGGCGCGGGTGTGATCATGGCGTGTTTAGTTTTCCGTTGACGGGGTGGCGGGGAGCGTCGCGGCCAGCGGCTCCAGCCGTTGCCGCAATTGCCGCTGCAATTGCTCCAGAGCGGCGGCGGACAACTGGCGGCAGTCTTGCTGCAAACCGTTCAGGCTTTGAAGCAACTGGCGGCTCGCCGGCTCCAGATAGTGTTCTGGGGAGAATTCCGCCGCTTGATCGGCGCACCGCATGATGAAACGGTCATCGTCGTGGTGGTCGATCTGGATGACGCCATGCCAGCGCTCCGCCAGCAGTGCCATCAGCGCGCCTTGCCGCGGGCGGGCGGTTTTGGGCAGCCGCAAGTACAGCGTGGCTTCCGGCGCGGCGGGCGGCTGGCTTTTCAGCCATTCGTCCAGCAGCAGCAGCAAGGTGTCAGGGTGGTCGACAGCGGCGGCCAGCATGGCGCGCGCCTGCTGCTCCAGATGTCCGCGCCATCGTTCGGCCAGGGCCTGGCTGTCGGCCAGCGCGGCGGCTATCTGATCCAGCGCCGTCAGCATGCCCTGTTGGTAGCCGTCGCTATAGGCATGGCTGCGAATGGCGTCGGCCTGATTTTGAGCTTCCCGCAGCAATTGGCTGGCGCGTTGGCGCGCCTGACGCTCCAGCTTGTGGGCGCGGCGGATGCGTTCCAGCTGGCCGCGGCGGATCAGCACGCCCTCAATGGCTGTCTGCGGGCGGAAGATGGGGGTGTCGCTGGGCATATTGCAGAGCCAATGTCAGTAGCAGGACGTCGGGCGCGCCGGACGCGGCCGGCATGCCATCGATGGCGGGAGGAAACGCGAGCGCCAGCCGTTGGGAGAGCGCCGCTGGCAACTCCCCCTTCCAGGCCTGCAGGCGGCTGTAGCCGGCGCGCAGCAAATCGTTGTGGGCAACGGGACGGGACGGCGCGACGCCGCCTGACGGAGCCAGCGGCATGGCGGCGAAACCTTGGGCCCAGACGGGCAGGCGCAGCAGGCCGCCTTGCCAACCCAGAGCGGCGCGCAGCGCTTGGCAGCCGATCAGATACGCCGTTTGCGGCAGCCGCGGCCAATGGCGCAGGAACTGGCGGGTGGCGCTATTGAGCGGGCCGGTGGGCCAGTGACAATCCAGGCGATGGCCGCTGATCAGCATGTCGTTGACGATGGCGCGCTGCCGCGGGCTGTCCAGCGCGGCAGGCAGCCGCAACCGTTGCGGATGCAGATAGGACAGCGGGTCGAATAGAATGCTGCGCACTTGAGGGGGCAGCTCGGCGTCAATGCCGGAGCGCTCAGCCATGCCGAGCCTCCACGAGCGCCGTTTTGCCGCCTCGCCTGCCTTGGCGCAGCCAGAGCCAGGCGGCGACGGCGGCGAGCAAGCCCGAGGCGGCCAGGCCGGCCAGCAATATCGGCAGATTGTCCGGCCGGTTGGAGGATGGCTGGCCGGGCGGCTGCTGCTGGGCTTCGCTGCGGCGCGATAGCACCACCGAGATATTGTCGTATTCGACATCGGCGAAGCTGTTTTTCAGAAACCGCTTGATGTTGTTGATCATTGGTTCCGGTTCGATATCCCGGTCATAGCTTGCCAATACGGCAAGATGAATGGGCTGGGGCGGCCGGCCGTCTTCCCCGGCATTCAGGTCATAGCTGACGTGGACGCGGGCGGACAGGATGCCATCCATGGTCTGCAGCGACTGCTCCAGCCGCTGTTCTATGGCGGAATACAGCCTGGCCTTCTCCGCGCGCGGCGAGGAAACCAGCGAGTCGGCCGGGAACATTTGCGCCACTTCCATGCGGGGGCGGGAGGGCAGGTCGTAGGTTTTCAGCCAGTCTACCGCGGCGGCGAAGTCGGACGGCGCCACGGCGATGCTGAAGCCGCTCTTGCCCTTGTCCTGCTTGTCCGCTTCGATATTGTGGCGCTGCAGCACGGCGATGACTTCATTGGCCTGCTGCTGGTCCAAACCCTTCAGCAAGTCCTTTTGCTGGCAGCCTGCCAGCAGCAGCGCCAGCAGCGCGGCTTTCAGGCAGGCGCGCATCATGAGCGCAGCAGGCTTTCCACCACGCCCACCCCTTTGCGGGCGAGGGTGCTGAGCATGGAGACTTCCAGATTGTAGTTGGAGCTGCGTTGCTGCAATTGGAACAGTTCGGCCGGATCGCTCAAGGCTTCGGGCTGATCCAGCTTTTGCATGATGGCGGCTTTCTCGGAGCCGGTGGCGACCGCCGATTCGGCGAAAGCGTGGATCATGCGGTCTTCAAGCGATACGGTTTGCTGCGCGGTCTGGCTGATGTCGCTGACCTGGAGGGCCTGGCGCGACTGAGCGGCGGAAATGGGAATCATCTTGGAGTCCAGGTTGGCGCCGGCGCCTTGCCGGCGCGGCGATTAACGGAAGTTCTGGATAATGGCGGCGTCAATGTCCTTGAAAGCCTTGACCACGTTGGATTGGGCGTTGCGGTACAGGTTGTATTCCGACAAGGCGCTTTGATATTTGGCCAGCAGCGACGGATCGGATGGCGACGCGACGAGGGCATCCAGCGCGGATTGGACGGTGGCTTGCAGGCCGGTAGTGTCAAATTGGGCGGATCGGTCGGTGATATAAAATCCCACGGAATGTTTCCTTGTTGTCAGAGCGGTTTGGGAAAGTACCAGTGGCCAGCGTCCAGCTTGACGTAGCCCTGGTCGCCGTACTTGAAGGACTTGCCCTTGAGCCAGTCATCCTTCAATTCGATGGCGAACTGCACATAGCGGCCGCCCCATTGGCGGTAATAGCGGTCGACGAACTGGCGCGCGCGCTGCAGTTCGTCATCGCCCAGCGAACCTGAGATGGCGAAGACGACGCTGCTTGGGTTGTCCTGGCGGCGGAAGGGCAAGGCCAGCCGCTGAAGCCCGGCTTCCGCTTCGCGCGCGGCGGCGGCGTCGTCCATCGGGATGACTTCCACCTTGTCGGCGTAAGGCAGGCGCTCGACCAGCCGGGCAGCCAGGCGCATTTTGTCTTCGGCGCTCAGCGCGGCGCGCTGCAGGCTGATCCAGAGCTGGGGGTGGCGCGGATCATTCAGTTGCAGGCAGTAATAAGCAAGATCCGGGTAAGTCGCTGCCAGCCAGCGGCCGATGCGCTCGTTTTCGCGCAAGGGGGTAATGACTTCAGACGCGCGGGGGGCGTCGCCGCGCAGCAGGGCTTGCCGCGCCCAGGCGGTGTCCCTTTCGTTGGTGGCCGAGACGTAAAAGCGGCCATCCTGTCCGGGCAGTATCTGAAAGCGCTGAGGATCGTTGCCCAGCAGCGCCGACAGCTCAGTTGTCTTGTGTTGAGAACTATCCTGCCATTGCTCGTAGCTGCTGAAGCCCAGCGCCGCCGCGGCCAGCAACGCCAGCAGGGCGGGAATGGCCAGCCAGCGGTTGCGGCGGCGCGGCGGCTTCGTTGCCCGGATATCTGTCTGGCGTGGATTGAGCACTTCCGGCAGCCAGGACTGGTCCTGAGGGCGCAACGCCAGCTCCAGCGCGCCCACCCGGATGATCTGATTGAAGCCAGCCGGATATTCGGCCACCTCGTCCTGGCCCAGCTCGCGGATTCGCGCATCCTCATCGATGAGGATCTCGAAATTGACGCCGCCGTCGGCCAGCGGCACGTACAGCGTGTCTCCTGGCAACTCCGGCAATTGGTGGGGCTCGGCCAGGGCTTCGCTGGGGCCTACCAGAAACAGCGTCCTGCCGGGGCGCAACAAAAACTCGCAGCCGCGCAAGGCGCTGTTGAGCAGGCGCACGACAATGGCGGCCGTCTCGGATGGGTGGTTGTCTTCTGCAAGCATGGTGTTCTTATTCAAGGCTGCTGGGCGAGTCGATATCGGCCGCCACTGTATGCGCGCGGGCTGTGCCATTCCTGATGAAAAACCGATCAGATTCGGCGCGGCGGATCAGATTCGCATCCGAATCTTGTCGGCTTAGTGGGCTCACGCTGCCGCCGACATCTGCGGCGCGAACAGTTCCGCCAGCCGCGGGTCGTGCCGCCATGCCGGCAGCCAGGGGTAGCGTCCGGCCTGCAACTGCCCCCACAGCAGCAGCGCCGCCTCGCGGCCGTCGCGCGCCAGCACCAGCGGCAGCAGGCTGGCCCGCACATGGCGGCTGTCGATCTGCAGCGCCTGCAGCGGGGCGCGGTCGCCGGTGCTGGCATATTCCACGCTGCAACGGTTAAGCATCAGCAGGCCGGCTTCTTCGCCCGCGGCGCGCACGGCATGAATGAGCTCCAGCGCTTCGGCATGCTGCTGCTGCTGCGACAAGATCAAGGCCAGCAGGCTTTGCAGCACCGGATGGTCCTGGCCGTAACGGCGCAACTGGCTCTTGCCCAGCGCGACGGCGTCGCCGAGGCGGTTCTGGCAAAAGGTCAGCCACAGCTTGAGGATGCTGGCCGCGATGCGGGAAGGATCGCGTTCCAGGCTGGCGTCCAGCGCGTTCTGGGCCTGGTTCAGCCGGCCGGATAAAAACAGATGCCAGGCGTGGTGGCAGTGCACTTCCACCGATTGCGGCGCCAGCAGCCGCGCCTGCTCGAACAGCGCGTCGGCCAGCGCATGCTCGCCGCGCAAGCTGCCCAGCAAGGCCAGCAGCCCAAGCGTCTGAGGATGGGCGGCGTCCAGCTCCACCGCCTTGTCGACTGCCTGTCTGGCTTGCTCCAGCGCCAGCTCCTGATCGAACAGGCTCAGTTGCGCCAAGGCCAGATAACATTCGGCCAGAGCGCGCCAGGATGGCGCGTGGCCGGGCGCGCTCTCCACGCACCGATGCAGCTGGCCCAGCGCGCGCAGCAGGCTGGATGGCGTGTGCTGCCGCAATTCGTGAATGGCGTTCAGGTAGGGGATGGCGGTGTCGGCGGCGTCCAGCTCGCCAACCCGGCTGACGCGCAGGCCGGGGATGCGCTGCGCCAGCAGATTGTTCAGCCTGGCTTGCAGCGCCGCCGGGTGCAAGCCGGATAGCGAGATGCTTTCGTGATGAACCAGCTGGTGGCCGCGGGAGCGGATCAGCTCCACCCGCAAGATACAGGCTTCGCCCGCGCCTTGGGTTTGGCCGGCCAGGTAGTAGTCGGGAGCGAGCTGCTCCAGCAGCGTGTGGATATCGCCGATGGCATGGCAATGCCGGGTCAGCGTGGCCGGCAGCACGCAGAGGCCGTAAGGCGCGTAGCGCGCCAGATTCTGCACCAGCGCGCCATGCAGCGCCTGGGCATCCAGCTGGCTTTCCATGCGGAAGGGCAGCACCGCGACCGAGGCGCTTGTCGCCGGCACGCTGTGCTGGGTCACCATGGCCACGGGGCGGCAAAAACGGTAGCCCTTGCCGTAGACGGTGTCGATGTAGCGCTGCTCCTTGCTCTCCAGCAGGATGCGGCGCAAAGCGTAGATGCAGCGAGTCAGCGACTCTTCGTTGACGTCGTCATCGGGCCATACCCTGTCCAGCAGCTCATCCTTGCTCACCAGCTCGCCGGCGGCTTCCAGCAGCACGGTGAGCACCGCCAGCTCTTTGGGCGGGATGCCCAGCTGTCGCTCGCCATGGATCAGCATGCCGTCGAAATGCAGGATGAAGTCGCCGAAGACGAACTGCCGGTTCATGAAGCCATCGTTGTTCATCATCTCTCTATCCTTTGCGGCAGGCCAGAGCTACAGGGTCTCACGGCGCATTGATAATTTGTTCGTTATGATATGTATCATATCAAACATATTATCAGCTGGCTTGGCGACTTGACAACGGAATTTTTACTATCCGGTTTGTCACGCCTGTAGGGATGGGGCCGGCTCGTCCTTGATGGTGGAGGTGTGAGCTGTTTCTGCAAGTATGGCTGGCGATTGTGGTTTAGCTTTTTTGGTTACGCGTGTGCCTCTTGAGCGTTTAGAGCATGCGCAGAGCCTTTTCCACTTTGTTTGACTAGTATTGCTAACCATCCATGGCATTTGGATTCAGTGCAGTTTGTGTTGGCTAGACTTGGTTTATATGTCGAAGTGTGTTGCGAGGTTATAAGGTGGTGGCGTAATTTATTGCCATCAAATTTAATTGGTTATATTTGTTTGAACAATGGAAGTGATATGATTTCTAGTCCCTCGAATGGTATGTCTGTCAATGCAAAATTTGGTAGTATGGCCTTGGATGGTGGCGCGGTGGAGGAGCGTGCTAAAAAATTCAACACGGGGGAGGCCTCTAAAACTTATGATGGCCAGATCAATATACTGAAGGCAAGTGATAAGGTTGATACTGCAAAGCTTGAGGGATTGCATGCACAGTATGAGGAGATAGAGCCTAATAATCCAGATGGAATTCTTAGAAAATTGCGCATTGCTGATGAAATGGCTGCTGAAGGTAAGTCCATCAGGGCACAATGTGAAGCGGGCGATATTGCTGTTGGTGATGCTGCGCGCACAGTTTCTCTTTTTCCTCATGTTTTCTTGCCAGTCAACTTTAGTATTTCTTTAAAGGATCTTCAAACTATTGGGATGGATAGAAATACAGCAAGTGAAATTGGGTTGAATGTGGTTGGTGATGCGAGTGAACGACGGCTTCTGATAGTAGGAGGGGTGACAAGTGATGGCTCTAATGGTCTAGCTGCTTCTGTTAAGACGCCAGGGAACACAACGCCTGGTTTTGAAGGCATGAATGTTATTAACATTGTACATACGCATCCGAGAGAAGGACTAGCCAAAGCTTCTGATGTGGAGTTCAATGCGGATGTGAAGGGACAGGGCGAGAATGATCCTCCGGCGCTGGTGCGTAGCCACTCAGGTGGGACCTATTTATTCAGTAATGAAGATGCTGGAGGTGTATTTAATGAGAAAAAAGACAGCAGATTTTCTCCCTCTTCTTTGTCCATACCCAATTTTGCAAAAGATACAATGAATGGCGGCAAGAATGGATTTCCATTTCATCGTTATGAGCCAAAGAGCGAGGGAGTGGATGTTGGTCCTTACAAAGAGGCTGTGGTGGCAGAGATTACAGGGCTTGTTGGTGAGTTGAATGGTTTATATTCTAAAATGTCTAATGATTCATTTACAGCAGATGGATTCTTGACAGTTTTGGGACAGGCGGGGGATGTAAGAAAAAAACTGGAACATGTTAATGATTTATCTAGTGTAAAAAATTTCGAAGAGCATTTTAAAAAGCCAGATGAGCCAGATTCAGGATTTGATCTTTTTTCTGGGGATTTTGAGGGTGTAAACTTCAGTGGGAGTGGAAGCGAAAGTGGAAGTGAAAGTGAGGGTGGGCGTAAAACTGGGAGTCAGTAAGCGATTTTGATGGGAGTGGGCTTGCTCGTTATCAAGCGTGTGATGGTATATCGCCTATGTCGAGAATGTTTTCTCGCTAACTGTATTCCATATTTTCGCGGGGAGAATGACTCGACGTAGCTTGCCTGCTGGTAGCAAGTATTGTCCCGGTCATCATATTCCCATCAGGATTCCTCCCCCTCGCTGTCACATACTGTCGTCATCCCGGCAACCGCCGGGCCTGGATTTCATGCGATGACAGAGAACAATGTATTGAACCCCCTGCAAACCTTGGCGGCCTCTGGCCGGCGCGAGATCGCCGGCCAGGAGGCTTGGCTCTTGCTGCCGCTGGCCAAGGGCGGGGCCCGGCTTGAGCTGAGCTGGGGAGCGGACCGTGAGGTTTGGACTCTGCCATCAGGCTGGCAAGGTCTGTTGCTGCTGGACCGCCTGAAGCTGACGGTGGCGTCCGGCAGTCTTTGTTTTCACCCGGTTCGGCTGGAGGCGCTGGCCAAATTGCTGGCCTTCGTCGATGAGGCCAATGGCCTGGCGCCGTGTTCTGCCGAGCGGCACTGCGCGCGCTTGCCGCAGGATGATCTGTCTCTATGGTCGGATCGGCGCCGTTGCGAGTACTGGTTTCTGAACCAGTTGCTGGAGCCTGCGGAGCCATTTTCGTCCTTGCTGGCCCTGTTGCGCCGCAATGAAAGCTACTGGCTGGTGCGTTTTCTGTTGGCGCAGTCGCCAGGCGGCGACAAATTGCAAGAGCTGGGCGAGCGTTACGGCGTGTCGCGCTCCCATTTTCGCCGCTTGTGCCGTCATGCCCTGGGCAATGCGGCCAAGACCGCGCTGCGCGACTGGCGGATGGCGCGTTCTCTGCTGGACGTGGTTGAGGGCAGGGAAAGCCTGACCCAGCTGGCCTTGAAGCACGGCTATTCCTCGCAATCGCATTTTTCAAATGAAATCAAGGGATTGATCGGCGTTTCTCCACGCAGTCTGTCCAATATCATCCCGCTAAGCGTGAAATGAACAAGTGTTTGTCGTACGCGTTATGGCTGGTGTGCGCGTTGTGCCTGGCCGCCGGGGCGCTGGCCGCGCCGGAGCCGGGCGAGGTTGCCGATGGCGCTGGCTATGTGGCCAGAAAGGACAGCCTGCGTTCGTTTTTCGACGCGATTTCCTCCAAGTTGAAAAAGCCGGTGATCCTGAGCAAGCAGGCGGCGCGCAAGCAGGTCAGCGGCGAGTTCGACCTCAGCAATCCGCAGGCGCTGCTGGAGAGGATGACGCAGCAACTGGGGCTGGTCTGGTATCACGACGGCCAATCCATCTATGTCTACGACGCCAGCGAAACCCGCAACGCGGTGGTGGCGCTGCGCAATGTGTCCTTGTCGGCCTTCAATGGCTTTCTGCGCAAATCCGGCCTCTACGACAAACGCTATCCGCTGCGCGGCGACAGCCGCAGCGGCGCTTTCTACGTATCCGGCCCGCCGATGTATGTGGATCTGGTGATCAATGCGGCCGGGTTCATGGATAAACAGAGCGAAGGCATGGACCTGGGCCGTTTGAAGATAGGCGTGATCAAGCTCAACAACACTTTCGTCGGGGACCGCAGTTACGAGCTGCGGGATCAGAAGCTGGTGATCCCCGGCATGGCCACGGTGATAGAGAAATTGCTGACGGGCGAGGGGAAGTCGGTGCGGATGCTGCCGCCGCCGGCGCCGTCCCTGCCGTCCTCTCCGGCGCTGCCCGCGCGCGCGGAAGACGCGGCCAGCCAAGTGGGCCTGCCGCCGTTGCCGGGGCTGCCGTTGCCGTCCAAGGCGGCGCTGCCGGAGCCGCCGCCGCAAGACGGCCCGGCCGGGGATATCCGCGTCATCGCCTATCCGGACACCAACAGCCTGCTGGTGAAGGGGTCGGCCGAGCAAGTGCGCTTCATCGAGAATCTGGTGACGGCGCTGGACGTGGCCAAGCGCCATGTCGAGCTGTCTCTGTGGATCATCGATCTGCAGAAAGAGGATCTGAATCGGCTGGGCGTGGAGTGGAGCGGGCAGCTTGCGGTCGGCGGCGGGCTGGGGGTGTCGTTCAACGGTTCCGGCTCGCTGAGCACGCTGGACGGCAGCCGCTTCATCGCGTCGGTGATGGCCTTGTCGCAGCAGAACAAGGCCAATGTCGTGTCGCGGCCGGTATTGCTGACGCAGGAAAATGTGCCGGCCGTGTTCGATAACAACCGCACCTTCTACACCAAGCTGGAGGGAGAGCGCAGCGTCGATTTGCAGCATGTGACCTACGGCACGCTGGTCAGCGTGCTGCCGCGCTTCAGCGCCGATGGCCAGATCGAGATGTCGTTGAACATCGAGGACGGCAGCGAGGCGCGGGCGCCGGATTACTCCAAAGACAATAAGGACGCCGCCACGCCGGAAGTGGGGCGCACGCGCATCAGCACGGTGGCGCGGGTGCCGCAGGGCAAAAGCCTGTTGATAGGCGGCTTCACCCGCGACGCCAGCAGCGACAATCGGGCGGCCGTGCCGGGCTTGGGCCAGTTGCCGCTGGTGGGGAGCCTGTTTCGCTATCAGCGCAAGGATTTGTCGAACAGCGTGCGGGTGTTTCTGATCCAGCCGCGCGAAATCGACTCGCCGTTGGCGCCGGACGCCAGCGATCTGGCCGGCGGTTTGAGCCGGCAGGGCGGTATGGACATGGATCCGCTGCAGCAAAAACTGCGCCGTTATCTGGAACGGCGTGAGGATGCGGCTCATGGAGATTAGCGCTCGCCAGCAGCATGCCTTGGGCCTGCGCACGCCCAAACAGCAGGCTCAGCTGGACGCCAAGCGCGATGCCAAGCGCGATATCCGGCACGAGGCTCCGCAGAAAAGCGAATCGCAGCAGGCGGATGCGCAGATGAACGAAGCGGAGCTGGCGGAAGAGACCAATCCGGCGGCGCTGCTGCAGCGCGCCGCCCAATCCGCCGACGAAATGGCGGCGGTGCTGACCCAGTTCCGCAGCCGCCGCGACTATGACAAGAAGCGGGGCAATCTGGCGGACAGCTTCGAGCGAGTGCTTGACGAGGATGCCCTGCCCAAGGCGCAGGAAATCCTGCAGGTGGCCAAGTCGCCCGGCTACACCGCCGAGGAGTTGCTGCGCCGGGCGCGCTCGCAGTTTCCCGACGACAGCGATCTGGTGCTGGTGTTGCGCCAGTTGTTGCGGCGCCGGCAGCTGGACGAGGTGATGCGCAAGCGGCTGCAAGCGCTGCTGGAGCAGGTGGAAGACGAGGCGGAGCCGCGGCCCCTGAAAGCCGGCATCAACTGCGCGCTCAAGGCGCGCTTGTTCGGCAAGACGCTGGATCTGAGCCCCGGCCTGCTGCGCGCCAGCTACCGGCAGTTTCTGCAAAGCGAGGCGGGCGAGGCGGAAATCTATCAGGACTGGGTGGCCAGTTACGGCTACCAGCGCCGGGCGCAGGTGCTGGATTTCATCGAGGGGGCTTTGCTGGCTGACATCGATTCGCTGGATGCCAGTTGCTCGAGGCTGGAGTTCGGCGATCTGCTCGGCAGGCTGACCCAGCTGAAGCTGCTGCGCTCCGCCGACTGCCTGTTCATCGGCCGTCTGCTGGCCAACCCCGCCGTCCGCGGCTTCAACCCCAATGAGGCCGATTGGCTGTTTCTGCTGCTGTCGCTGCTGCAGCAGCCGCAAGAGCTGGACGAGCTGCTGGCGGAAACCGTGGGCGATACCGCCTTGCTTGGCCGCCATGCGGATCGCTCCACCCTGCTGCACGCGTTGTACCAGGCTTGCAAAGCCTTGCCCGCCAGATTGTTTCCCGACGAAGGATGGCTGGACGCCTTGCTGGACGAGTTCCGCCACTTGGCCGGAATCGCTTATCGGCATGAATTGGCGGAGCGGCGCAGAGCGCGGTGAGCCGTTTGGGAGAGAGCCGCCAGCCAAGCCCTGCCGCGCAGGGTTTCGCTTGCTGTTTTCCCTTGTGAAAGGCGCGTTGAGCGTCTGATTTTCTGGATGAATGACGGTGTTGACTTCTTTGTTGAACGGCGCGCGCTCGCGGCCTGAGTTGCTGATCCTGCTGCTGATGGTGATGATCATCGCGATGTTGATCATCCCGCTGCCCACCTATCTGGTGGACTTCCTGATCGGCCTCAACATCGTGCTGGCGATGCTGGTGTTCATGGGCTCGTTCTACATCGACCGCATCCTCAGTTTCTCCACCTTCCCGTCCGTGCTGCTGATCACCACGCTGTTCCGGCTGGCGCTGTCGATCAGCACCAGCCGCCTGATCCTGATCGAGGCCGATGCCGGCGAGATCATCGCCACTTTCGGCCAGTTCGTCATCGGCGACAGCCTGGCGGTGGGCTTCGTGGTGTTCTCCATCGTCACTGTGGTGCAGTTCATCGTGATCACCAAGGGTTCGGAGCGGGTGGCGGAGGTGGCGGCGCGTTTCTCGCTGGACGGCATGCCGGGCAAGCAGATGAGCATCGACGCCGACTTGAGGGCCGGCATCATCGATGCCGACGGCGCGCGCGAGCGCCGCAGCGTGGTGGAGCGGGAAAGCCAGCTGTACGGCTCTTTCGACGGCGCGATGAAGTTCATCAAGGGCGACGCCATCGCCGGCATCATCATCATTTTCGTCAACTTCGTCGGCGGCATCGCCGTCGGCGTGACGCAGCATGGCATGAGCCTGTCCGCCGCGCTGTCCACTTACACGATGCTGACCATCGGCGACGGCCTGGTCGCTCAGATTCCGGCGCTGCTGATCGCCATCAGCGCGGGCTTCATCGTCACCCGCGTCAACGGCGATAGCGACAATATGGGCCGCAATATCGTGGGCCAATTGCTGGGCAACCGCTTCGTGCTGGTGGTCACCGCGGGGTTGGCGCTGGCGGTGGGCATGCTGCCGGGTTTTCCTCTGCTGGTATTTCTGATCCTGGCCGGCGCGCTGGGCGGCTTGTTCTATTTCAAGCGGCGCGCGGAGCGGGCTACCGCCGCGCCCGGCCAGCCGGCAGGCGGCCGCGTGGTTCAGGGCGGCGCGGCGGCCGAATCCGGCAAGCCGGGCTCGGATAGCTCGCTGGGGCTGATCAGCAATCTTGACCGCGTGGCCACAGAGACGGTGCCGCTGATCTTGCTGGTGCCCAAGGCGCGCCGCGCCGAACTGGAGCGGATGCAGCTGGCGGAGCGTCTGCGCAGCCAGTTCTTCATCGATTACGGCGTTCGCCTGCCGCAGATGATGTTGAGCGATTCCTCCTCGATGCAGGATAACCGCGCGGCGGTGCTGATCAATGAGATCCGCGCGGAGGAGTTCGCCTTGCATTTCGATCTGGCGCGGGTGGTCAACTACTCGGACGAGGTGGAGGCCCTGGGCATCCAGCCGACATGGGCTGGGCAGGGGGCCGGGCGGTGCGCATGGGTCGCGCCGGCCGAGGGGGAAAAGCTGGCCAAGCTTGGCTATCAGCTGCGGCCGGCGCTGGACGAGCTCTACCAGTGCCTGTCGGCGCTGCTGGCGCGCCATGTCAGCGAATACTTCGGCATACAGGAAGCCAAGCACATGCTGGACCAGTTGGAAGGCAAATATCCAGACCTGCTGAAGGAAGTGCTGCGCCACGCCACCGTGCAGCGCATCGCCGAGGTGCTGCAGCGGCTGCTGACCGAGCGGATCTCGGTACGGAACATGAAGTTGATCATGGAGGCGCTGGCGCTGTGGGCGCCGCGCGAGAAGGACGTGATCAATCTGGTGGAGCACGTGCGCGGCGCGCTGGCGCGCTACATCTGCCACAAATTCGCCAACGGCAACGAATTGCGCGCGGTGATGGTGTCGGCGGAGGTGGAGGACGTGGTGCGCAAGGGCGTGCGCCAGACTTCGGCCGGCGCCTTTCTCAATCTGGAGCCGTCCGCCTCGGAAGAGTTGATGGATTTGTTTGCAGTGGGGCTGGGCAGTTTGAGCATCGCCCACAAGGACATGGTGTTGCTGGCGTCGGTGGATGTGCGCCGCTTCATCAAGAAACTGGTGGAAACGCGCTTCCATGATCTGGAGGTGATCTCGTTCGGGGAAATCACCGACAGCGTGTCGGTGAATGTGATCAAAACCATCTGAGGGGAGGCGAGAGCGCCATGCAGTCAATCGATATCGCGCAACTGTTGAGTGCCGCCTTGAAAGGCGGCTATGCGCCGGAGAGGCTGGCGACGCTGGACGGCGGCTGCACCATCGCGCTCGAGCTGTGCGATCTGCCCAGCATGCACATCACCGAGCAAGAGGGCGAGGTATGGCTGTGGTCGCGCCTGGGCAGCCTGAGCGATGCGGCGCTGGACCGTTTCGGCGGCAGTTTGCTCAAGTCGCTGATGGCGGGCTGCGGCTTTGCCCGCAGCGGCCAGCTGCAGCTGGCGCAGAGCGAGGGCGAGTTGGAGCTTAGGGTCCAGTTGCATCCGGATTGCCTGGCGGATGGGCCGCATTTCGCTGCGGCGCTGAACGGATTTTTCGACGCGCTGAATCATTTTCTGGAGCTGCTGCTGTGATGAAACCCCCGCGCTTGTTGCGCCGCCTTGCTTATCCGCAGCGCTTGTCCGGTCCGATCCTGGAGGCGGCACTGCCGGATGTGGCGATAGGGGAGTTATGCGAAATCCGACGCAGCTGGCAGGAGCGCGAGGTGGTGGCGCGCGCCCAGGTGGTGGGTTTTCAGCAGGAGCGCGCGGTCTTGAGCCTGATCGGCAACGCGCGCGGCTTGTCGCGCGAAGCGGTGCTGCAGCCGACTGGGCGGGCGTTGTCGGCCTGGATCGGCGATGCCGCGCTGGGCGCGATGCTGGACCCCACCGGCCAGGTGGTGGAGAGATTCGCCAGCCAGCCTGCCGGCCATGCCGGCGGCGAGCGCGGCATCGATGTCGACCCGCCGCCGTACTCGCAGCGGGTCGGAGTGCGCGAGCCGCTGGTCACCGGCGTGCGGGTCATCGATGGCTTGTTGACCTGCGGCATCGGCCAGCGGGTGGGCATTTTCGCCTCCGCGGGCTGCGGCAAGACCATGTTGATGCATATGTTGATCGACCAGGCCGAGGCCGACGTGTTCGTGATCGGCCTGATCGGCGAACGCGGCCGCGAAGTGACCGAGTTCGCCGAGTCATTGCGGCAGTCGCCCAAGCGCGACCGCTGCGTGCTGGTGTACGCCACTTCCGATTACGCGTCGGTGGACCGCTGCAACGCGGCCTTGCTGGCGACCACGGTGGCGGAATACTTCCGCGATCAGGGCAAGCGGGTGGTGTTGTTCGTCGATTCGATGACGCGTTACGCCCGAGCCTTGCGCGACGTGGCGCTGGCGGCGGGGGAGCCGCCGGCCCGGCGCGGTTATCCGGCGTCGGTGTTCGACAGCCTGCCGCGCCTGCTGGAACGGCCCGGCGCGACCCGCGAGGGCAGCATCACCGCTTTTTACACGGTGCTGCTGGAGGGCGACGACGAGCCTGATCCGATGGCGGATGAGATCCGGTCCATTCTGGACGGCCACATCTATCTGAGCCGCAAACTGGCGGGCCAGGGGCATTACCCGGCCGTCGACGTGCTGAAGAGCGCCAGCCGGGTGGCGGGCCAGGTCTGCGCCGACGCGCATCTGCAAGCGGCATCAGGGGTGCGGGGCTTGATGGCGCGGCTGGAGGAGCTGCAGGTCTTCATCGATCTGGGCGAGTACCGCCAGGGGGAGAACGCCGATAACGACCGCGCCATGCAGGCCCGCGAAGCGCTGCGGCAATGGCTGCGCCAGCCTTTGGCGCAGAACTCGTCGTTCGACTCCACGCTGCGGGGCATGCATGAGCTTATTGCCTAAGATCGGCGCGCTGTTGCGGCGCTGCCAGTTTGCGCATTCCCGATGCCAGCAGGCGCTGGCGCAACTGACGCGGCAAGACGATGGCCTGCAGCGGGAACTGCGGGCGCTTGAGGCGCAGGGGCAAGGCGTGCGCCAGCTATTGCAGGCGCAGCAACTGGCCGGCGCGGTCGTCGATCGCGGCCAACTGTTCGCCTTGCAGCGCCGGCAGGCGGTATTGCGCCAGCAATTGCAGGGTCTGGCGCTGCAAGGCGAGCAGTTGCAGGAACAGCGCCAGCAACTGCAGCAGGAAAGAGAACGGCAAAGCGGGCTGAGCCGGCAATGGCTGCGCAAAGAAGACAAATATCAGCGATGGGCGCAACGGGTCCGCAAGCAAAGGCGGTTGGTTCGGCTGCGGCAGGAAGAAGGCGAACTGGAGGAGCGAACGAAATGGAAACCGTGACCGGGGCGGGCAGATGGCCGGCCGCGCTCAAGCCCGAGGAGGCTGAGGGGGCGGCAAGCAGTTTCGCCAAACTGCTCTCCAGTCCCGATGCGCATCAGCCTCCAGGCATCGACAAGCCGCTGCCATGCCGCGCTGGGCGCGGCAAGGACGCGATGGCGGAGACGATGGCCGCGGCATCGGCGGACGGCGGATCAAGCCCGTCGAATGCTGGCCGGATCGGAGCGGATGGCTGGCCGGAAACAGCGGGATCATCTTCGGCGATCCAGCAGGATGCGCCTCCTTCGGTGGATGACGAGGCGGAGCGGAATCGCCGCGACTGGTTTTCCGGCCGGTCGGAAAAAGAGAACCGGTTGGAGTCCGGCCCGCATATCCGCGCTGTCCTCGGCGAATTTCCGCCGCCGGTCTGGTTGCCGCCCTTGCCGCTGCGGCTGTCGCAATACCATCGGCACGGAGATGGCGGGACAACCCGCGTGGCGGCGCCTGCGAACCGTTCTTCCGCGCGCGCGGAGACGAGTGTTCCCGCGGATTTGCAGCCGAGGACGCGCGTAGAGCCGTCCCGCTCCTCGTCGTCCAAGACAGCCATGCCTTCCATGTCGGTGGGCGGGAGAGCGGCCGCGCCAAGTCAATCTCCCGTTGCGGCGATGGCTTCGCGCCAGACGCCGGCTCCGCCATTGTCGGATGCGGCTCGCCTGGAGACCGGACCTGAGGGGCGAGAGGCAGGACGAAGCCCAAGCGCCGCCGCTATTCGTTCCAGCCCGGCGCCGGCATGGCCGGAGGCGCGCCGCGAGGACGGCCTGCCAGCGGCTGCCGCGCTTTTCCCGCCGGCCGACGGAAAGGCCGCCGTCGCAAGCCCATCGCCAGCCGCTGTCGTCGGCATGGCGGCGGGCGTGCCGGTGGATGCGCCGACCGGCGTGGCCAGACATGCGGGCCACGTCAGCGGGCAGGGCGCGCCGGGGGCGGCGGGCAGCGCCAATGCGGGCGTCCAGCGCGAGCCGGCCGTTCCGGCATCGGACAACTCGAGCCGGATCAAGCTCGCTTCCGCCTCAACTGGGTTGGTGTCGCCTGGCGCGGCGGGAGGCGCGGCGGCGAATCCGCTTTCGGGGCTCCCTGGCCGCAGCCGCAAACAATATGAGGATGCCGCGGCTGTCGCGGCAGCCGGACGACAAGATGCGCTCTCGCCGCCGCCCATGGCGGCAAGCGATGGGGCGTCGGCCCCGCGTCCTCGCAATTGGACCGATGGGACGCCGCAATCGTTACCTCAGAGCGAGCCGGAGCAATCGTCGGGCATCGGCTACCGTTTTTTGCGCTGGGGCGGAGAGCACGCGGTGAGGATTCAGAGCCGGAATGGCAGATTGTCGCTACAGCCATCCGACAGCCTGGTGCAGCAACGCTTGAGCGAACAGTGGCCGTCGGGCAACCCACAGTATTGGATTCTGGATCGCGACGGCGGAGAAAGACAATCGCCGAGGCAGGCGCCGGATGAGTGCGAGGAGGAGGCCTGATGCTGAAGCTGCGGCATGTGGACCGGCAGTTCCAAGCCTTGCGCCAGGCCGGGGATGCATGGAAACAGCAGGGTTGGGAGGCTGAAATCTGTTATCCGGCCCGCGTCGGCAGATGGCTGGCGCTGAGCGACGAAGAGCGGCGCTGGCAGGGTTGGCTGCAGCCGCGAGTCTGGCTGGAGAAGATGGCGCCGGAGCTGGCGGCGCTGGCCAGCGCATCCGGGGTAGAGGAGCAGGCGGTCCGGCTGATCGCCGCCAGCGAGCAGCCGCTGCGCTGGCCTATGCCGGAGTTGGCTTATCGAGGGCTGCGCCTGGGCGGCTTGATAGACGGAAGCGAACTGCCTGCGCAGGCCTTGTTGAGAGTGGCGACGGATCTCGGCCCCGTGTGGCTGGCCAAGGTGCCGGCCATGGCCAGTCCTGATTCCGCGTCGACGCGGCTGGGGACGCTGCCGTTGCCGCTGCGCTTCGAGTTGGGCAGAAGCCGCATCAGCCTGTCTTTGCTGCGGAGCGTTCGCCTGGGCGACATGCTGCTGATCCAGGAGGCCGTGCCGCGGGTGAGTTGCCATGGGCGGGTATTAGGGCGTTATCAACGGAGTGACGAGGGAATCGCGATGGAGTGGCAAACGGAAGAGGAGCGTCCCGAGGACGTCCCGGCGGCGGCGGATGTCCGCCAGTTGCCGGTGAGGCTGGAGTTTGTATTGCAACAGAGCATGGTGACGCTGGCCGAATTGCAGCAGTTGTGCCAAGGGCGGTTGCTGCCTGTGCAGACGGGAGCGGAGCTGCGAGTGGAGGTTCGCGCCAACGGCGCGTTGCTGGGGCGCGGCGAACTTGTGCAGCTGGATGGGCATCTGGGCGTGGAAATGGCGCAGTGGCAGGGCGAGGTCGCGGATGTCGAATGATATTTCCCTGATAGCGCTGATGGCGTTTGCCACGCTGCTGCCTTTTCTGATCGCTTCCGGAACGTGCTACATCAAGTTTTCCATTGTGTTCGTGATGGTGCGCAATGCGCTGGGTCTGCAGCAAGTGCCTTCCAATATGACGCTCAACGGCGTCGCGTTGCTGCTGTCGATGTTCGTGATGCTGCCCATCGCGCGGCAGGCCTGCGATTACTACCAGGAAGAGCACGTCAGCTTTTCCAGCATCGAGTCGGTGCGCAATTTCGTTGAAAACGGCTTGGATGGCTACCGCGGCTATCTGCAGAAATATTCTGACCCGGAATTGACGCGCTTCTTCGAGAAGGCGCAAGCGCAGCGGATGGGAGAGGCCGCGGGCAGCGCGGCGGCCGACGAGCAGCCGTCCATCTTCGCCTTGCTGCCGGCCTATGCGCTCAGCGAGATCAAGAGCGCGTTCAAGATCGGCTTCTATCTGTATCTGCCGTTCGTGGTGGTGGATCTGGTTATCTCAAGCGTGCTGCTGGCGCTGGGGATGATGATGATGAGCCCGGTGACGATATCGGTGCCGGTCAAGCTGGTGTTGTTCGTGGCGCTGGATGGCTGGTCTTTGTTGGCCAAGGGACTGGTGCAGCAATATCTGGAGCTCGCCAGTTGATGCGGCGCGGCGAAGAGGCGCTCCGCCATGAATGAAATGATATTCGCCAGCAACAAGGCGCTGTATCTGGTGCTGATGATGTCGGCCTGGCCCATCATCGTCGCCACCGTCATTGGCCTGTTGGTGGGCCTGTTCCAGACCGTGACCCAGCTGCAGGAGCAGACGCTGCCGTTCGGCATCAAGCTGTTTGGCGTCAGCCTGTGCCTGTTCATGCTGTCTGGCTGGTATGGAGAGACTTTGCTGGGCTTTGGCCGCGAGGTGATGCGTCTGGCGCTTAGCCATGGGTGAGGCGATGCCGGCTTCCCTGTTTTTCGATATCCATGGCTGGGCGGCCACCGCGGCGCTTGGGTTTGCCAGGGTGGCGCCGATCTTCTTCATCCTGCCTTTCTTCAACAGCAATGTGTTGAGCGGGGTGGCGCGCACCGCGGTTTCCATGCTGGTTGCGCAGGGAGTGTGGCCTCACGGGGTGGATGAGCCGATGGCCGCCGATTCGCTGCCGTTCCTGGCGTTGCTGGGGCGGGAGGCGGCGGTCGGCCTGTTGCTGGGCTGTCTGCTGGCCTGGCCGTTTTGGGTTTTCCATGCCTTGGGCAGCGTCATAGACAACCAGCGCGGCGCGACTTTCAGCAGCAGCGTCGACCCGGCCAACGGCGTGGATACGTCCGAGCTGGCCAATTTCTTCAATCTGTTCGCGGCGGCCGTCTATCTGCAAAGCGGCGGCATCCAGCTGGCGCTGGAATTGATCGGGCAGAGCTATCAATTGTGCGATCCCCTGCATGATTGCGCCCCGCCGCTGACGCCTCTGCTGAGCCTGATCAACCGAGTGATGGCCAAGGCCTTGGTGCTGGCCAGCCCGGTGGTGGCGGCCTTGCTGCTGTCCGAGGCGGCGTTGGGGCTGCTGTCGCGCTTTGCCCAGCAATTGAACGCCTTCTCGGTGGCGATGACGGTCAAGAGCGCGGTGGCGCTGTTGATTCTGCTGCTGTATTTCGCGCCGGTGCTGCCGGGCACGGTCGGGCAACTGGCGCTGAAGCCCGCGGCGCTGGCGAATTGGCTGGCGGCGCCGCGCTGAGATGGCCGAGAAAACCGAAAAGCCCACACACAAGCGGCTGAGAGATTCGGCCAAGAAAGGGCAGTCGTTCAAGAGCCGCGATCTGATCGTCGCCTGTCTGACCCTGTGCGGAGTCGCTTATCTGGTGTCGTTTGCCTCCCTTGCCGAGTTGATGGGCGTGTTTCGCCAGACGATCGCCAGCGGTTTCCGGCTGGATATGGAGGGTTACGCCAAGGCGCTGGCATGGCTGGGGCTGAGGCTGTTTTTGCCGATTTTCCTGTTGTGCGCGCTGGCGTCGGCGCTGCCGTCCCTGCTGCAGAGCGGTTTCGTGCTGGCCAGCGAGGCGCTGAAGCTGAATCTGGACGCGCTGAATCCGGTGAACGGCTTCAAGAAGCTGTTCAGCCTGCGCACGGTAAAGGACGTGGTGAAGGCTTTGCTGTACCTGGCCAGCTTCGCCGTGGCCGCAATCGTGGTCTGGCACAAGCACAAGACGCTGCTGTTCGCCCAGCTGCATGGCGGCCCGCTGGATCTGGCCGCCGTCTGGCGCGAGTTGCTGCTGTCGCTGGTCTTGACCTGTCTGGGGTGCATCGCGCTGATCCTGATCCTGGATGCGCTGGCCGAGTATTTCCTGTTCATGAAGGACATGAAAATGGAAAAGGAAGAGGTCAAGCGCGAGATGAAGGAGCAGGAAGGCAATCCGGAGGTCAAGTCGCGCCGGCGCGAGGTGCATATGGAAATCCTGTCCGAGCAGATTAAGTCGGATGTGGCGAACTCGCGCTTGATCGTCGCCAATCCCACCCATATCGCCATCGGCATTTATTTCAAGCCGGAGCTGTCGCCGGCGCCGTTCATCTCCGTGATGGAAACCAATCAGCGCGCGCTGGCCGTCCGCGCCTACGCCCGGAAGGTGGGCGTGCCGGTGGTCCGCGACGTGCCGCTGGCGCGGCGCATTTATGCCAGCCATCGGCGCTATGCCTTCATCAGCCTGGATGAAGTGGACGAAGTGCTGCGGCTGCTGGCGTGGCTGGAGCAGGTGGAAAGCGCGGGCTTGCCGGAGCGGGATGCCGAGGTTGAGCCGCAATGAGCGATTCTTGAATGTTTATCTTCGCCGACCCGGGTTTAATGGCCGGGATGATGCTTGCCGGCCATCGTTGTCCGGCGATCGTCTCCTGCCAGCTTGGCCGAGTTGGCGACCGTTACTTGGGAGCAGATTGATGAGTTTTATGGACAGCGCCGATGACGATCGCCTGGCGGAGGTGATCTGGCAAGCCGTGAGCGAGGGCGCCACCTTGAAAGACGTGCAAGGCATTCCGCAAGACCTGATGGATGGCCTATATGCCCACGCTTACGATTTTTACAACAAGGGAAGGCTCGACGACGCCGAGACATTCTTCCGTTTTCTGTGCATCTACGACTTCTACAACCCGGACTACATCATCGGTCTGGCCGCGGTATCCCAGTTGAAGAAGCAGTTTCAGAAGGCGGCCGATTTGTACGCGGTGGCTTTCGCGCTGGGCAAGAACGATTACCGGCCGGTGTTTTTCACCGGACAGTGCCAGTTGTTCATGCGCAAAGCAGCCAAGGCGCGGCAATGTTTCGAGCTGGTGCTGGAACGCAGCGAGGATGAAGCGCTGCGCGTCAAGGCCCAGGTGTATCTGGATACTTTGCAGGAGGCTGAGGATGAGCGGTCCCGAAGCCTGGAAAAGGAGCGGGCATGAGCGATGTGGGCACGGTAGGCGGCCACCGGCCGCTAAACCCCGATCTCATCAAGGCGGTGACGGAAAGCGTGCGCCAGGGTGGTCCGTTTCTGACTGTGGCGCATGAAGCGCATAAGAAAATGTTGGCTATTCATGCCGGTGAAACGGGCGGTGTGACGGTTGTGCGCGAGAACGAAACGGGTTCGCCGGAGTTGACGCCGCCTACCGACAGTTCCTTGCCTGGATTGAACAAGGACGGCGCGTTCACTTACGTGGTGGGAAAACTGATAGTTCTGCTGGGCGAGAGCAGCCTGAAGGAACTGGAAGCCCGCCTGGCGACCTGGCGCGCGATGCGCGAATCGGAAAAGGCGATGAGCGCCGAGTTGTCGCAGGAGTTCGAGAAGGCTTTGGGCGAGTCGGAGGCAGCCACCGCGGCATTCAAAACGGCGACGCAGAACAGCGAAACGGCGAATGCGGCGGTCGCCGCCGCGCAGAGCAAGGCGGATGAGGCGAAGAGCAAGCTGGACAAGATGTCGCCGAATGACGCGGGCTACGCCGACGCCAAGGCCGCCCTGGATGCGGCGAACACGACGCTGGCCCAAGCCAAGACGGCTGCAAGCAATGCCGTCGACGCGGCGGCCCAGGCTCAGCAAGTGGCGACGCAGAAGGCCGCCGTTACCGATGGCGTGGTCGACAAGATACACAACGCCGGCATAGACAGCGAAACCGCAAAACAGGCCGACAAGGACAATTTGAACAATCTCGCCAAATTGACTGAGGTGATGGCCAGGTTTTCCAAGCTTCTCGGCGACAACAGCGAGAGAAGCCTGAAAAACGAATTGTCCCTGTTCGAAGCCATGCAGGACAGCCGGCAGAAGGAAATGGAGAAAAAGGCCGACGAGTACCAGAAAGAGGTGCAAAAGGCGGAAACCCTCAATAGCGTCATGGGCTGTCTCGGCAAGATTCTGGGCGCGATCCTGACGGTGGTCAGCGTGGTGTCCGCCGCCTTCACCGGCGGCGCCAGCCTGGCGTTGGCCGCCGTGGGGGTGGGGCTGATGGTGGCGGACGAAATCTGCAAGGCCGTGACCGGGAAGTCGTTCATAGAAGAAGCCTTGAAGCCGCTGATGGACAAGATCCTCAAGCCCTTGATGGAGCTGTTGAGCAAGGCGATCACCAAGGCGCTGGAAGGTTTGGGCGTAGATAAAAGCACGGCGGAAATGGTGGGAGCCGTGGTCGGCGCCGTGATTGCGGCGGTGGTGATGGTGGTGGCCATGGTGGCGGTGGCGGCGGTGGGAAAGAACGCCGCCAGCAAGATGGGCGACATGCTGGGCAAACTGATCGGCGACGCAGTCAAGGACATCGTGCCGCAGGTCTTGAAGGATTTGGCCAGCGGCACCGGCAAGCTGTTCTCCCAAGGCATGGAGCGCTTGACCAAGAGCCTTGGCCTGGGCAGCGACGAGGCGTCCCAGAAACTGGTGGCCAATACGCTGGACCGGGTGGTGACGGCAGGGTCGTTCATCAACTCCACCATTCAGGGGATCGGAGGAGTGGAGCAGGGGGTGTTCAAGAAGAAGGCAGCCGAAGCGCTGGCTGGTTTTTCGCTTGCCCGCGCCAGCATGGAGCAACTTGAGAAATGGCTGCAGCAGGCGGTGGAGACTTTCGGCAGCAATCTGAAGATTACCCAGGATCTGACTGTGAGCATGTCCAATGTGTTCGAGCAAACCACGGATGCGGGGCGTTTCGTCTTAGGGCATACCCGCGCCTGAGCTAAAGGGAGTTTAAGAATATGACGGTTCAGAACAGCACTGTTTTCAATCCCAATCTTAACCAGGTTGTGGTTCCTACGGGCGTGCCGGTGGGACGCGGCGGCGGCGTGCAGACGGTGTCGATGCCGCCGCCCAGCGATATCGACAACAAAGAAAAGAATGATGGAGGGAAGCCGCACCTGACCCAGCCCAAAACGGCGGTGACAGAGGAAGGCACCCGTAAGCTGAAAAGCTTCATCCAGCTGAAAAGCGAAGAACAGCCGGTGAAGGATGACGATAAAAAGCCGGACGGCAGCGGTCTCGACATCAGCCATATGTCGACAAAGTTTGCCGATACCCAGACATTGCTGATGCATGCGTTGGTCAAGGTGAGAACGGCGGATAGCAAGCTCAACGGCAAGATGTCGGTCGTCAGTTTCGACGCTGCCAAGGCCGGCGCGGCGGCGACGGTGAAGGCTGGTCAGGACGAGCTTCTCGGCAGCGTGGCGCAGAGCACGCTGCAGGTCGGCATGAGCGCCACCGGCGCCGGGATGAGGCATAGCGGCTTGTCGGCTGAGCGGGGCGTCTTGAAGACCAATTCCGTAAAAGTGGCGAAGCTTGACAGCGACATCAACAACAACAAGATCAAGCTCGAGTCTCCGGATGTGAAGTCTTCCTATCGGCAAGAGGTGATGAAACAAAACGGAGACCTGGAGATCAAGCGTCAGCAGGAACACAGGACCGGAGAGGACACCAGGCTTGCCGCGGACAAGAAGAAAACCAGCGGCCAACTGGTGATGGATACATCCGCAGCGGTCGGCAACGTGGCGGGCTCGGCCGGCCGCTACGCGGCGTCCACCGAACAGGCCAATCAGCAGATTGCCCAGGCATCCAGCCAGGTGGCGTCCAACGCATCGGGCGAGGCGCGCGATCGCAGCCGCAGCACCGATGGAATCATCCAGGACGTGCTCAAGGTGCTGGATGGCGTCAGCCAATCCAATATGGCGGCGATGGGAACGGTGGCCGGCAATATCCGGGCGTGAGTTCCGCCACCTGTCAATCCGGCCGCGCGGGCACCCGTGGCGGCGCTTTTCACCTATGCCGTTTCGAGTTGGCTTGGTCCGCGCATCGGGAGGTTTGAATGCTTGATATCCATCATCACATCGCATCGACGGGGTTGCCGAATTTGCAGGCCCCGAACGGCGATGATGGCCAGACGCCGGCGCCGCCGGCCAAGGCCGCGCCGGACAACGGCAGCCGCCCGACGGGCGATCCCAAGCCCTTGCAGCATACGCTGACGGCAAGCCAGCGCTTCAGCGACACGCTGGCGCCGCTGTTTCGAGCGGTCACGACCGGCAAAACCTCGGCGGGGGATGACAGTCAGCTGGCGTGGCATCAGCTGGACGGCCGCTTGCGCAGCTTGGCTGCCGGAAAGGTCGCTTTGCCGGCGCCGCTGGCGGAATCGTTTGCAGTGGGCGCCGAGCGCGTTTTCCGTTCGGAGTCGCCCTTCGTCCGCTCCCAGGTGGCGCGAATGGCTGCCGGGTCCAGTCTTTCCAATGGCCATGACGATTTCGCGCTGTGGGACAAGATTTCGCAGTATATCGGCCAGGTCAATACGGAATATCTGGGCGTGTTTCAAGACGCAACCAGCAAGTACGTCAAGTTCTACAGCGAATTCAGCGATACCGTCATGTCGCCGTTGAGCAACTGGATCACCACCGCTAACGATGAAAAGAAGGGCGAGCAGATCACGTTGGACACGGATTCCTTGCGCAACGCGCTCACCGCGCTGAAATCCAAGTATCAGGACGTCGCGCTATGGAGCGCGACCCCGAATGGCAAGAATCATGATGGCGCGGTCGAGTGGGCCAAACAGCTGGGCCTGCCGGAGACTTGCGCCAAGGGGGACAAGGTGGTGATCGATATGAGCGCGATCGATCAGATGATTGCCGATCTTCCGAAAGAAAAGACCATGGACAGCGCCAAGTTCCAGGCCTGGAAGGCGGGTTTTGACGCCGAGGAAGAAAAAATGAAGAACACGCTGCAGACGCTGACGCAGAAGTACAGCAATGCCAATTCCTTGTTCGATAACCTGGTCAAGGTGCTGAGCAGCACCATCAGCGCGTGCCAGGAAACAGCCAAATCCTTCCTGCAGATTTGAGGCGGGAGAGGAAATTATGCCGGGATGGCCTGTCCAGTCAGTGTCGTCGTCAGGTTCGCAATCCGTCATCCGACTGGGGATGGTCGATTCGGGCTGCGTGTGCGCTTGCTCCATGTCTCCAGAGTTGCTCGAGAAAGTGGAGGGCGCGAGCAACTGCCCGTCCAAGCCGATGCGGCCTGCGCTGGACTTGAGTCGCTTGTCCGCAGGCCTCGCTACGCAGAGCCTGGAGGCTCTGTCCAGCTTGGGAGAGCCGCCGGGCCGCTTGCTGGAGGTGTACCAAGGCTCCAGCAACTTCTACGCCAGGATGGAGGTGGCCGAGTTCGCCAAGGTGTTTCATCAACTGGCTCAGCAGCCGGACTTCGGCGAGGGGCGCAAGCCGCAATTGCAGGAACAGGCGCGGCAATATGCGGCGCTGATTCTGAAGGATGGCTTGGGGGAGAAGTCCGCTTTTGGCCCCTGGACGCCAAAAACCAATAAGGGCTACCAGCTGCGCAGCCAGCTGGAGCATAAGTTGGCGCAGCATGCCGTTGCGCTGAAGGAGGGCGTCGGCCAGCTGAGCGAATCATTCCTGACGCGCGAGGTGCTGCCGCTGGCGGGCAAGTATCTGGCGCAGCAGTTGGGCATGAGTCCGGATCCGAACGCCGTGCGCAATGGGCAGAAACAGTTTGAACGGGCGGCTCGCCAGGTCTTTGAAGACTTGAGCCGGGCGAGGCGGGAGCTGATGGATAGCCATGGCGCCGGCGTCGGCAAGCTGGCGCGGGATCTGGATCTGCTGGCCGCGCTGCCTTTGCTGTTGCGAGCGGAACTGGCGCAGCCTGAAACCAAGCTTGATGCAGACAGCGGCCTTGAGCCGTTGAACGAGGCCACGTCGCTGCGAGGTGGTTCTGTGCTGGGCGATTTGAAGGATGAGGTGATAGAGGATGCGGCTGGACGTGGAGGATCGGAGCAGGGGGATCGTAGCGTTGGAGGAGAGGGTGAGAGCCGTGTTGCACCTCACGCTGGGAGCAAAGATAGAGCAGATCCAGCCAGCGGCGAGGCTGATTGACGATTTGTACGCCGACTCGATGGAATTGCTGGAGATGGTGATGTCGTTGAACGACGAGTTCGGCATCGAAATCGGTGCGGCGGATGTCGCGGGAATGCGAACGGTAGCGGATGTGCGCGAGGTGGTGGCTAGGTGTTTGGCGAAAGCTTGGGAAATGGAGTGATCGCGCCCAAGGCTTAAGAGAGTTGAGGCCATTTATGGATGAGGCCTGATTTCAAGGCATGGCATGCATATTCAACGTGATAAGGGGAAGATGGATGATGATCAGTTCGCTAGCGACTGTTGGCGTCGCACAAACGCAGTCCGTGACTCCGGGCGAAAAAGTAATTTCTGTTTTGAATCAATTTGGGGTGGAGCTACGAGGCATGATCCATCCAGGAAATAAGCCGGAAGGCCAGGGGACGAGTGGGCCGGCATCTGCGGCGTATGCGTATGATATGGGAAATTTGTACACCCAATATCGCCAACGCTCAGGTCTTTCACCCATGCAGGCGAGTTCTGAAAGTACGCTGTTCCAGGCGGGCTTGGCATTGAAGTACGGTGGTGGGAATTGCGATCATTATTCCGCGCTTGGTGAGTTTTATCTGAGTCGTGTCATTAAACCCAAGCTTGAGATGGAGGGCTTGGCGACGATTGAAAGTTATGAGCGCAAGTCGGATCTGGTGGCAAAGCATTCGTTTCTTGAGGTAAAGGTTGCTGGCGTGCCTGGATTGATTGTTTTTGATCCTTGGGCCGCCTCCAGTCCGAATAAGGCGCTGGCAGGCTATGCCAGTGAGTATCAATTCGATGTGGTGGGTGGGCGGGGGGAGGGAGCAATTGCAATTGATAAATGGGGAATGCCAGACGAGTTCTCAATAGGCGATATCGACAACGTGACTAAGCAGCTTCGGCAATTTACCGATGTTTGGGAAACGAATTTGCAGCAAAACTGCCCCAATGAGTATCAAGACATAAAGCAGCGAGCCGAGAGTGGAAATGTTGTATTCACCGCGTATGGCAATGATACCGGCTTCTCGCAGGGAATGAATGCCTATGCGGCGGGATTGCATCTAGGCGAGGGCGGTAGCGTCAGCGCTTGGTACCGAACGCCGATTGCGCCTCCTGTATTGGCAAGGCAGGATTCCGATGAAAGCATGAAATCCCATCAGAGCTCTAATTCGGACATGAGTATCACTTGATCAGTGGAGTGCTGGGATGGTTGAGCATCAAGGCATAGGCGCAGCCGGTAGGCGCGGGGGCGCTGGTTGGGTGGGCGGCGTGAACGCGCCGTCGATCGGCTGGAGCGGCTCCGGGCGCGCGGGGGCTGGCCATGAGCAGCCGTCCGCAGCGGGGCTTGCCCGCGCGCTGCGCGATGGCGAGTTCCGCATGCACTACCAGCCGCAGCTGGATTGCCGCAGCGGGCGCGTGATCGGCGCCGAGGCCTTGATGCGCTGGAACAGCAGCGCTTTGGGACGATGGGTGAGCCCGGCAGACTTCATTCCGCTGGCTGAGCGGGATGGCTTGATTATCGAGCTGGGCGACTGGAGCATGGCGCACGTCATGCGGACATTGCGTGCTTGGCAGGATGCGGGGTGTTTGCCGGCGGGCTTCCGGATGGCGATCAATTTGTCAGCGAGGCAGCTGACGCCCGCCTTGCCGGAGAGGGTGGCATGCCTGCTCGGCGAAGCCGGCATCGCGCCCTCGTTGATTGAGTTGGAGATCACCGAGTCGTACTTTTCTCCCGACATGGTGGCGATGGCCGATATCGCCCGCCAACTGCGTCGGCTCGGACTCAGGCTGGCGATCGACGATTTCGGCACCGGTTATTCCATCCTGGCGCATCTGCGCCATATCCCGGCCAACACGGTCAAGATAGACCGCGGCCTTACCCGGAAGGTGTTGAGCGTCGAGCGCGACCATATCATCATGCGCAGCCTGATTGGGATGATTCGGGATCTGGGCATGCAAAGCGTGTGCGAAGGCGTGGAGACGGCGGAGGAACTGGCCGCGCTCAGGCAAATGGGCGCGGATTCCTGGCAAGGCTTTCTGTTCTCGCCTGCTGTGCCGGCAGAGGATTTCATTGGTTTTTTTGGGGGCGCGCGCTGCGGAAGCGCGCCGCATGACTTGACTGTTTAGCTAAAACGCATGGATGGCGGGTATCGCAGCGCCTGGTTTCAAACGGGCATGCTTGCGCGGTTGGGCCAGTCGGATGTCGACTGGCTTTTTCTATTCATCGTTTCGGACGCAATGGCGGAGCAGGATAAGCCGCTCCTCTGGCGGCCGTTGCAAGGACGACCCGGCTCCCGGAGAGGCTGGAGCCGGGGCTGCGGTATACTCCAGTCATTCCAAGCGGCGTATCGCATATCGTATTGAGGTGTAAATGACTGAACAACAATCGCTTCTTCCGGCAGAGAATAATATTCCGGCGCAGGAGCCGCCTATGGCGTCCAGATTGCCGAGAGTCCTTTCCTTCCCAATGGACAGACCGATTCTGGGGCGCGATCTGGACGCATTCAAGGACTACTTCGGCGCCACCGTGGCGCAGGCTCTGGCCGCGCTGGGCATACAGACGCACGGCCGCTGGTCCACCATCGTCAAGAAGAACGCGGACAAGCCGGCGGACGGCGCCATCGCCAATCTGGTGCGCTGGTATGCGGCGCATCCGGAACGGTTCCCGTTCGGGCAGGTGGATATGCCGACGCTGCGTTTGCGTCTGGCGATCAATCAGGACTCTTTCGCGCAATTATTCGGCCGGCGCAAGGTGGCGGTATCGCATTGGGAGCGCAAGCAGGTAAAGCCGGAGCCGCAGGTGCAGATCATCGCGCGGGAGGTGGACGATCTGCTGAAGTCTTACGAGCATCAGGCCGAGAGCGAACGGGACGGCTCGCCGCGCATGATCGTGCAGCATCTGTTGTACAAGCTGGAGGAGCTGGAGCAGGACGATGGCTTGACGAGCAAGGAAGATATTCTGGCCGCTCTGCGCGAGACCCTGCGCATGGAGGAAAAGAACATCCAGCTCAAGCAGGATGCGTCCACGCGCGGACTGGACATGCTGCATGAGTTCATGGATATCGCCGCGCTGAACGCTTCGCTGATCCCCGCGCCGGCGCCGCGGCGCAAGAGCGTGCCGGCCGCAGCCGGCGAGGCATAGCCGCGCTCAATTGCGCGCGGCCAGCCCCCCCGCCAGTTCCCCTACCCGGACCAGCGCCCGCTGGTAGGCCTCGTTCCACGGATAGCAGCAGGACAGACGCAGGCAGTTGCGGTAGCGCCCCTTGGCCGAATACATCGCGCCGGGCACCACGGTGATGCGTTCGGCCAGCGCGGCGCGGAACAGCTCCATGGTGTCGGCGTGGCTGGGCAGCTCCACCCACAGCAGGCAGCCGCCGGAGGGCAGGGTGGCGCGGGTGCCGTCCGGAAAATGCTGGGCCACCGCGCCGCGCAGTTTTTCCATCTGGCTGATGAAGTGGCGGCGGATCAGCCGCAGGTGGTGGTCGTAGCCGCCGCTTTCCAGGTATTCGGCCAGCGTTTCCTCCAGCAGGGCCGGCTGGCCCAGGCTGCTGGAGAATTTCAGCCGCCGCACCTCGCTGAGGAAGCGGCCCGGCGCGATCCAGCCGATGCGGAAGCCCGGCGCCAATGTCTTGCTGTAGCTGGAGCACAAGAGGACCCAGCCGTCGCGGTCATAGGCCTTGACCGCGTCCGGCGTCGCGGCGCCGTAGAACAGCTCGGCGTGCGGAACGTCCTCGATCAGCGGCACCTGGTAGTCGTTGACCAGCTGCGCCAGCCGCCGCTTGGCCTCGGGCGGCATGGTGCTGCCCAATGGATTGTGCACGGTGGGCATCGCGACAATGGCGTTCAGCCGCTTTTCCGACAACAACAGTTCCAGCGCGTCCAGCGCCAGGCCGCTGGTGGGGTGGGTGGGGATCTCGATCACCGACAGCCCCAGGTCTTTCAGCATCGGCAGCAAGGCGAAATAGGTCGGCGACTCCACGCCGACGGTGTCGCCCGGCTTGCAAACGGCCCGCAGCGCCAGCTGCAGCGCCTCGGTGCAGCCGTTGCTGATCACCAGTTCGTCCGCCGCCAGCACGCAGCCCCAGCTGACCGCGCGCTGGGCGATCTGCCGCCGCAGCCGTTCCGAGCCGGGCGGGAAGGGGTAATCGGTGGTGAGCTCCGGCTGCTGGCGCAGCAGCCTCCCCATGATGTGTTTGAAGCGGGTGGTGGGGTAGAAGTCGCTGCCGCGCGGGCTGGCCAGCGACAGGTCGATGAAGTCGGCCTGGTTCTGCGCGCCCATCACGGCTTCGATCTGGTCCACCACCTCGCCGGTGTGGTGGACGGCGCTCTGGCGGCGCATCCGCGGCAGCGGCAGGCTGGCCGCCGTTTTGACATAGAAGCCCGATTGCGGACGGGCCTCGATCAGGCCGCGGTCTTCCAGCATGCGGTAGGTCTGCAGGATGGTGGACGGGCTGACCTTGTGCATCGCGCAGGCCTTGCGCACCGAGGGCAGGCGCTCGCCCGGACGCACGGTGCCGTTTTGGATCAGTTCCGTCCATTCGTTGACCAGTTGCTGGTACAGCGTCTCGCCGCTCATGCGGGGTTCCTCGGTTGGGTATGAAGTACAGGATGGTTCTGGCGTCGGTACAGTTTTGAATGAAACCGACCATAACAGTTTGGTCAATCAAAAACTGTTATGGTCTCAATTCTATTTTTCTGAATCTGTAATTGTCCAGTCAAAACGCCTAATATGACGACCTTGAATCGGGGATCTGCCCCGGAGGATCCGGCGCGTTGCCGGCCGCGGTTTCGGGAGTCGTCATGAATCTGCTTGCGCTTGTCACTTACCTGCTGGTGATGTCCATCACCCCAGGCCCCAATAATCTGGTGCTGGCCTCGTCCGGCGTCAATTTCGGTTTTTCCCGCACGCTGCCGTCCCTGCTGGGCATGGCGCTGGGTTTGTCTTTGCAGATTGGCCTGCTGTCGCTGTTCCTCGGCGCGCTGATGTCGCTGATGGCGTCCTTGCAGCTTTACCTGGCTATCGCCGGTTGCGTTTATCTATTGTGGCTGTCGTGGAATCTGGCCCGCGCCGGCAAGGCCAAGGCGGGCGACGCCGGCGCCCGGCCGATGGGTTTCTGGGGCGGGCTGATGTTCAACTGGCTGAATCCCAAGGTATGGCTGATGGGTTTCAATCTGGTGATGGTGTTCCTGCCGGCGCAGATGAACCCCTGGCACGCGGCCGGCGTGTTCGCCCTGGTGTCCTTCGTCACCAGCCTGCCGTGCATCGCGGTGTGGGCCGGCTCCGGCGTCGCCATTCGCCGTTTTCTGGACTCGCCGATGCGGCTGCGGGCCTTCAATTGCGGCATGGCGGCGATGCTGGCGCTGACCGCGGTATGGCTGCTGGCGGAGATGCTGCCGGCTCATTCGCTGGCCGCCTTGATGGTCTGAACCCGATTTTTCCCGAGCCCGCGTTTGCGGGCTTTTTTGTTGGCGGCGTACAATAACGCCTTTGTGTTTTTCTCAGAGTCCAACCCATCATGATCCGTACCCGTTTCGCCCCCAGCCCCACCGGTTACCTGCATATCGGCGGCGTGCGCACCGCGCTGTTCTCCTGGGCCTACGCCCGCAAAAACAACGGCGTGTTCGTGCTGCGCATCGAAGACACCGATCTGGAGCGTTCCACGCCGGAATCGGTGAAGGCGATTCTGGACGGCATGCACTGGGTGGGTCTGGACTATGACGAGGGCCCGTTCTACCAGACCCATCGTTTCGACCGCTACAAGGAAGTGATCCAGCAACTGCTGGCATCCGGCCACGCCTATCACTGCTATTGCAGCAAGGACGAGCTGGAAGCGATGCGCGCCGAGCAGGAAGCCCGCGGCGACAAGCCGCGCTACGACCGCCGCTGGCGTCCGGAAGCCGGCAAGACCCTGCCGGCCGTCCCGGAAGGCGTGCAGCCGGTGGTGCGCTTCAAGACGCCGCTCGCCGGCGTGGTGGCCTGGGACGACGCGGTCAAGGGCCGCATCGAGATTTCCAATGAAGAGCTGGACGATCTGATCATCGCCCGTCCGGACGGCAGCCCCACCTATAACTTCTGCGTGGTGGTGGACGACTGGGACATGCAGATCACCCACGTGATCCGCGGCGACGACCACGTCAACAACACCCCGCGCCAGATCAACATCCTGCAGGCGCTGAACGCGCCGCTGCCGGTGTACGGCCACCTGCCGATGATCCTGAATGAAGACGGCCAGAAGATGTCCAAGCGCCGCGACGCGGTCAGCGTGGTGGATTACGCCGACAAGGGCATTCTGCCGGAAGCGCTGCTGAACTACCTGGCGCGCCTGGGCTGGGGCCACGGCGACGACGAATTCTTCAGCATGGAGCAGTTCGTCGAGTGGTTCAGCCTGGAGGCGGTGAGCCCGTCCGCCAGCCGCTTCAACCAGGAAAAATTCATGTGGCTGAACGCCCAGCACATCAAGGCCGCCGACAACGGCCGCCTGGCCGAGCTGATCGCGCCGCGTTTGGCCGCCTCCCATGTCGACACAGCCAGCGGCCCGGCCATAGTCGACGTGCTGGCGCTGGTGAAGGAGCGCGTGCAGGATCTGAACGCGCTGGCGCTGGAAGTCGATTACTTCTACAAGAAGCGCGAAGCGGCCGCCGCCGATGTGGAAAAACATCTGGCCGGCGACGCCGTGGAGCGCATGGGCCGTTTCGCCGACCGTCTGGCCGCGCTGGAGGCCTGGACCGCTGAGTCCATCCATGAGCTGTTCAAGCCGTTCTGCGCCGACGAAGGCATCAAGATGGGCCAGTTGGGCATGCCGCTGCGCGTGCTGGTGTGCGGCACCACCCAGACGCCGTCGGTGGACGCGGTGCTGGCCCTGATCGGCAAGGACGAGGTGCTGCGCCGCATCCGCGGCTGATTTTCCGGAAGGCCGGCATCATCCCGCCCCCGCCGCCCTGATGGGCCGCGGGGGTTTTGCTTGCCGTCAGCCGGAAGCCAGCGCGGCCAGGTAGCGCAGGCCGCTGATGCTGGGGAAGAAGCAATAGGCGCCGCCGCGGGTGTGGATCAGCCGGGGGAAGCCGGTGATGCGCTTGTTTCCGTGCCCCTTGGCGCCGGGCCGGGCGTCGGTGAAGGAGCTTTGGCTCTCGTGATTGACGCCGAGGAAAACATCCTCCCCGCTGATGTTGAACACCGCGTTGCCTTGTTCCGATCCGCCGGGGCCGGTGGCCGATTTGACGAATTGGGAGTCCAGTATCCACTGGCTGGTCAAGAATTCGAACTGGTTGCTCAGGCTGGCGTTGATGAAATAGCCGACCAGGCCGCGTTTCTGCTGGTCCGGCTTGGCCGGATCGTATTCCGGGCCATAGGGCATGGCGCGGCGCACGATGCGGTGCGAGGGGCTGCCGGCGCCGACCACGGCGCCGTCGCGCGGATTGCTGCGGCGGATGTGGGAGCCTATCGGGCATTTCAAGCCCAGGGTGTCGTCCTGCTTCGCATCATTGCTGACATAGTGGAACGCGTTGAGCTGATCCGGCGGCAGCGTGGAGCCTTCATCGTTCGGCATCAGGGTCAGCGGGTTGCCGTTGCGCCAGCGGCCGCAGACCTTGGCCGCCAGCATTTCGGCGTCCATGTCCAACTGACCGGCATAGGTCTGCAGGAAGCTTTCGAAACCGGGCACGTCCTGTTCCAGGATGCGGAAGGCGGCGAAGCTGCTGTTGAGGGACAGCTCCTCCGGTTGCAGCGAGTAGTAGCCGTCGCTTTCATTGAGGTAGCCGAGCAGGAACTCGCCGGTGGCCACTGATGGCTGATCGTCCGGGATGCTGCGCTTGCGCGGCGGAGCGCCGTCGATGGTGGGCTGGGCGATGCTGTCGCGGTAGCCGAAGTGCACCCGGTTGTCTGGCAGCGCCACGGCATCCTGCGCGGACAGCTCGGTCACGCCGGATACGGCGAAGGCGCGGCGCAGCGTGGCCGACGCCGATTCCAGCGGCTCCACGCCGCCGTCCACCCACAGGCTGAGCAGCGCGTGGACCTGGCTGCCGTCGCTCAGGCCGCCTATCCAGTTTTGCGGCGCGCTGTCGTCGCAATCGCCGACGTCGGCGGCGACGTCCGGATTGGTGGCGCCCTTGTAGAAAGAGGCGTCGAAGGTCTGCAGCTGGGCGTCGCTGAGCCCCAGTCGGGACAAGCCGACGCGGGTGAAGCTGATGTTCAGGAAGTGGATCGGCTTTTGCTGGCCGCGCTGGGCGGTGGTGATCGGCGGGAGTCCCAGCTGGCCGTCCACCAGTTTGAGGATCAGATCGCCTGCGCCGGCCTTGTCATCGATGCGCAGGACGAAGTGGCGGGCGCGCTCCACCCGGTAGCCGCGAAGGATGGTGCCTTGTACGTCGTCGAATGGGATGTTCATGGGAGCTCCGGGAGAAAGATGCGGCGCGCCGTCGGCGGCCGCATCGGAGACGGTGCGCAGCGTTTAGGGCAAGGAGGCCAGAATCGTTTGCACGGTGGCGTCGTAGGCTTGGTACAGGCCCTGGTTCAGATCGTGCTGGGAGGCGTCGTTCTTGGCGATGAAGGCGGTGAAGGCGGCGGTGTTGTTGGCCACCGGAATCAGCTTCTCAGCCCCGTCCACGAAGCGCAGCAAGGCATCGAATATGGGGCCGACCTCTTTCACGAAGTCCTGGATGTACTTATCGAAGCTGCCGTCGTATTCGGTGATGACGGCGAGGACATAGGCCTTGCTGGGACTGATGCCCGGCTGCAGGTTGGTGACGGCGCGGTCCAGCAGCAGGGTGCGGGCGTAGTGCACGGTGCCGATTACGGTGAGGGCGGCATGCAGCTTGGGTTGATTTTCCTTGACGGTGGCGGCAAGGGCGATCAGGTCCGCGTGGGGCGCCACCGGCATCAGCAGGGTAAGGGGATTGGCCATGTTTTCCTCCGCGACAGGTTTGTTGGAGGTTGAAACATAGGAAGCAGATAGTCTGTTTGATATGGTGTTGAATACGTAGCGCCCGCGTTGCGGGGCGCCGGCGGCCTTTTGCCGCCGGATGCGCGGGGGTCAGCGCTTCAGCCACTGCCAGCTGGCGATGCCGGCCATGGTCATCAGCAGCGAGCCGCTGACATGCGCCGCGATGGCGGCGAGCGCCGGCTGCAGCTGGCCCTGGCGCAACAGATCCACCACTTCGGCGGAGAAGGTGGAAAAAGTGGTCAGGCCGCCGCAGAAGCCGGTGATGATCAGCAAGCGCCACAGCGGCGACAGCGCCGGCATGTCGGCGAACAGCGCCACGGCCACGCCGATGATGTAGCCGCCGATCAGGTTGGCGGCCAGCGTGCCAGGCGGCAGGGAGGGGAACAGGCTGTTCAGGCGCAGGCCGAGGAACCAGCGCAGCAGCGCGCCGGCGGCGGCACCGATGGCGATGGCGAGAACGGATTTCCACATGGCGGCAAGGGATGAGGGGCAATGATGGCCATTGTGCATCGGCGCGGCGGGTTCGACTAGCGCGGCTTGGCGCGCGTGGGCAAAAAAAAAGAGCCCCAGGGGGGCTCTGAATTGCACCTTCGCTCAGGTGATCGAGGCTCGGTCGGAGACCTGGCATCGATCATGTCCCGCTCTCGATCCCGTTGGAGATCGTGAACCGGACAAGACGCATTATCCCGATGCGCCGGCCTTTTCCGTAGCATGATTGTTGATGGCTTGTGTGACGGGGTGTAATCAAAATGACCTGTATTTAACACTTTCGCAAAAGAATCGGCAAATAGGCCTGGCATCCCGTTTTTGCCGTTATCATGAAGTCTTTCAAACAGTCGGGAGCTAGCCTTGACGACGCCGTTGCCGGTGCTGGACACGCGCACCATCAGCATGCGCTGGGGAGACATGGATGCGGTGGGGCATCTCAATAACACTTATTATTTCCGCTACCTTGAGCAGATCCGCATCGAGTGGCTACAGGGGATGGGATTCGGCATCGAGCCGGAGGGAATCGGTCCGGTGCTGGCCAGCACCAGCTGCACTTACCGCAAGCAACTGACTTATCCCGCCACTTTGGACATCACCATCGAACTGGAGAAGCTGGGGCGCAGCAGCCTGAAGCTGCGCCACCATTTCTACCGCCGCGACGATCCGGGCGTGGTCTACGCCAGCGCCGAGGTGCTGCTGGTCTGGGTGGACTACAAGGCCGAGCAGTCGGTGCCTATCCCGGACGCGATCCGGGAGGCGATAGAGCGTTCGACGGCCGCGGTTTGAGCCCGGTCAGGGCGCGTCCAGGTCCAGCTTGCGGCGGATCAGGTCGCGCAGCAGGAAGCGGGACGGATGGACGGCCCGCATCAGATCGGCCGGCAATGGCGCCGGCTCTCCTTCCAGCAGCGAGGCCAGGATTTCCCCCGACAGCGGCGCGGTGATCAGGCCGCGGGAGCCGTGGGCGGCGTTGACGTACAGGCCATCGGCCCACGGACATGTCTCCGCCAGTTCCAGCGTCGCGTCGCGGGCCAGCTCGCGGTAGGCGCGGACGAAGTCGCGGGCGGCCACTACCGGGCCGATCAGCGGCAGATAATCCGGGCTGGTGCAGCGGAAGGCGGCGCGTCCTTCCAGATGCTCCGGCGCGTCCTTTTCCAGACTGGCGCGCAGCTCCGGCGCCAGTCCGGCCAGCATCGCCAGGTTTTCCGCATGCTCGTCGTCGTGGACGGCGAGGTCGTCGGCATCGAACTTGAACGTGGCGCCCAGGCAGTGGCGGCCATTGCGGGCGGGGGAGATGTAGCCTTCGCCGCACAGCACGGTGCGCAGCCGGCTGCTGGCCTCGCTGGCGGCGACGCTGGTGACCTGTCCCCTGATCTTTTTCAGCGGCAGATGCCGCGTGCTGTCGAACTGCGCGGTTTCCGCCGCGCCGGCCAGCACCACCGCGGACGCCACCGCCAGCGGGCCGCGCTCGTCGCTTGCGGTCCAGCTGCGCTGCGAAGGGTCGTAATCCAGCGTCAGCGCGGTGCGGCCGGTTTTGACCACGATATTCGGGTGTTCGACCAGCTTGCGCACCAGCGCGGGCGGATGCACCCAGCCGCCCTGCGGGAAAAACAGCCCGCCGGACGGCAGCGGCGTGCCGGCCAGCTCGCTGGCCGCCGCCTGGTCGAGCGGCCGCATCACGGTTTCGGGCAGCTCCAGCCCGGCCAGTCCCTGCTGTTTTTCCGCTTCCTTGGCGTCATGGGCCAGTTGCAGCACGCCGCAGGCCTGCCAGTCGGCGCCTTCCGGCAGCAGGCCCCGCAGCGCGCGCAGGCTGTAGGCGTAGCCGGACAGCACCAGGCGGGTCAGCGGCGTCAGATGGGGGGAGAGCTTGGTGTACAGCACGCCCTGGGGATTGCCGGAGGCGGCGCTGGCGAGCTGGGGCATTCTTTCGATCACAGTCACCTGCCAGCCGCGCTGCGCCAGGCTGTTGGCGGTGGACGCGCCGGCCAGGCCGCCGCCGACCACGACGACGCTGCGCTCGCGCCAGCGCGGTTCGGGCCGGGCGAACCAGGGCTCCTGCCAGCCGGCGTCGGGCGGGGCGGCGATTTCGCCGTGGACGATGTGGCGCTTGCGGCCGTGGCCCGGCGCTTTCTTGACCTCGAAGCCGGCCTCGGCCAGGCCGCGCCGCACCGCGCCCGCGCTGGTGAAAGTGGCGAAGCTGGCGCCCGGCGAGGACAGGCGCGCCATCTGGTCGAACAGCGGCTGCTGCCACATGTCGGGGTTCTTGGAGGGCGCGAAACCGTCCAGGAACCAGGCGTCTACGCGCGCGTCCAGCTGCGGCAGCACGTCCAGCACATCGCCTATCATCAGCGTCAGCGTCACCCGGCCGCCGGCCAGCACGAGACGGTGCCAGCCCGGCGTCAGGACATCGTACTGCGCCAGCAGCGGGGCCGAGAATTCAGCCAGCTCCGGCCACAAGGCCAGCGCCTGGGCGAGGTCATCCGGCGTCAGCGGGTACTTCTCCGCGCTGACGAAATGCAGTCTGGCGTCGGCGGGCGCGTTCGCCTCGAAGCATTGCCAGGCGCAGAGGAAGTTCAGCCCGGTGCCGAAACCGGTTTCCGCGATGGTAAAGGAGTCGGACGGCCGCAGCGCGGCGAAGCGTTTTTCCAGCTGGTTGTGGCGGAGAAAGACATGGCGCGTCTCCTCCAGGCCGGAGGCGCGGGAGAAGTACACGTCGCCGAAAACGGCGGACATGGGCTGGCCGTCCTGCCAGACGAGTTGTGCGTGAGTGTGGGTCATTTATGTGGTCAGCGCCAGCCATGGCGGGCCAGCGGGAAGGGTAGATCGATTGGGCGCCATTGTCGCATGCCGGTCCAGCGCGTCCAAGTGCGGGGAGATCATATGGTCCATCGCAGATTGAGGGTGGTGACCGAGGTCTTGGGGTGATGGCTGCCTACGTTGACCCTAGGCAAATAGCCGACCTCCAGCGCGAAGGATTTGCCGCCCAGGCTGAGGGTGGGCAGCGCGGCCGGGCCGTTGTGGCCGGACCCATGCAGATAGCCGGCTTGCAGGCCGACGCCGGCGAAGATCGGGCCGAGGATTTTCCATTCGCGCCGCCAGCCCAGCGTGACGAAATTGGCTTCCTTGCGAAAAGAATCGCGATAAACGCCGGTCCGGGCGAACCAGCGGCCATTGTCCTGATCGCCGGCGAATGCCCATTCCAGGCCCGCGCCGGGATTGTCCTGATTGAGATTGCAGGTGGTGCAGCCATGATGGCGGGAGGCGCCGAACAGCAGAAGCGAAAAATCCTGAGCATGAATGGATGGGGCGGAAATGAGCAGAGCGGCGGCGATCAATGCGAAACGCTTCATGGCTTCCCCTTGCTGAGCGATGGTGGTTGCGTTTGTTTTATTTGAACGTCATTGATTGATTTGAGCGTAGTCAATTCCAGCCGTTTGGCAACTCTTGAAATGGCCATCTGGCTCCCCAAAATGTAAGTCATCGACAGATCATCCGGGGAACCGACACCATGCGATTCGACAAGCTGACCACCAAATTCCAGCAAGCGCTGGGGGATGCCCAGAGCCTCGCTGTGGCAGGCGACAATCCTTTCATCGAGCCGCAGCACCTGCTGCTGGCCATGCTCGACGACGCAGAGGCCGGCATCGGCGGCCTGCTGGCGCGCGCCGGCGTCAACGTGCCGGCGCTGAAGGCCGGCCTCAAGCTGGCGGTAGAGCGCTTGCCGCGGGTGCAGGGGAATGGCGGCGAGATCACCGTGTCGCGGGATCTGGCCAATCTGCTCAACGTGACCGACAAGATCGCGATGAAGCTGGGCGACGACTTCATCGCCAGCGAGCTGTTCCTGTCCGCGCTCTCTCAGGACAAGGGCGAGGCCGGCCGCTTGCTGAAGGAACATGGCGGCAGCCACGCTTCCATCCAGGCCGCCATCGACGCGGTGCGCGGTGGCGAGAGCGTGTCCAGCGCCGATGCCGAAGGCCAGCGCGAGGCGCTGAAAAAATACACGCTGGATCTGACCGAGCGCGCCCGCCAGGGCAAGCTGGATCCGGTGATCGGCCGCGACGACGAGATCCGCCGCGCCATCCAGGTGCTGCAGCGCCGCACCAAGAACAACCCGGTGCTGATCGGCGAGCCGGGCGTCGGCAAGACCGCCATCGTCGAGGGCCTGGCGCAGCGCATCGTCAACGGCGAGGTGCCGGAAAGCCTGAAGGGCAAGCGTCTGCTGGTGCTGGACCTGGCGGCGCTGATCGCCGGCGCCAAATACCGCGGCGAGTTCGAGGAGCGGTTGAAAGCGGTGCTGAACGATCTGGCCAAAGACGATGGCCAGACGCTGATCTTCATCGACGAAATCCACACCCTGGTGGGCGCGGGCAAGGCCGATGGCGCGATGGACGCCGGCAATATGCTGAAACCGGCGCTGGCGCGCGGCGAGCTGCATTGCCTCGGGGCCACCACGCTGGACGAGTACCGCAAGTACATCGAGAAGGACGCTGCGCTGGAGCGCCGCTTCCAGAAGGTGCTGGTCGGCGAGCCGTCGGTGGAGGACACCATCGCCATCCTGCGCGGCCTGCAGGAAAAGTACGAGATCCACCACGGCGTGGACATCACCGACCCGGCCATCGTCGCCGCGGCCGAGCTTTCCCAGCGCTACATCACTGACCGCTTTCTGCCGGACAAGGCGATCGACCTGATCGACGAGGCCGCGTCCAAGATCAAGATGGAGCTGGATTCCAAGCCGGAGGCGATGGACAAGCTGGACCGCCGGCTGATCCAGTTGAAGATCGAGCGCGAGGCGGTGAGGCGCGAGACTGACGAGGCTTCGCAAAAGCGTCTGCAACTGATCGAGGATGAGATCGCCGGTTTGTCGCGCGAATACGCCGACCTCGAGGATATCTGGAAGGCCGAAAAGGCCGCCCAGCAGGGCACGCAGAGCATACGCGAGGAAATCGACCGCCTGAAGGTGGACATGGAGGAGCTGAAGCGCAAGGGCGACTGGCAGAAACTGGCGGAGCTGCAGTACGGCAAGCTGCCGCAGCTGGAGGCGCGGCTGAAGGAGGCCGAGGCCGCCGGCGACCAGAGCGAAGCCAAGCCCAACCGTTTGCTGCGCACCCAGGTAGGCGCGGAGGAGATCGCCGAGGTGATCAGCCGCGCCACCGGCATCCCGGTGTCCAAGATGCTGACCGGCGAGCGCGAGAAGCTGTTGCACATGGAGGATGTGCTGCATCGGCGCGTGGTGGGCCAGGACGAGGCGGTGACTGCGGTGGCCGACGCGATCCGCCGTTCGCGATCGGGCCTCGCCGATCCGAACAAACCCTACGGCTCCTTCCTGTTCCTGGGGCCGACCGGTGTCGGCAAGACCGAGTTGTGCAAGACGCTGGCCGGTTTCCTGTTCGACAGCGAGGAGCACCTGATCCGCATCGACATGTCGGAATACATGGAAAAGCATTCGGTGGCGCGGCTGATCGGCGCGCCTCCGGGCTATGTCGGCTACGAGGAGGGCGGCTATCTGACCGAGCAGGTGCGCCGCAAGCCGTACAGCGTGATCCTGCTGGATGAGGTGGAGAAGGCGCACCCGGACGTGTTCAACGTGTTGCTGCAGGTGCTGGACGACGGCCGGCTGACCGACGGCCAGGGCCGCACCGTGGATTTCAAGAACACGGTGATCGTGATGACGTCCAATATCGGCAGCCAGCAGATCCAGGCGATGGCGACAGACGATTATCAGGTGATCAAGCTTGCCGTGATGGCCGAGGTGAAGACCCAGTTCCGGCCGGAGTTCATCAACCGCATCGACGAGGTGGTGGTGTTCCATGGCCTGGACGAGAAGCACATCCAGTCCATCGCCCGCATCCAGCTGAAGGGCCTGGAGGCGCGGCTGGCCAAGCTGGAACTGAATCTGCAGATCAGCGACGAGGCGCTGGCGCTGCTGTCCGAGGCCGGCTTCGATCCGGTCTACGGCGCGCGGCCGTTGAAGCGGGCGATACAGGCGGAGCTGGAGAATCCGCTGGCCAAGGCCATCCTCGCCGGCAAATACCCGCCGAAATCGACGGTGATGGTGGAGGCGCGCGACGGCCGGCTGGTTTTCGATTGAGTCTTGCCCCGCCATCGCTCGCCACCTAAGAAAACGGCCGCTTGCGCAAGCGGCCGTTTTTCATGGCGGCGCGCCTGAGCCAAGGCGGCGCGACGCAGGCGCAGGGGTCTTGTTCGGTTCTCAGCCGGCGCGGGCGGGGTGCAGGAAGCAGCCGGGCAGGTGATCGTTGACCACGCCGCAGGCCTGCAGATAAGCGTAGATCACCGTGCTGCCGACGAAGTTCATGCCGGCTTTCTTCAGCGCCTTGCTGACGATGTCGGACAATTCGGTGCTGGCCGGCACCCGCTCGTCGCCGCGGCGGCGCAGGATGGGTTGGCCGTCGACGTGCGCCCACAGCCAGCCGGCGAAGCTGCCGTGCTCCTGCTGCATCCGCAGGAATACCCTGGCGTTGCGGATGGCGCTGTGGATTTTCAGCCGGTTGCGGACGATGGCCGGATTCTGCATCAGCCGCTCCACGTCGTCGTCGGTCATCGCCGCCACCTTCTCCGGATGGAAGCCGTGGAATGCGGCGCGGTAGCCTTCGCGCTTTCTGAGGATGGTGATCCATGACAGCCCGGCCTGCGCGCCTTCCAGGATCAGCATCTCGAACAGCTTGCGGTCATCGCGTTCGGGGCGGCCCCATTCTTCGTCGTGGTAGGCGACGTACAAGGGATCGTCGCCGCACCAGGGGCAGCGTTGGATTTCGTTCATGGCGTATGCAGCAGGATGTCGATCTGGAGGCCGGTTTTCTGGATGCCGCGCCGCGACGACAGGCCGATCACCAGCGGATTGCACAGATTGGCCTGCAGCGCGCCGAGCGCGGGGTGGGATTCGCGCTGCTGATCCAGCGGGCGGTACAGCATCAGCAGGATGGCGGCGTCCTGCGGCTCCTGGAGCTGGAGCTGCGCGACCTCCTCATCCGACAGCTCGATCTGGAAGCGCACGCCCAGCCTCTCGGGCAGGGCCAGGCTGAAGGTGATGCCGGGATCGTCCAGCGACTGCAGCCAGTACATTTGCGGCACCGGGTGGGTGATGTCGTGGAACAGCTTGAAGCGGGTGCAGTTTTCCAGCGCGGGAATGCCCTGCGGGAAAGTGATGACGGTGGTTTCATCGACCTCGACGTTGCCGAGCTGGTTGGAATCGAAGCGCATGGCGATCTCCTGTGCGGAAGTGGGTTCCGTCGGGAATGATACCCGAGCGCGGCCCTTGTCGCGACGACGCGCTCAGGCCCCGCTTGTGCTGGCAAATTTGTCAGCCTATACATGGTATTGCGTTACGTGACATTACGCGAATGTCTTAAATGTTGAGTCGTGGACAGGGTCGTTTTCGCGTGCGTCTCGCGGTTTTCACGCAGCGTTCATCTATCGGCAAGGCGGCATGTCCGGCGTCCGGCGCTCCGGCTCTGGCCCGTCTGAAAGGGGCAACGTGGCATGGAGCTGAAACCGAAGCGCTTTCTGATACTTGATGATCAGTTGGTGCTGCGCAAGCTGATTTCGCGGCAGGCCAGCTTCTTCAGCCGGTTCGCCGTGGAGATTGATGAGTTCAGCGACCCGGCCGAAGCGCTGCGCAGCATCGGCGAGGGTGGTTACCATCTGGTGATTACCGACATCGGCATGCCCGGCATGAACGGGATCGATTTCATCAAGAACGTGGCCCGGCTGGGATATCAGTCCGCGCTGCTCATCATCTCCGGCTATGACGGCAAGACGTTGCAGACCATCGCCGACATGTCGATCAACCTGGGCATAGGCTGCACGCGCTTTCTGTCCAAACCTTATTCCGCCGAAGCTTTCGTCGCTTCGCTCAACAGCATATTCAACGAGATGGAGCGCAGCGAGGCGCCGAAAATAGGCGATGTCGCGCAGCTGCTGGCCGAGCTGGGAGGGGAGAGCTTCGTGATGGAGTTCGCGCCGGCGCGCTCTCTAGCCAACCGCAAGCTGGCGTCCTTTTCCCTGCGCGCGCTGCAATTGCCGGATGGCCGCAGGCTGGCGTTCGACCGCCTGCTGGCCTTGCTGGCGGGGCGGAGAATGGCATCCGCCGCGCTGCTGGAAATCGTGGTGGAGCGCACGGCTCGCCTGTTGCAGCACCTTCGCCTCTCCGCCGGAATCGACGATTGCCGGGTGGATATCCGCATTGATGAGGCCTGCCTGTGCGCCGACAACGTATTCGACCGCTGCTTCATGGCGCTGCAGCAATACGAGGTTTCGCCAGCTTGTTTGGGATTCGAACTGGCCGATGGGCTGAACCGGCGCTCCGACGCCGTGTGCTTCGAGAATCTCTCCAAGATCAAGTATCTGGGTTTCCGTCTGCTGGCGGATGGCTTTGGCCAGGGTTCGCTGACGGTCAGCAATCTGATGCGGCTGCCTTTCGATCAGGTCAATGTCCCGCTGGAGGCGCTGCAGTGGATGAAGGCGCTGCTGGGGGAGGATCCAGGCGCCTTCCGCCTGCTGAAATCCTTTGGGCTGACGCAGACGCCGGTGTGCGCCACCGGATTGGAGGACGAAGAGGGCGTCGCGCTGGCGAAGGCCATGGGGTGCGGATTGGGCGCCGGCGACGCGGTGTCGATGATCGTGCCGGAGGGCGAGCTGCAGCAGGAAGTCGCCGCTGTGCCGGGAGGGAGCCCGGCGCCGAACGGCAGCCCAGTGGAGGAGGCAAGATGAATTCTGTCGATCTGGATCGCCTGCGCATCATGATCGTCGACGACCAAACCTTGGTCCGGTCGTTGATTTCCCAGGCCTTGCAGAGCATGGGCGTCAAGCAGGACCGCATCTTCCAGGCGGCGGATGGCACCACGGCGATGCGGCTGTTGGATATCCGGGGCGTGGACATCGTGCTGTGCGACGTGCAGATGCAGCCGATGAACGGCATGGACTTGCTCAAGGAGTTGCGATGCGGCCATACGGCCAATGTGTCCAATCTCCCCTTTGTTTTCCTGTCAGGGCATGCGGATCGGAGCAATGTGGTGCTGGCCAGCCAGCTGCATGCAGACGGATTCGTGGTAAAGCCGCCCAAACCGGCGGAGGTGGAGAAATCGATACAGGTGGCGATGAGCCGCAACCGGCCGGAGATCGACCCGTTCAGCTACTACCATGTCGCCACCGGCACCGAGTACGACAAAAAGGTATTCGGCCGGCTGTTCGAGACCCGCGCGCCGGTTTCCCAGGACGAACCGGAGGAAAAGTGCCTGTCGCTGGACATGGTCAAGCCCGGCTCGGTGTTAGCGCGCGACCTGCGCAGCAAGGCGGGCCACCTGCTGCTGCCCCGCGGCGCCAGCATCTCGGCCAACCAGTTGAACGTGCTGCGCGATTTCAGCGAGCGTTACGGCGTCGCGCAGATTTATGTCGCGAACAGCGATGAGGCGGCCGCCAATCCATCCGTTGCGAGGCATTAGGCATGCAGTTGTCGGGACGCAGCCGCAGTCAGGCGATGGCGATTGGGCGCAGCGTGCTGGCCATCGTGGTGTTGCTCGGCCTGTTGCAGGCCAGCGTGGTGGCGGTGTTGCAGTTTTCCGCCTGGAGCGCCTATCAGCAGGCCGAGTGGCTGGTGCATCTGAACCAGGATGCTTACGGGCTGCGCAATTTCGCCAATCTGCAGCTCAAGGAAAGCGGCCTGCTGATGGAGGGGCTGCTGGAGAAGCGCCCGGACGAAGCGCAATTGAGCAGCCTGGCGCGGCAAGTGGATGAAGATTTCCTGACGCTGCTCACCGCCTGGCATGGCCAGGACGAGGTTCGCTCGGCCGGGCGTCTTGAACGGCTGAGACAGTCGATCAAGCAGTTCCAGCAGTTGCGGGTATCGACGCGGCAGGCGATGAAGGCCGGCGCCGATGGGAGGGAGGCTCAACTCGTCAAGCTGTACGAGGGGACCCGCGATGTGCAGCAGCAGACGCAATTGCTGCTGGACGAGGTAGTGGCGAGCATGGCCTCCGGCGGGGAGTACCGGATCAGCAATCTGGTCTGGCTGCGGCAGGACGCGGCGATGCTGGGCTACTGGCTGCATTCCAGCGCGCAGGCGCTGGTGCTGCGTTCTAGCCTGAAGAGCCGGCTGGACCGGCGAACCGAGTTGGAGCTGGCCCACGGACTGAGCGCCAGCATCTTGTTGCTGGGGAGGGCGCAGTCGTTGCTGGGCAGCATAGACGACGCCGAGTTGTCGCGGCAGTTCGGAGAGCTGGCCATGCAGGCGAACCGCTTGCAGTTGCTGACCCAGCTGCAGTTGGAGCAAATGGACGGCCGCTTGCAGTTCAGCCAGGCCACCGACTACCGGCGGAATCTGCTGCAGCTGTCCGCCTCGCTGGACAAGATCCGGGTGGCCATCGGCGAGCGGGCGCTGCGCACCTTGCAGGACAACCGCTCCCACTACCGCAACACGCTGCTGCGGGAAGGCGTGTTCGGGCTGGCGATGCTGGCGCTGCTGGCCTTCTTGTTTCATGTGGTGGTGCGCAAGGTGCTCAAGCCGCTGGACTTCCTGCAACGCATGCTGGACGTGTCGGGCGACGCAATGCTGGTGATCGATCAGAACGGCGTGATCGACATGGCCAATGAGGGCGCGGGACGCATGTTCGGCTATGCCATGGACGCGCTGATCGGCACGGCTGCGCGGCAACTGTTCGTGGTGGACGACGAATTGCTGTCGGTGCTGGCCGCGCTGGAGGTGCAGGCGGGACGGACTATAGCGGTGGAGGGCATGGGCAGCAGCGGCGAGCGCTTTCACGCGATGCTGAGCGTCGGGCGCTTCCAGGAGGGCAACCGGCCGCTCGACATCCTGATCGTGCGCGACGAGCACAAGCGGAGGCTGGCGGAGAACTCGCTGGAGCGCAGCGTCGCCTTGCTGTCCGTGATATCGGAAATCGAGGCGATGCTGTTGTCGCGGGCCGAGCGCGGCGAGGTGTTCCAGAGGCTGCACAACACCTTCCTCGAGTTCACCAGCTCCGAGCAGTGCTTGCTGGTGGCTTGGGCGGTGAGGGAGGACGGCAGCGAGGGCCTTCAGCCGCAGGCAGGGGATTGGCCGGCCTTCCTGCCTCTGCCGCAGCAGCTGTCCCAGGCGGAGATGCCGCTGGCGGCGCTGTTCCGCAGCTTGACCGCCCAGCCATCCTGGGTGTCGCTGCCGGTGATGCTGGGCGGCGAGGCCTCGGCCGGGGTATGCCTGCTGCGGCCCACCTTGTCGCAGCTGGGCATCAGCATCCTGCCCTTGCTGGGCGCCTACGCCAATATTCTGGGCTTCTACGCCGAAGAGGATCGCCGCAAGCTGTCCGAAGCCCAGCTGCGCGCGGTGCTGCAGGAAGAGGAGGCGGTGTATTCGGCGTCGCCGGTCGGCCTGTTGCGCTTGAACGAGCATTTCCAGATCACTCGCGCCAATCTCACGGCCGAAAGCATATTCGACGTCGGCGACGAGTACGGCCTCTCCGGCATGCATCTGATGGAGCTGCTGGCCTCCGAGCATGGCTGGTACGAGCTGGCGGAGCAGATGTCCAAGATGCAGCAGGACAATGCCCGCATCCATTGCGAACTGGAATGCCTGACCGGCACCGGGCGGCCGATCTGGGTGCTGTTCGAGGGGCAGCTGCTGTTCCCGGACGCCAACGAGTCGGTGATCATCCTCGCCTGCCTGGACATCACCGAGCGCAAGATGGCCGAGTTCGAACTGAGGATGGCCCGCGACCAGGCCAATGCGGCCAACCGCGCCAAGAGCGCCTTCCTCGCCACGATGAGCCACGAGATCCGCACGCCGATGAACGGCGTGCTGGGCATGCTGGAGCTGCTGGCGCTGACCCGGCTCGATGCTGAGCAGCGCGACACCGTCTCCACCATCCAGGATTCCGCCAACACCCTGCTGCGGCTGATCGACGACATCCTGGATTTTTCTAAGATCGAGGCGGACAGGCTGGAAATCGTGCCCGCCCGCACCGCGATCCGTCCCTTCATGGACAGCGTGCGCAATCTCTATCACGAGAACGCCAGCAAGAAGGGGCTGGAACTGGCGCTGACGCTGGACGACAAGCTGGCGCCGACGCTGGTCATCGATCCGCTGCGGGTGCGGCAGATCATGCAGAATTTCATCAGCAACGCCATCAAGTTCACCTCCAGCGGGCGGGTGGATATCCGGGTCAAGGTCATGGATACGGTGTCCAACTACCAGGTGCTGAGCTTCGAGGTGGAGGATACCGGCATCGGCATGTCCCAGGAGCAGTTGAGCAAGCTGTTCCAGCCGTTCACCCAGGCAGACTCTGAAACCACCCGCCGTTTCGGCGGCACCGGCCTGGGGCTGGCGATCTGCCGGCGCCTGGCCGGCCTGATGGGCGGGCACGTGGAGATGGAGAGCGAGCAGGGCAAGGGCAGCTGCGCCAGATTGCTGATGGAGGTGGAATGGCTGGCCGAGCAGGTGGAGCCGGTGATGCTGCCCGAGCAGCGGGTGTCGCTGGAGGCCGTGGTCGCCGCGGCGCAGGCCGACAAGGAAATCGGGGCAGGGAGCGGGCTGTTCCCCATCCTATTCGCCGAGGACAATCCCACCAACCGCAAGCTGACGCTGAAGCAACTGGAGAAGCTGGGTTATCCGGCGGACTGGGCCGAGGATGGCGACCGCGCGTTCAGCAAGTGGCTGTCCGGCCGCTATTCGCTGATCCTGACCGATTGCCACATGCCCGGCATCGACGGCTACCAGCTGGCGAGGCTGGTGCGCGCGCATGAGGAATCCCACCCCGAGCGCGGCCGCATTCCCATCGTCGCCTGCACCGCCAACGCGGCCAAGGAGGAGGTGGACAAGACGCGCGAGGCCGGCATGGACGACTTCCTGACCAAGCCGCTGTCCATCCTGGATTTGGAGGCTACGCTGCGCAAATGGATGAGCGCCCCGCCGGAGTCTCCCCCGCCGCCGGCCGATGCCGCGCCGTCTGTCACCGAGAGCGCGGAGCCGGCCGCGAGCAAGCCGTCGCCAGACGACGGGCGCATTCCCGTGGACCGCAGCGTGCTGGAGGTGTACAGCAACGGCGAATTGAGCGTGGAGCTGGAAATCCTGCGGGAATTCCAGACCGGCAATAACGAGGACGTAGCCGAACTGCGCGCGGGAATGGAGGCGGAGGACGCCGAGCGCGTCGGTTTTTCCGCCCACCGCATCAAGGGCGCCAGCCGCATGGTGGGGGCCAACGGCATGGGCGACGCCGCCGAAGCGGTGGAGAAGGCGGGCAAGGCGCGCGATCTGGAGCTGGCCCGGAAAAAGATGGCATTCCTCGAAGAGCAACTGGCGGTATTCGACCACTGGCTGGCCAGCCAGAACGAAACCATGGCCGAATAGGGCTCGCCCGTCGTTTGGCCGGTTCGTCCCCTTCTGGCTTGGCCTGGCCGCGAGGCCGGCTTAGAATCCGCCCTCATGAACCAAGCACAATCGCTTTATCCGCTGATCGAGCAGGCGCTGCTGTGCCCAGTCGTGGATGACAAGCTGGCGTTGGCGGAGCGCTTGCGCCGCGACTGGCGCTGCGGCCTGCTGTTCCGGGAGGCGTCTCCCGCCGCCTATGCCTTGCCGCAGCCTGGCCGGCCGCAGCGCCCTGAACTGGTGCATCCGGCGCGGGTGCCGAAGCGCAGCCTAGCCACCCGCCACGGGCACGGCGCCTTGCTGCATGCGATCGCCCACATCGAGTTCAACGCGGTCAATCTGGCGCTGGATGCCGCCTGGCGCTTTCGCGACACGCCGGACGAGTTTGTCGACGACTGGCTGACGGTGGCGGCGGAAGAGGCCGGGCATTTCCGCCTGTTGCAAGGACGCTTGGCCGATCTGGGTTTCGCCTACGGCGATTTTCCTGCTCACGACGGCCTGTGGACCATGTGCTGCAAGACCGATCACGACGTGATGGTCCGGATGGCGCTGGTGCCCAGAGTGCTGGAGGCGCGGGGATTGGACGTGACGCCGGGCATTCAGCGCCGGCTGGCCGGCATTGGAGACCACGCCAGCGTCGCGGTGCTGGACGTGATTCTGCGCGACGAGGTAGGCCACGTGATGATAGGCAACCGCTGGTTCGTCCGACTGTGCCGCGAACGCGGTCTGGAACCGCAAGCCACTTTTCGCGGTCTGTTGGAGCAGCACGCGATGCAGCTGCATCCCGGCGACTATAATCTGTCCGCCCGCGCCGAGGCCGGCTTCTTCGCCGACGAGCTGGAAGCGCTGGCGCGGCTGACCGAATCCGTCTCCGACGGCCGTTGAATCTCACCGAAGCAGGTATTCATGATCAAGCTGTTCCAACGCATGCGCGACAATCGCAAGCTGGCCGTCGCCACGCTGCTGCTGTCCACCCTGATATTCATGCTGGCCTCCGCGTTCTGGCGCGGCGGGGCGGCCGAGGGCGCGCTGGCCGCGCTGCTGTGCCCGTTGCTGCTGTTGTTGGCGCTGGCGGGGCAGTTAAGTTCGCTATTGGCTCTTTTACAAAAACCACGAAAATGAAACGGCTTTTAAAAACAGCGGCTTAAAGTTGTCAGGATGCGTCAGGCGGGCTTGACGCTGTCCTTTCGGCCGCGCATAATCGCGACCGGATAAAATTCAAAACAGGCTCCGCTATGGTGCGGGGCCTGTCGTTTTTTGCACTTGCGGAGTGTCTGCATAATGGAGCACCAGGTATTCCTGCGTCAGCTGGAAGCCAATGCGCTGCCTGCGTCGGATTTCAATCATCGAGCCCACCTGTACGCAGCCTGGGGTTATCGCCGGGAATACCCGGCCCCCGAAGCGGCCGCGCGCTGCGCGCATGCGCTGTCGCGTTTCGCGATGGCCAATGGCGCGGCTACCAAGTACAACCATACGCTGACGATGGCGCTGCTGGCCATCGCGTACAGCCGCGTCGAGTCCTGCCCTTCGCTGATGGAGGACTGGCCAGCCTTCCTCGATCGTTGCAGCGATCTGGCCTGCGACGCCCGGGCGGTGTTGGAGCAGTACTATTCCGCGGAGCGTCTGCAGACGGACTCCGCGCGCAAGGCCTTCGTCAAGCCGGACAGGGAGCCGCTGCCGGTTTCCTGTCTGCTCAACTGATACACCGAGAATTCCCCACGCAATGATCAAAGCACCCGAACTCTTGCTGCCCGCCGGCACGCTGGACAAGATGCGCGCCGCCTATGACTTCGGCGCCGACGCCGTGTACGCCGGCCAGCCGCGCTACAGCCTGCGCGCACGCAACAACGACTTCAAGCTGGAAGAGCTGAAGCAGGGCATCGACGAGGCCCATGCGCGAGGCAAGCTGTTCTTCGTCGCCAGCAACATCCTGCCGCACAATAGCAAGATCAAGACCTATATGGCCGACATGGAGCCGGTCATCGCGATGAAGCCGGACGCGCTGATCATGGCCGATCCAGGCCTGATCATGATGGTTCGCGAAAAATGGCCGGAAGTGCCGATTCACCTGTCGGTGCAGGCCAATACCGTCAACTACATGGGCGTCAAGTTCTGGCAGAAGCTGGGCGTGCAGCGCATCATCCTGTCGCGCGAGCTGAGTCTGGACGAGATCGCCGAGATCCGCCAGGAATGCCCGGACATGGAGCTGGAAGTGTTCGTGCACGGCGCCTTGTGCATCGCCTATTCCGGCCGCTGTCTGCTGTCCGGCTACTTCAACCACCGCGATCCGAACCAGGGCACCTGTACCAACGCCTGTCGTTGGGATTACAAGATGCACGATACCGAGGGCGATGCCGCCGGCGACGTGCAGGTGATCCAGTTCGACTTCAACAAGGCGATGGAAGAGGCCAATCAGAGCTTCTCGTCCTGCGGCAGCCAACAGCGCCATCCGCTGGCCGACAAGACCTATCTGATCGAAGAGGGCAGCCGTCCGGGCGAGCTGATGCCCATCATCGAGGACGAGCACGGCACCTATATCATGAACTCCAAAGACCTGCGCGCCGTCGAGCAGGTGGAGAAGCTGGTCAAGATCGGCGTGGACTCGCTGAAGATCGAGGGCCGCACCAAGAGCTTGTACTACGTGGCGCGCGCCGCTCAGGTGTACCGCAAAGCCATCGACGACGCCGTCGCCGGCCGTCCGTTCGACCTCGGCCTGCTGGCCGATCTCGATGGCCTGGCCAACCGCGGCTACACGCCGGGCTTCCTGGAGCGCCATCAGAGCCAGGACTACCAGAACTATCTGACCGGCCACTCCAAGGCCAAGCAGAGCCAGTATGTCGGCGACGTGATCGAGGTCGACGCCGATGGCTGGGCGCTGATCGAGGTAAAGAACCGCTTTGGCGTCGGCGACAAGCTGGAAGTGATCCATCCGTCCGGCAACCGCGTGATCGAGCTGGCCGAGATGACCCGCAACGGCGAGGCGGTGCAGGTCGCGCCGGGCAACGGCATGCAGGTGCGCATCCCGGGGCTGGCCGGTTACGACGGCAAGGCGCTGATCACCCGGCTGCTGTAAGCGCGGCCCGCTCCGCGTCTTCGCAAAAGGCTGCCTTTGGCAGCCTTTTTGCTTTGCATGGTGAGCGCTGCGTGCATGGCTGGTGTTGCGCGATTTCCACGCAGCCGACAGTTGGTTTTATTTTTTATGCCATAGTCCTGAATGGCCGGCTGGCCTGGGAGAAATGGATGCCAGCCAGAACCCGTTTGCGCCGGCGGGGCCATGGCGCATGGGGTTCACGCGCGACGGACATCGCCGTTTACCTTTTGCCGGCTTGCGCGTATCCGGGAATATGGTTAAAAAGTAGTGACATAAATATGAATGCGTTGATTTTATTAAACGCATCAGTGCAGTACGGAGACCAAGAGAGGAAACGATGATGCCCGCCGCCTGTCGCTGTCCAGTAGACTTCGCGCTTTTCAGCCATCCTTCTCGTCCGTTCGCGGAAGCCCCGCGCGCCGGTCCGCCTTCCCGTCCCTTCCCGCTCAGCTGAATCCATACCATCCGTTTGCCGTTTTACATGCCGTAACGCCGTAATCATTGCGGCCATGGCCGCAGGGTATATGTTGGCATTATGCCGTCGCGCGTCTGCGGCGGATTGTCAGCGGCTGACAGCATGGAACGCAGTGATTCGAAGTTCCGCCGCTTGGCGTGGCCGGTCAATATTCGGCATGTCCATATCGACGCGCGTCCATCGCGTCGGGATCGCCGCAGGCCGCTCCGGGACGGAGGACGTTTATGGTCGTGCCACTTTAGGAAGCCTGTCATGAAGAAGAAACTGGTTCGCCACGCGCTGTACTCGCTGCTGTTGCTGCTGCCGGCTACCGGCGCGCAGGCGGCGGATAAAGTGCTCAACGTCTACAACTGGTCCGACTACATTGCCAAGACCACCATTCCGGGCTTCGAGAAGCAGACCGGGGTCAAGGTGAAATACGACGTCTACGACAGCGACGACACCTTGCAGGCCAAGATGCTGACCGGCCGCGCCGGCTACGACATCGTGGTGCCCACCTCCAACTTCATGGCCAAGCAGATCGAGGCCGGCATCTACCAGAAGCTGGACAAGTCCAAAATTCCCAATCTGTCGCATCTGGACAAGGCGCTGATGGCCAAGATCGTCGACGCCGATCCCGGCAACGCCCATGGCGTGCCCTGGGCCTACGGCACCGACGGCCTGGGCTACAACTACACCAAGGTCAAGGCGCTGCTGGGCGCCGGCGCGCCGCTGGACAGCTGGGACATTCTGTTCGATCCCAAATACGTGTCCAAGCTGAAGGGCTGCGGCGTGTCGGTGCTGGATCAGGCCAACGATGTGTTCGCCGTCACGCTGCACCATCTGGGCAAGGACCCGAACAGCAAGAACCCGGCCGACTACCAGGCGGCGTTCGAGGCCTTGAAGAAGATCCGCCCCTACATCACCCAGTTCAACTCTTCCGGCTACATCAACGATCTGGCCAACGGCGACATCTGTCTGGCGCTGGGCTGGTCTGGCGACGTCAACATCGCCAAGCACCGCGCCGCGGAGGCCAAGCGCTCCTATCAGCTGGGCTACGTGATTCCCAAGTCCGGCGCGCCGATCTGGTTCGACGTGATGGTGATCCCGAAAGACGCACCGCATCCGGAGGAGGCGCATAAGTGGATCAACTACATCGAGACGCCCGAAGTGAACGCCGAGATCACCAACGAGGTGTTCTATCCCACCGTCAACGCGGCGGCCCGCAAGTTCGTCAAGCCTGAGATCGCCAACGATCCCACCATCTATCCGCCGGAGCCGGTGATGAAGACGCTGTTCCTGCTCAAGCCGCTGCCGCCGGACATCATGCGGCTGCAGAACCGGCTGTGGACCCAGCTGAAGACCGGCCGCTGAGCCAGCCCGGGGCCGGACGGGTTTCGGCCCGGCCTTTCATCGCATAAGCACAATCGTCCGCCGCCCGGATGTTCCGGGACGGCCGGACAGCTGTGGAACATCGGCCGCTTATTCTGGCGGACGACGGGCATCGGCGCGCGCCGCCGATGGGGATGCAACGCTTTGACGCCGCGGGCGTCGTGGTGCCGTCATGAAACTACCAGATCTGAAACGCTGTCTGCCGACGGGCAGAGGGGCCGCGATAGGCGTGCCCTTCCTGTTCCTGTTCGTCTTCTTCCTGCTGCCCTTCCTGCTGGTGGTGGGCATCAGCTTTTCCCAGCAACAGCTGGGCATTCCGCCGTACACGCCGCTGGTCAAGTTTGAAAACGACGTGGTCGGCATCGCGCTCAATATCGGCCATTACAAGTTCATGCTGAGCGACGATCTGTACTTCGCCACCTACATCAGCTCGGTGAAGATGGCTTTCGTCTCCACCGTGCTGTGTCTGCTGATCGGCTACCCGATGGCCTACTACATCGCCCGGGCCGAAGGCGCGACGCGCAACACGCTGATGATGATGGTGATGCTGCCGTTCTGGACTTCCTACCTGATTCGCGTCTACGCCTGGATCGGCATCCTGAAGAACGACGGCTTCCTCAACCAGTTCCTGCTGTGGCTGGGCGTGATAGACAGCCCGCTGCATCTGTACCACACCAATTGGGGCGTTTACATCGGCATGGTGTTTTCCTACTTGCCGTTCATGATCATGCCGCTGTATGCCCACCTGGTGAAGATGGACCTGACGTTGCTGGAAGCCGCCTACGACCTGGGCGCCAAGCCGTGGCGCGCGTTCTGGCAGGTGACGCTGCCCTTGTCGAAGAACGGCATCATCGCCGGCAGCCTGCTGGTGTTCATTCCGGCGGTGGGCGAGTACGTGATTCCGGAGCTGCTGGGCGGCTCGGACACGCTGATGATAGGCCGGGTGATGTGGGACGAGTTCTTCAACAATATGGACTGGCCGATGGCGGCCACCGTCACCTGCTGCATGGTCGTGCTGCTATTGGTGCCGATGGCGCTGTTCCAGCACTACCAGGTCAAGAGCATGGAGGAGGCGCGATGATCAAGCCGAGCAAACCCTTGTCTTTCCTGGTGCTGGGGCTGGGCTACGCCTTCCTCTACCTGCCCATCGCGTTGCTGGTGATCTATTCGTTCAACGAATCCAAGCTGGTGACGGTATGGTCCGGCTTCTCCACCAAGTGGTACGCGGCGCTGCTGGACGACGACGAGCTGATCAGCGCGGCCTGGCTCAGCCTGAAGATCGCGCTGATGACGGCGACGGCATCGGTGGTGATGGGCACCTGGGCCGGCTTCGTGCTGGGGCGCTTCGGCCGCTTCCGGCTGTTCGCGCTGTTCACCGGCATGGTCAATGCGCCGCTGGTGATTCCGGAAGTGATCCAGGGCATCTCGCTGCTGCTCTTGTTCGTGGCGATGGAACAGAGTTTCGGCTGGCCGGAGGGGCGCGGCGTGTTCACCATCTGGATAGGCCACGTGATGCTGTGCGTGTCCTACGTCACCATCGTGGTGCAGTCGCGGGTGAGGGAGCTGAACCTGTCGCTGGAGGAAGCGGCGATGGACCTGGGCGCGCGCCCGCTGAAGGTGTTCTTCGTCATCACGCTGCCCCTGATCTCGCAGGCGCTGGTATCGGGCTGGCTGCTGTCGTTCACGCTGTCGCTGGACGATCTGGTGCTGACCGCCTTCCTGTCCGGCCCGGGCTCCACCACGCTGCCGATGGTGATCTTCTCCCGGGTGCGGCTGGGCCTGAATCCGGAAATGAACGCGCTGGCCACCTTGTTCATCGTGCTGGTGTCGCTGGGCGTGGTGGCGGCCAATATCTATATGAGCGCGATGACGCGCAAGCGGGAAAAGGAGATGCGCTTGGCCTTCGCCAATAGTTGACAACGGCGGGCGATGCGGCCCGGAGCCAGGGCTGTGCCTGCCGTGCCGGGCGGTTGCGGATGGAAACAACGACAAGCAGTGCGGCACAAGGAGAAACGAAGATGAAGAGGTTACTGATCAGCGCGGCGATCGCGGCCCTGCCGGGCATGGCGATGGCCGACGCCAAGGCGGACGAGATCGCCAGGTTGAAGTCGCAGATGCAGAAGCTGCAGCAACAGATGGCGGAGCTGCAAAAGGCGGTGGAGGCGGCGACGGCGTCCACTTCCACTGTCGGCCAGAAGGATGCGGCCGCAGCCGGGGGCGAGGACGCCAACACCGAGCTGAAAGAGCGGGTGGCGAATATGGAGCTGAAGGTGGACAAGCTCAACACCGCGTCCACCGACGGGCCGCTGGCTGGCCTCAGCGTCACCGGCTATCTCGACCCCACCTATATCTACAACCGCAACAACAACAGCTCCGGCTTCCAGTTCCTGAACCACCAGAACGTCTACGCCTACAGCAACAGCACCTTCGGCGATGTTTATCTGGACATCAAGAAGACCTTCGGCGTCGGCCCCACCGCGCCCAGCGCCGAAATCAGCATCATGCCCAATCGCGGCAGCGGCAACACGCTGCTGGATGGCGGCAGCGGCAACAACATCATCAATACCGCGGTGATCAACTTCCCGCTGTCCGACACCTGGACCTTCAACGCCGGCCTGATGAACAGTTTCGGAGGATACGAGGTGCAGCAGTCCAATCAGATGGTGACGCTGACCCACGGCCTGCTGTACGACTTCAGCGACCCAGGCAGCTACGTCGGCGCCGGCTTCAACTGGAGCCACGACGTATGGGCGTGGAAGTTCCTGCTGGCCAACGAGCAGTACCGCACCCACGCCAACCTGGCCAATACCGGCACCAACTCCGCCAACGGCAATCCGCAGGTGAAGAGCAACAACACGCCCACCTTCACCGCCCGCGTCGACTACACCTGGAGCAGCGCGCTGGATCTGGGCTGGTCGTTCAACGCCGGCCGGCAGACCTTGCTGACCAGCGCGGCCCAGTCGGCGACAAGCCCGGTTCCGGTGACCAATGGCTGCCTGGGCGGCAATGTCGGCTTCGGCTACCAGTGCGTGTCCGCCGATCCTTACTCCAATTACTTCTTCACCGAGGCTGACGCCAGCTACACGCTGGGCGACATCCAGTACAACGCCGAGCTGGACTACGGCCAGCAGCAGAAGGCGGCCTGGAACGGCGGTTCGGCGCAGTGGTACGGCGTATCGCTGCTGGGCCACCGCAAGTGGATGACGGAGTCGCTGGGCAAGATGGGCGCCACGCTGCGCTACGACTACCTGAACAACAGCAAGAACGGCGGCGGCGGAGGCGGCGTGGCATTGGGGGCGGGCGGCTACGACGGCGTCAACGCGTTTGGCGTCGACCCGGCGTGCGTGGCCAGCGGCGCCACCGATTGCAAGGGCGCCAACCGCATGGCGCTGACCGCCGACCTGCTGTTCTTCCCGACCGACCAGTTCACGCTGAAGTTCGAGTACCGGCACGATTGGGCCAGCCAGGCGGTGTTCCAGCGCAACGACGGCAGCATGAAGAAGGGCAACGACATGCTGGGCGCGCAGGCGGTCTATACCTTCTAAACGGTTTGCCTCCCATAGGCAGCGGCATTGTCCGCTGCCTTTTTATTTGCTCCGCGCTGCGCCGAATGCCTTTATCATTGTCCCTTTTCATGCCGGCCGGCGCGTTTATCCGGCGGAAATAGCCGGCTCATGCCGTATGGGATCAAATGATGGTCGATTCCAGCCGGATCGGGCGGGGCCAAGCATTGCCCGCATCGACGCGGGCGCATACAATCAAACACACATTTTTCAGAAGCGAAGACATTTTTTCGTTTTCGCGGCATTTCGTGGGGCTATCAATGACGATTCATCAACTGATCAACGAACGGGTACAGGCAGCGCTGGCGGCAGCGGGCGCGCCTGACGCGCCTGCCGTGGTCCAGCCGGCTTCCAAGCCGGAATTCGGCGACTACCAGGCCAACGGTGTAATGGGCGCCGCCAAAGCGCTGAAAACCAATCCGCGCGCGCTGGCCGAAAAGGTCGTCGCCGCTCTGGATCTTGCCGGCATCGCCGACAAGGTGGAAATCGCCGGTCCGGGTTTCATCAATATTCATCTAGCCCCTGAATATCTGGCCCGACGAAGCGAAGCCGCCCTGAAAGACGACAAGCTGGGCATCGCGCCGGTGCAGCCGCTGCGCGTGATGGTGGAGTATTCCTCTCCCAATCTGGCCAAGGAAATGCACGTCGGCCATTTGCGCTCGTCCATCATCGGCGACGCGCTGGCGCGCGTGATGGAATACGTCGGCCACGACGTGGTCCGCGCCAACCACGTAGGCGACTGGGGCACCCAGTTCGGCATGCTGGTGGCTTATCTGGTGGAAACCAGCCACGCCGGCGACGCCGACCTGCAGCTGTCCGATCTGGAAACCTTCTACCGCAACGCCAAGATCCGCTTCGACGAGAGCGAGGACTTCGCCAACACCGCGCGCGACTACGTGGTCAAGCTGCAAGGCGGCGATGCGGAGGTGCTGAAGCTGTGGCGCCGCTTCGTCGACGTGTCGCTGAAGCATTGCGAAGAGGTTTATCAGACGCTGAACGTCGGTCTGAAACGCGAGCACGTGCGCGGCGAATCGTCGTACAACGACGACCTGCCGGTGATCGTGCAGGAACTGCGCGCGGCCGGCCTGCTCACCGAGAGCGACGGCGCGCAGGTGGTGTTCCTGGAGGAATTCCGCACCCAGGAAGACCAGCCGATGGGCGTGATCGTCCAGAAGAAGGACGGCGGCTTCATCTACACCACCACCGACATCGGCGCGGTGCGCTACCGCCACCGCGAGCTGAAGCTGGACCGCGTGATCTACGTGGTGGACGCGCGCCAGAGCCAGCACTTCGCCCAGATGTTCACCATCTGCCGCAAGGCCGGCTTCGCGCCGGAGGCGATGAAGCTGGAGCACGTCGGCTTCGGCGTGATGATGGGCGATGACGGCAAGCCGTTCAAGACCCGTTCCGGCGGCACGGTCAAATTGATCGAACTGCTGCACGAGGCGCAGGAACGCGCCTACGCGCTGGTGGCGGAAAAGAACCCGGACCTGTCCGAAGAGCAGAAGCGCGAAATCGCCAACGCGGTGGGCATCGGCGCGGTGAAATACGCCGACCTGTCCAAGAACCGGATGAGCGATTACATCTTCAACTGGGACACCATGCTGGCCTTCGAAGGCAACACCGCGCCATATCTGCAGTACGCGTATACCCGCGTGCAGAGCGTGTTCCGCAAGGCCGAGGGCTATGACGCCAACGCCAAGATCGTCATCACCGAGCCGGCCGAGAAACAGCTGGCCGCCGCGCTGGCGCAGTTCGAAGACACGCTGAACGCCGTGGTGGAAGGCTGCTACCCGCACTACCTGTCGCAGTACCTGTACCACATCGCCACGCTGTTCTCGCGCTTCTACGAAGCCTGCCCGATCCTGAAGAGCGAGGGCGAGGTTCGCGCCAGCCGCCTGCAGCTGTCCGCGCTGACCGCCAGGACGCTGCGCGCCGGTCTGGACCTGCTGGGCATCAAGGTGCTGGAATCGATGTAAGCGCCGAGGCCATGGCCATCGCGAGAAACCCCGCCGCATCCGGCGGGGTTTTTTCATTGATGGGCGGCAGGGGCGTATTTCCTGAACGGATTGGACCGGAGGCTGTCCATCGTGGGCGGGAGTGCATTTGCTCTATCCGCGCCTAATGAAAATCAACTTTGCAAATAATATGAATGCCATCCTGATGAACGCTTCACTTTCCACCGCCGCGCGCCGCGCCGGCATCGCGCTCTGCCTGTCGCTTCCCGCCATTTCGCAAGCGGAACCCGTCCCGGCGCCAAGCGATCCGCAAACCGTATCGCAATACCTGAAGCAGGCCAGGGCCAGCCAGCAGCCGGCCAAGTTGCTCGGCGAAAGCGAAGAGGGCGGCGTCAAGGTACGCGATTATGGATTTGTATCGCAGCGCTGGCCGGGCAAGGGCAGCACGCTGGCCAGCGACGCGCCGCAGTGGGAGCATGAGTTGAAGCTGGCGTTGCCGCCGGGACGCAAGCCCGGCTCGCCGGTGTTGCTGTATGTCAGCGGCGGCAGCAACCATGCCGAGAAGGGGCCGCAAGCGCCGCGGGATCCGTTGCCGATCGCGGAGCTGGCGCGCGGGCTGGGCATCGCGGTGGCCGAGCTGTATTACGCGCCCAACCAGAGCCTGAAACTGGACGGACAGCCGGCCGGACGCGAGGATGCGTTGGTCGCTTATACCTGGCGCAAGAGCGTGGACCAGCCGGAGGCCGACCGTTTCAGCTCGCTGCATCTGCCGATGACGCAGGCGGCCGTCGCCGCGATGGACGCGATCCAGGCCAGCCTGCCGGATGCGCGCGCCTTCGTGTTGTCAGGCAGTTCCAAGCGCGGCTGGACCAGTTGGCTGGCCGGATTGAACGACGAGCGGGTCCAGGCCATCGTGCCGGTAGTCGCCGATTTCTGGAATGTGCGCGTCAATTTCACCCACGTGTACAACAGCTACGGCAAGCAATGGCCGGTGGCGCTGCGCGATTATGACAGAAACGGCATCACCGGCGAGGTGCTGAACGGCAGCCCCGGCTTCGACGCCTTGCTGCGGTTCGAGGATGTGGTCAATTACCCGAAAAGCATGCCGCGCTTGAAGAAATACATGATTTCCGCGTCCGGGGACGATTTCGCGGTGCCGGACTCCGCCTGGAGCTACCTGCCGATGTTGAAGGGGCCGATGCAGCTGCGCTATCTGCCCAATCAGTCCCATTATGTGGGCAGCAAGCAGGTGGGCGAGGCGCTGAGCCAGTTCATGGGCCGCTGGCTGGCGGGCAAGTCTTTGCCCGAAGCCAGCGTGGAGGGGGACGAGCGCAATGGACGGATCAGCGTGAGCACTCGGGAGCCGGCGGTACGCGCCAAACTGTGGCTGGCGCATAATCCGGACCGCCGCGATTTCCGCCTCCGTTCCGGCATCCGCTATCAGGATCAGCCGATCGAGGGCAAGTGCCGGCTGGGCGAGTGCCGCTTCGAATTCACGCCGGACGCCGCGCAACCGGGCTGGCAGGCTTATTTCATCGAATTCGAGGGCAAGGACTTCACCTGGACCACGCCGCCGCTGATCTGGCCCCAGCGCTACTCGGATGGCTCCAAGGCGCCTTTCGCCGCCTCGCGCCTGCAACTGGGCGGTTGATCATCCTTTAACCAAGCCGCAGCAGCCGTTCGCGGACCTGGGGGGGGGGGGGGGGGGGGGGGGGGCAGGGGGGGGGGGGGGGGGGGGGGGGGGGGGGGGGGGGGGGGGGGGGGGGGGGGGGGGGGGGGGGGGGGGGGGGGGGGGGGGGGGGGGGGGGGGGGGGGGGGCGTACGNNNNACACACCCTTTCCGCGCCCTTGTGACGTGTCGCCCCCCCCCCCCCCCCCCCCCCCGCGCCGGTAGCGGCCATTGTCCAGCAGGTCGGCGCCGAAACAATCGCAGCCCAGCAGCCGGATGGATGCCGGCAGCGCCGCCTGCGCCTCGTCTAGCAGCGCTTGCTCTTCATCCAGCGCCAGCGCGGGCAGCGCCGTCCAGGCGCTGTCTTCTATCCAGCCCATCTTTCCCAGGCCGGCGATCAAGCGCTGCCGCGTGGGAATCAAGCGGAAAAACATGAAATCCAGCGCCAGCCATTCTTCCGCTTCCGGCAGATAGCGCAGCAGCCGGCGGCGCAGCGCGTCGGAGGCGTCGAAGCGTTCGGCGTCGCCCAGCATGGTCAGCCGGGCGGCCGATTGCGCCGCGCCGCCGTCCGGCGCGAGCAGGGACAGGCTGATGCGAGGATCGGCCAGCAGGTTCTTGCTGTGCTCGGCCAGCGCGCTGACCACGAATACCGGCCGATGATGTTCGTCGCAGAAGAACTGGACGGCGCTGGCGTAGGGGTAGCCCGGGTAGGCGTGCGACTGGGTGGCCAGCGTGGCGTGGCGGCATTGGTGCAGCAGGCTGATGGCGAGGTCGGGTTTCATGGCTTGCCGGGATGGGAGGCGATGCTGTCATTCTAAGCGGCAGCCTGGCCAAAGCAAACGCCCCGCCGAGGCGGGGCGCTGCGGTCTGGCATTTCAGAAACCGGCGGTTTTGGCGACGAAGGCGTTGAGGTTGGCGATGTTCAGGCTGCCCCAGCCGGTGGCGTAGTCCCAGCCTGCCGCGGCCTTGTAGGCGCCGTTGCTGCCGCTGGCCACGTCGCGGTACAGCGACGGGTTGGCCTTGAAGTACTTGTAGATGGCATTGGCCGGCGAAGTCAGCTTGTTGCCGTTGGCCGACTGGATGCGGATCCAGAATCCGCTGAACAGCGGCGCGGCCAGGCTGGTGCCGCCTACCTGGTAAGTGCTGCCGGCTACCAGCACCAGCTCGCCGCTGTTCGGGTCGGCGTCGAAGGCGATGTCCGGCACGCCGCGCTTGGTCTTGGACGCGGTCAGCACACCCGCGGCCGTTTGCCAGGACGGCGCGGCTTCGGTGGCGCTGGGGCCGCCGCCGCCGCCGCTCCAGGTTTTTTCGCTGCCGTAGATCGTTGCTCCGCTGGTGGTCAGGGTGGTGCCGCCCACTGCGATCACGTAGGGCGAAACCGCCGGATAGCTTTGATAGGCGGTATTGCCGCCGCACTCATAAGAGCCGGAGTCGCCGCTAGACACGGAAAAAGTCTGCCCGTGCGCCACGGCGGCCTGCAGCATCTGGTCTACGCTGGCGGTCATGCCGGAGGCTTTCGCGCCCAGCTCGCACTCGCCCAGCGACACATTGATCACTTTGGCGCTGTTGGCGGCCACCGCCGCGTTGATGGCGGCGGCGATGTCGGCGTTGCTCATCGACGGCGCGACGTAAAACTGCAGCTGCTTCAGCGCGCCGCCGCTGGCGGCGAGCATGGTCTGGCTGTCGAGATTCCACTCCATGATGCCCGAGGTGTCGGAACTGGTAGCGCCCGCGTTGATGATGGCGACGCTGGGCGCGGCGAAGCCGGCGCTCTTGGCATAACTGTTCAGGTCCGCCACTGTCTGGCTCAGGTTGCCCTCGGCGATGATGCCGGCCACGCCGTTCTTGGCGGAGGGGAGGCTGGCGGCGTTGTAGATGGAGGCGAAGTCGGCCGGTTTGTGGGCGATGACGCCGGAGGCGGCCTTGCTGACGCTTTGGGCGTGGAAGGCGGCATGGAATTGGTGGGCGCTTTGCAAGCCGTGAACCGCCAGCACGATGCCGGCCAGGCTGGCCGGCACCTGGGCGTCCTGCGTATTGGCCACCGCCTGGCGGCCATTGACGTTGTATCGGCGCAGCTTGGTCTGGAAGGCGCTGTAAACGGTGGCGGCGCTGCCATCGGCGGTGAGCAGCAGGTTGTTGGAGGAAACGGCGATATTGCGGAAACCGTTTTGCCGCAGATGATTGACCACCTGTTGCACCTGGGCCTGGGTAGGCGCGTATTGGGCGATGAACTGGGCATCGGTGATCGGCTGCCCCTGTCCGGCCTGGATGCTGTCGGTCAGCGCGTCCAGCGCGGCCTTGTTGCGCACGGCCAGGCTGACCGCAATGTGCACCAGTTCGCCGCCGGCCACTTCTCCCGCGTCGCGGGCCTCGGGGATCAGCTGCTGGGTCGGGTGCGCCTGGGTGCCGGTGCTGATCCAGCCGGCGGCATTCGCCGCCAGACTGAACAGGCCAAGGAACAGGGATAGAGTCGGTTTATTGGCCCGCATGCCATTTCTCCTGAAAAGCCGCGCCGTGAGCAGTGGAGTTTGTGTCCATGCGCGCGTTTTTCCGTGATAGCGGGTCTGTTCTAGTTTGTAAAGTATTTACTCTTCAATTGCCCGGTTGATTTGTAATTGCATGATTTGAATAGATTTGTCATCGCCGAGAAGTGTGGTTTGCTCAGCGCCAGAATGGAAAAAAGCCCCGGTTGTCCGGGGCTTTTCTTTTGCCAGATGCCGTCTTAGAAGCCGGAGTGGCTGTTGATGAAGGTATTCAGGTTGGCGACGTTCAGGCTGCCCCAACCGGTGGCGTAGTCCCAACCGGCGGTGGCTTTGTAGCCGCCGTTGTTGCCAGTGGTCACGTCGTGGTACAGCGACGGGTTGGCCTTGAAGTACTGGTAGATGGCCGGGTTCGGGGAAACCAGGCTGTTGCCGTGCGCGGACTGGATGCGGGCCCAGAAGCCGGTGAACAGCGGAGCGGCCAGGCTGGTGCCGCCGATCTGCGAGCTGCTGCCGTTGACGATGACTTGGGCGCCGCTGTTCGGATCCGCGTCGAACGACACGTCCGGCACGCCGCGCTTGGTCTTCGAGGTGGTCAGCACGCCAGCCTTGGTTTGCCAAGACGGAGCCGCTTCGTTGGTGCTCGGGCCGCCGCCGCCGCCGTTCCACACGCTCTCAGACGAGTACTTGGTCGTGCCGCTGGTATTCACCGTGGTGCCGCCGATGGCGATCACGTACGGGGAAACCGCCGGATAGCTTTGGCCGGGGCCGCTGCATTCGGCGGAGCCGGAGTCGCCGGTGGAAACCGAGAAGGTTTGGCCCTGGGCTACCGCGGTCTGGAAGATCTGATCGTCGGAAGCGATGGTGCCGTCGCTCTTCGCGTCGTTTTCGCATTCGCCCAGCGATACGTTGATCACCTTGGCGGAGCCATCGCTGACGGCCGAGTTGTAGGCGGCGGTGATGTCGGCGTTGGTCATCGAGGTGGCGACGTAGAAGTTCATCTGCTGCAGCGCGCCGCCGGCGGCCGCCAGGATGTCCTGGCTGTCCAGGTTCCATTCGTCGGTGCCGTCGGTGTCGGAGGAGGCGTCGCCGGCGTTGACCACATTGGTCTGCACGTAGCTGTAGCCGGCGGAGTCTTCAAACTGCTGCAGGTCTTGCAGCGTTTGAGTCAGGTCGCCCTCGGAGATGATGCCGACGGTGGTGTTGCTGGCCGGCGGCAGGCTGCTGGCGTTGTAGATCAACGGGAAGTCGGTCGGGTTGTGGCCGACCACGCTGTTGGTCCTGGCCGAGGCCAGGGTTTTGACGCCGCTCTTGCGCAGGGTGGTGTGGAAGGTGTGAACGTTCTGCAGGCCGTGAACGGCCAGCACGGTGTCGCCCAGCGATTGCGGAACCTGAGCGGCGGTCACGTTGGCGAAGGCGGTGCGGCCGTTGACGTTGAAGTGGTGCAGGGTGGCGTTGAATGCGGTCTTGGCGGTGGCGGCGCTGCCGTCAGCGGTGACCAGCATGCGGTTCGGGGCCACCTTGATGTTGCGGAAGCCGTTCTTTTGCAGGTGGGCCACCACCTTTTGCACTTGAGCCTGGGTCGGCGCGTACTGGGCCATGAAGTCGGCGTGGCTCAGGGTCTTGTGGCTGGTGCCGGCCAGAAGGCTTTCGGTCAGCGCGTCCAGTTGAGCCTTGTTGCGCAGCTTCAGGGTCACGGCTACATGCACGGATTGGCCGGCAGCGAGTTCGCCGACGCTCTTGGCGGCGACGGAGCTGGTCAGGGTGGAGACCAGCGGATGAGCTTGGGTCGCGGTGTTGACCCAGGCTTCTCCTGCTTGGGCGCCGGCGGCGAATACGCCGGCAACGATCAGTGCTATAGCGTGCTGTTTTGCAAACATGCAGTTTCTCCTCTTGCGGTTTAAATACAGGAAAAAACGATATGTCTTTTCCTGATAGCGGCAGGGCTTGTATTGCGAATTGTGTTCGCGCCCTTGGCCGGTGGTTGCCTACAAATTGTCTGAGGCATGCCGTAATTTCATACGACTATTCCGCAATAGGTCATTCAGAATAAAAATGCCAAATGAATTTAATACAAATTCATACTTTGACTTATTATTTAATCAAATTTGCAAACATTTATCCTTTTGGGAAGATGAATCGCAGTGACAAATGATGAAATAGAGCATTTGCACGATTCGCCTATTTTTTGGGCTTTATCATTGCTCATGCCTGTGATGAGTTTTTATGAATTAAATAAGATGGGGTAAGCCGAGGTGGAGTGTGAATATCACAACATAAAGATGAATCCACTGCGTAAATGCAACAAATTAGACATCATTCATATGGGTTAAAAAGTATTTCTCAATTTGTATTTGTGACGAAGTGTGACGGCAAGAGCAAGATAGTGCTGAAATTGTTGCGTGTATTTTTGATTTAATTGTGACGGTTTGTGATTTATCTGAATGTGTTTGTTTGCTTTCTTTTTGAGACGATAGACAAAAGTAAATGGCTGTTGACGTTAGTCATTACAAACTTTCACACTCGAATCGCCTTTACTTGGCACGACAAATAGATAAGACGGCCGCCCATGAGGCGGCGGGCAGTACCTCTACAAGGGATTTGGAGAAATGATGAACTACAAGAGAAAAGCGCTTGCGGTGGCGCTGTCGCTAGTCGGCAGCGTTGGATACGCGCAGCTGGCTCATGCCGATGACTCAGGGGATAACTCTTTGCAGCGCGTGGATGTGATCGGTTCGCACATCAAGCGCCTGAAAAGTGAAAAGGCTACCGAGGTCACCACGATCAAGGTAAGCGATCTGGCCAAGCAGGGGCTGAATACGGTTGAGCAGGTGGTCAATGCCCTGGCTTCCAACCAGTCCAATATCGGCGCCAACTCCAGCGTCGGCCTTTCCACCGGCGGCGCCGCGTTTGCCAACTTGCGCGGCCTCGGCCAGCAATACACGCTGGTGCTGCTGGACGGCCGCCGCGTGCCTTACCACCCCTTCGACGGCACCGCGGCCGACCTGAACGCCATTCCGCTGTCAGCCATCGAGCGAGTGGATGTGTTGCCGGATGGCGCAGCGGCCATTTACGGCAGCGATGCAATCGGCGGCGTGATCAACTTCATCACGAAAAAGACCTCCGAAGGCCTGAGCATCGGCGGCGACTTCATGACGCCGCAGCGTTCCGGCGGCAATGAAAAGAACCTGAACGGTTCTTACGGCTATGGCAATTTGTCCAAAGACGGCTTCAACGTCTACGCCACCGCCTCCTATCACAAGACTGATCCCATCATGGCAAGCCAGCGCGACTTCGCGTCGGCGATCACGCCGGCGATGAAGGCCAGCTCCAACAGCTATCCGGCGAATTACACCATCGATGGCGGCAACAGCCTGATCGGGCCGAGCGGTTATCCGAATTGCGGCGCGGCCACTGCCAAAGGCGGCACTTGCAAAATGTATCCGGGCACCATGGTGGGGATTCAGCCGGAAACGGAGCAGTGGTCTGGCCTGGCGAAGGGTACGCTCCGCATAGGCGACAATCATGAGCTGTCGGTGACCTACAACATCACCCGCAACAAGAACACGACGATCTCGGCGCCTGCGCCGACCGGGCTTGAGGTTTTCTTGCCGAGCGGGACCCAGGGCATCGTCACGGCTGACGGCAGCGCGTCCATCTCTCCCTTCCTGCGCACCATGCCTCTGGGCAATCGCGTGACGGAGGCCGTGAACGTTCAGCAGAAGCTCCAACTCAACCTGGAAGGCCAACTGGGCGGCTGGGATTATAAGACCGGCTTGGGATATTCCCAGAGCTATGCGACCGAGGAACTGGTTAGCGGCTTTACTGGCGACAAGGAAGTGGCCAACGCTTATCTGAACAATCAGATCAGCCTGGTATCCGGTTTGGCCACGGACCCGAACGTCTGGAATCAGATCGGCATCAAGGGCCATCTTGACGACGGCAAGTACACCGTCGCCAGCGCCGATTTCAGCCTGAGCAAGGAAGTGCTGCAGTTGCCGGCAGGTCCGCTCGCCGTCGCATTCGGCGGAGAGACCCGGCATGACACGCTGGAGCACAACTTCAATTACCCGATCTCCAAGGACGCCATCGGTCCTGGCATGAACCAGTCCCTGAACACCAAGGGCAACCGGAGCGTGTCGGCGCTGTTCGCCGAGGCCGATGTGCCCATCGTGAAGCATCTGGACGGCAAGGTGGCGGTTCGTTACGACCACTACAATGACGTGGGCAACTCTGTCAGCCCGGAAGTGTCGCTGCGTTATGAGCTGTCGCCGCAAGTGCTGCTGCGCACCTCCGCAAGCACGGGTTTCCGCGCGCCGTCGCTGTACGACATGTACCAGCCCAACCAGAGCCAGCTGACCGGCAACTTCTACGCGGATCCGCTGAGCTGCCCGAGCCTGTCCGCCAGCTGCCCGAGCCTGCAGCGTTACCTCAAGGTGGGCGGCAACACCAAGCTGCAGCCGGAGAAGTCCTCCTCGCTGTCGGTCGGCATCGTGATCGAGCCGATCAAGAGCATCACCGCCAGCGCGGATCTGTGGTGGGTGATGGTCAAGCATCAGATCAGCACCTTGTCCGAGGCGACTCTGTTTGACGGCAATCACAACAGCCTGCTGTTCTACGATCCGAACAATGGCGGTAACCTGACGGCGATCTCCACCACCCAGAACATGGGCAATTCCAGCTCGGCTGGTTTGGATGTCGATTTCCGCTGGATGCTGCCGAAAACTTCGGTCGGCAACTTCACGGTCGAATTGGCGGGCACCTATCTCGCCAAAAACATCTACCAGATCGAGGAAAACGGTCCTTATTACAGCAACCTCGGCCAGTACGTCGCCACGCAAAACGAACCGACCTTCCGCTGGCAGCATAACCTGACCCTGAACTGGAACCGCGGCGCCTGGAGCGGCTTGCTGTCCCAGAACTACAAGTCCGGTTATACCGACCAGAATTCCGGCGCGTTCGCCTCGACCAATCATATGGTCAAGCCGTACTCCACCTGGAACATGTCCGGCAGCTACGAGGTGAACAAGCAGCTGACCCTGACCGCTGGCGTGCGCAACCTGTTTGACCAACTGCCGCCGTGGAGCAATCAGCAGTACCTGTTCCAAGGCAACTACGATGCGCGTTTTGCTGACCAAGTGGGTCGCGCTTACTTCATGAAGTTCAACTACAAAATGTAAGCCATAGGGCATGCGGCCCCCGGGCGCCGCTCGGTGTCTGGGGGTGATTACGGATTGCGGCAAGTCCGTTACAGGAGTTCACTTTGTGTTGTCGGGCGCCGTCGAATGCCGGCTCCCGGTCCGCAAGCGCATGCAAGCAGGGAAGGTAATCGCAATGAGCAGTGTTTCCATCAAGCGCAACAGTGGGATGCTTAGCCGCCGCTCGGCCGGCTTGGCGGGCGTCGTCGTATTCCATGCCTTGTTGATCTACGCGCTGGTGACAGGCCTGGCCCAGGGGGTGGTCAAGGTGATCCAGCAGAAAGTGGAAGTGTCGGTGATCAGCGAACCGCCGCCGCCCCCTCCGCCGCCGCCGCCGAAGATCGAGAAAGTGGTGCAGCAGCCGGCGACGCCGAAGCCGCAGGCCTATGTGCCGCCGGTGGTGAATCCGCCGCCGGTCACGCAATCGGCCAACGCCATCCAGGCGGTGACGTCCGATCCGAAGCCGCAACCGGCGCCGACGCCGGCCCCGGTGGAAGCGCCGAAAGGCCCG
>NZ_JBTNLS010000002.1:519804-558799 GCF_059047085.1 Chromobacterium sp. INPA-IVC | reverse complement strand
TTTATGTCTGGTGGCCTTAGCGAGGTGGTCCCACGCCTTCCCATCCCGAACAGGACCGTGAAACGCCTTAGCGCCGATGATAGTGTGGCATTCGCCATGTGAAAGTAGGACACCGCCAGACGCCCCATACGCAGAACCCCAGCTCAGACGAGCTGGGGTTTTTGCTTTGCGCGTGCCCCGCGCGCGACTCCCCAGCCCCGACCGGACCCCGGCGGGGCTTTGGCGTTTCCAGATCGCGGTTTGTCCAAGTCGTTTGAGGATGCCGTCCATCGTCGTTATCCATCCTTTTGTCGGTGTCGGCTGCCATTTGTCATTGCGCGGGGCTATTCTGGCAATGACGGCTGGGCAAATGGGGATTGCAATGCGCGATGGACCGATGCGGCCGGCAGCGGGCTTCACCATGCTGGAGGTGCTGATTGCGCTGCTGGTGCTGGCGATGGGCGTGCTGGCGGCTATCGCCGTGATACTGAATGCAGAGCGCGCCAGCGGCTCTGCCTACTTGCGGCAGATGGCCAGTCAATATGCCTACGATATGGTTGACCGGATGCGGGCGAATTCTGCCCAAGTCAGCGCGGGCAATTACGATGTGGCGTCCGGCACCGCGCCTTCCACCTTGCAAAGCAACTGCGCCACTTCTGCCTGCAGCGCGGCGACGATGGCCACTTATGACAAGTATCAGTGGCTGACGGATCTGCAAAACAATCTGCCTGGGGGTACCGGCAGCGTTTATCAGCCGACAAACGGCGGCAGCACCGAACGCGTGGTGCAAATCTGGTGGACGGACGGCAACGCGGTGAGCGGCGGCAGTCAGCAGACCGTGACGGTGAGGACCATCATGTGAAAGCCTGGCGAGCGCAGTCTGGATTCTCCCTGATTGAACTGATGGTGGCGATCACCATCGGTTTGCTGCTGTTGACCGCGCTGGTCGGCATCATGGTGGGGGGGCGCAAGGACTACTCCACCAATACCGGACAGGGCATGTTGCAGAACGCCGGCGCGACCCTGTCCAGCGTGATCTCGCAGACGGCGCGTTCGGCCGGCTTCTTTGGCTGTTCCGGCACCTCCACGTCCAATGCGCTGGTGACGGCAAACGGCTTGTTGAGCAATTTCAATTCGCCGGTTGTCGGTTATGACGCGACCTTGGCTTCGTCGACGTTGACGCTGACTGCGCTCAACGGCAACAACGACAGCACATTGACCGACTGGTCGCCGACGCTGGACAGCAGCTTGCAGGGGAAAGTGGCGCAGGGCAGCGATGTGCTGGTTTTCTCAGGGCAAACCAACGGCACGACGCCGGTGTGGGTCAATACCTATGCCTCGGCCGGCAGCACTGCGCTGACCACGCTGGCGGCTTCCGGGGTGGTGGCCAACAATTTGTTGGCGGTGTCCAACTGCGGGCACTCTACGATTTTGCAAGTCAATAGCGTCAGCAGCGCCAGCGGCGGCAGCGTGATCAATCTGAAGCAGGCTTTGGATGCGGATTTCCCGGTAGGCTCGGTGGCGGTGTCTTTGTCGCAGACCGCCTATTTCGTCGCGCAAGCGACCGGCGCGCAGAGCGCGCTGTATCAGGCGGTGTATGACGGCACGGCTTCCAGTTGGCAGCTGACGCCAGTGGTGCCGGGAGTGGACATGCTGCAGGTGTGGTACGGCGTCGGCAGCACGCCGGGGGTGACCACGCAGTACCTGCCCGCCTCCCAGGTCGGCAATTGGACGCAGGTCAACAGCCTGAGGATCGCTGCATTGCTGGAAGGCCCATTGGGATCGGCGCCGGCGGGAGCGCGCTCTGGCTGCGCGAATCAAACTAGCTGGACGGTGTTGGGCAATACGGTGGTGGTGCCTTGCGATACCCGCTTGCGGCATGTGTATACGATGACTGTGTCCCTGAGGAATGCCGGACTATGACGATCTCGAGAGCCGGCCCGGCTAGGCAGAAGGGCGTAGTGCTGATCGTCGCGCTGATTTTCATGCTGGTGATCATGATTCTGGGTCTGGCGGGCAGCAGCCAGTCGCTGGGACAGCTGCATATGGCCAGCAACAACGCCCTGTATCAGAACAATATGCAATTGGCGGAGGGCACGCTGCGCCAAGCCTACGCTTCCATGCTGCAGGGCAACTTCGCCAGTCAGAATTTCACCGTTTCCGGCAGCAATGGTTATTACCAGTTCAATGCCAGCGCGACGCCGGTCTGGCAGCAGAATCTCTATACCGCTTCATTCTGGAGCGATAGCACCAAGACGATAAGCGGCTATGCCGGCACGCCGGCGGTTTCGGGGGTTGTCAGCAGCTACGTGGTGGAAAGCATGCCGGCTTCATGCCGCGCCGGCGTCAGTTGCGGCAACCGCGGCATTTATGGCCTGCAGACAGGCAGCAACAATTACCGGGTCACCGCCCGGGTGGCGACCAGCAGCGGCGCCAGCCCGGTGGTGGTGCAGGCGATCTTCACGCAGTGAGGCGGATATGGCGAACCGGACAACCTTGACGCGTATTGCCGGCAGCGTCGCGCTGCTGGTCGGGTTGACGCTGGCGACGCTATGGGTGCGCGGCGCGGGTTCAACCGCGACCCTGGCGATCTCCCAGGTGCCGTTGACCATCAGCACGCCGGCGCGGCCGCAGGTAGTAATCGCGGTGACCAATTCGGAATCGATGGACGGCAGCACCATCACCTATTGCAATGGGACCGGCAATAGCGGCGCCAACTGCAGCAATGGCTTTTCCACCACCTATACCGGCCGCGGCGGGGCTTTGTTGACCGGCTCCGGCGCGGTTGGCGGTTTGACCAGCTCTTCCTCGCCGATCAACTACCCGGTGCCGGCCAACTTCACGCCGCCCATTTCCGGCGGCGCGGCCGGAAGCATGCAGCCCTATACCTCTACCTTGTCCACCGGGCAGCTTGCCGACAATAGCCCATCACGCCTCAATGTGGCCAAGGCGGGGATACTGTCTATTTTGAATACTTATCTGGCCACCACTGATTTCTCCCTGCTGTCCTACCAGACCAGCCGCACCTCGCTGTACACGACCTGGGTTTACTACATGTCGCCGCCGGGCGGCTTCGCCTTCACCAATACGCCGACCGCCACCAGCACCACCGACACGGTCCTCAATCCCTGCTACGGCTATTTGTCGCTGGGCATCCTGTTTTCGACGGTGAAGAGCAATTGCGCGGCCATCGCGCTGAGCCTGGGCTTGGGGACCAGCGGGCTGGTCATGAGCGGCGCCCAGTACATGACGGTGGCGGCGACCAGCGACGACGCCAACATCAACGATGTGCTCTATACCACCGGCCTGAATCCGGTGTTCATGACTTATGGCACGGTCAGTCCCAGCAATCCCTATAGCTATTATTCGCTGAGCAGCTACAAGAGCGGTTCCGTATCGGTTGGCTACAGTCTGATGGCTCCGGGCGGCTTTACTTCCTGGAGCACATCGCCAACCAACGCCGGCTACGTGCCATTCACGCCCCAGGTGCTGTATGTGCAACGCGGCTGGGGTTATGGCGGCTCGCAGTCGTACAGCGGCGCGACCACCAATGTGGCGATGACCAATCTGGGCAGTCCGTCGTCCAGCCAGATCACCAGTGCCTACAATAGTTTTTCGCCGTTTTTGCAGCCGGAGACCAACTCCACCAGCACGACGGAAATCAAGTCGGCGGCGGGGCAGTCGCCTATTTACGCATTGCTGAAGACGGCACAGACGAGTTTCACCACCACATCGTCCAGCAGCGGCTGCACGCCGCAGAAGTACGTGGTGCTGATTACTGACGGCCTGCCCACCCAGGACAAGAGCGGGAATTTCTGGCCCCCGGTCGGCAGCGCCGCGGCCACCGGCTACGGCGTGACCGCCAGCTTCAATGCCGATGGCTCGCTGAATACCAGCGGAACCAATAGCCAGGCGCTGCTCGACGCCATCAGCCAGATCCAGACCCTGGCGACCGCGGGCATCAAAACCTATGTGATAGGCCTGGGCGCGGGGGTGGCGCCGGCTACCAATCCGGTGGCTGCGCAAACGCTGACCGCGATGGCGGTGGCGGGCAACACCGGCTCCTACTATCCCGCGGTCAGTCCGACCGCCTTCAGCAACGCGCTGAGCGCGATTCTGGTGCAAATCCAGAAGGGCAGCTATGACCAGGCCTCCGTGGCGCTGAACAGCACCACGCTCAGCACCAACACCCAGGCTTTCCTGGCCAGCTTCAATCCCAGCGACACGCCTTACAGCGACTGGACCGGCGATTTGTCCGGCTACACGCTCGGCAGCAGCAGCGGCTTGAACGTCAGCACCTCGGCCAGTTGGAGCGCGCAGGCCCAGGTGGACACCTTCGCCAGCGGCAGCGGGTGGCAGAACACGAGGCTGATCGCCACCTGGGACGGGGTGAACAACAAGGGCGTGCCGTTCCGCTGGCCGGCGACCGGCGTCACGGGAATCAACAGCACGCAGCAGTCGCAATTGCAGCCGTCGGATACCAAGGGCAGCCTTCGCGTCAACTACCTGCGCGGCGACACCTCGCAGGAGGTGCGCAATGGTGGCGGATTCCGCAACCGCAGCCATTTGCTGGGCGACATCATAGATAGCGGGCCGGCCTATGTCGCCAAGCCGAACGGCCCCTATATCGATACCAGCTACCAGACGTTCACCAGCAATAATGCCAGCCGCACGCCGATGCTCTACGTCGGCGCCAATGACGGCATGGTGCACGCTTTCAACGCCAACACAGGCAACGAGGCTTTCGCCTTCGTGCCCAATGGCGTGTTCGCCAATCTGTACCAGCTGACCAGCGCTTCATACAACAACAATCACCTCTATTTCGTCGATGGCTCGCCCCAGGCGGGGGACGTGATGTTCTCCGACAGCAGCTGGCATTCGGTGCTGGTGGGTGGTTTGGGTGGCGGAGGCAAGACCATCTACGCGCTCGATGTCACCTCGCCCTCTACGCTGACATCCGAAACGGCGCTGGCGAGCGCCGCCTTGTGGGAGTTCAGCGACAGCGGCATGGGTTACTCCTATGGCCGGCCGACCATTGCCCGGCTGAACGGCGCGACCAACGCCTTCGCGGTATTCTTCGGCAATGGCTACGCCAGCAGCGGCAACCACGCGATCTTCTACGCGGTCAATCCGCAGACAGGCGCGACGCTGGCCAAGATAGACCTGTGCAGTTCGGTGCCGGCGGCCTGCAACAGCAGCGCGCCGCAGGGCTTGTCCGAAGTGGTGGCGGTCAACAGCAGCGGCAATGCCGGCGCGGCGGTGGATACCGTCTACGCTGGCGATCTGCAGGGCAATCTGTGGGCGATCAACGTGTCCAGCTCCACTCCGGCCAACTGGTCGGCGCGGCTGCTGTTCACTGCAACCGACAGCAGCGGCAACCACCAGCCGATCACGGCGGCGCCGGTGGCGACGCTGAATCCCAACTTCCCCAAGCAGAAGGGCATGATGGTGTACTTCGGCACCGGGCAATTGCTGGCCCAGGCCGATCTGACCAATACCAATACCCAGGCCTTCTACTCGGTCTACGACAATATGACCATCACCGGCCTGACGCCGTCCAATCTGCTGCAACAGACCGAGACCGCGATCACGACTTCCGTGTCCGGCTTCCCCAGCACCACGGTCTCGTCCACCCAGTACAACTGGCAGAGCCCCAATCCGCCGCTCAGCTGCGTGGTGGGCAAGACCTGCCCGACGCTGTACGGCTGGTATTACACGCTGGGCTTCGCCGGCAGCGGCGCCCGGATGCTGACCAATCCGCAGCTCTTCGCCGGCAATGTGGTGTACACCACGTTCACGCCGTCGTCGTCGCCTTGCACTGCGGGCGGCAGCTCCTTCCTGATGGCGTCCAGCTACGCGACGGGCGGCCCCCCGGCCCAGCCTTTCCTGGACGCCAACGGCGATGGGGTGGTCAATGGCAGCGATGTTTACAATCAACAACCGTTGTCGGGCGTGCAACTGGGCAGTTTCTTCGCCTCCTCGCCGGCCTTCGTGGTTTCCAATCAGGGCGGTTACTCCGCCAGCATCCTGGTGGGCGGCGGCAACGGCAACAGCCGCAACAACTGCGCCAACGGCAAGCTCAACTGCACCAGCAGCAGCCCATCGCAGCAATACTATTCCTGGAGCGGATGGTGGCAAATCCTTTAACAGGGCCCATGGGGCGGGGAGGGGGCATGCGCGGCTTCACGCTGGTCGAATTGATGATCACCCTGGTGATCGTCGCCATTCTCGGCACCATCGCTTATCCGATGTATACCAGCTATGCGCAGCGCTCGAGGCGCAGCGATGCCTGGCAGGCGCTGAATACCGCGCAGGCGCAAATGGAGCAGTGCTATTCGCAGTATTTCGCCTACAACAACGCCGCCTGCGCGGTGACCGCGGCCTCTCCCAGCGGCTATTACCAAGTGCAGATCGCCTCCTCCACCAGCGCCAGCGCCTACACCTTGACGGCGGCCCCGGTGGCCTCGAGCCTGCAGGCCGCCGATACCAGCTGCAGCAGCTTCAGCGTCGGCAACGGCGGCATCCGAAGTTCGTTGAATGCGCAAGGCGCGGATTCTTCCAGCACCTGCTGGCCGCATTGAGGCGCGGGCGATGAGAGCGCGGGCGGGGAAGGGTTTCACGCTGGTGGAAATGATGGTCACGGTTGTGGTGGCGGTGTTGATGGTGACCGTGGCCCTGCCGGCCTGGCAGGTATTCGTCCAGAACGAGAGGCTGAACAGCACGCGCGATCAACTGATCAACGCGATGAACCAGGCGCGCGCGCTGTCGATCAGCAACGACGATGTGGTGACCATCTGTCCTTACAATGCGAGCTCCTCATCCAGTTGCGGCGCCAGCTGGAACGCCGGCTGGGCTATCTTCGAACTGCCGCAGGGCAGCGCCAGTTCCACCCGGGTGCAGGCCCAGCCGTTGACCGTGGGTTCCGCGCCTACCATCAATGCCGCCACATCGGGCGGCGCGGCCATCTCCAGCATCAGCTTCAACCCGCGCCCGCCCTATGTCGCCGCGGCCCAGACCGGCGACTTCCGCCTTTGCGACAGCCGGGGCGTCAGCTATGCGCTGTCGTTCAATCTGCAGACCACCGGCTATATCCAGCAGGCCAGCAGGGCCGGCGTCACGCTGGCGGGCGTCGCGCTCACCTGCCCCTGAGGCGGCCGGAGTTGGGCAGCTGTCGGCGACGGTGGTATGCTTCGCGATCCGTTCCGTTTCATGGCGCCGCGGCGGTCTCGGCATGATGTGCCGCGTCGGCGTCCGCTCAAGGAAAAGCATGGTTTACCCGTCGCCGTCGTTTGAAGACAAAATCTGCCCGCCGGAACAGCTGGCCGAGCGTCTGGCCGCGTTGCCGCGGCCGCTGGTGTTCACCAACGGCTGCTTCGACATCCTGCACCGCGGCCACGTCACCTATCTGGCCCAGGCGCGCGCGCTGGGCGCCAGCCTGGTGCTGGGCTTGAACACCGACGCCTCGGTGAAGCGGCAGGGCAAGGGCGACGATCGCCCGATCAACAATGAACTGAACCGCGCGGCGGTGCTGGCGGCGCTGGACAGCGTCAGCCTGGTCACCTGGTTCGACGCCGACACCCCGGCCGAGCTGATCGAGCTGGTCAAGCCCGACGTGCTGGTCAAGGGCGGCGACTGGACCGTGGACAAGATCGTCGGCAGCGGCGAAACGCTGGCGCGCGGCGGCCAGGTGCACTCCATTCCTTTCTTGTTCGACACCTCCACCACCAAGACGTTGGAAAAAATCCGCGCGAACGAGGGTAAGGCGTGAGCGAGCACGCGTTCGCGGTGCTGCGCCGCCTGTCCGACGGCCGCTTCCACTCCGGCGAGGACATCGCCCAGGCGCTGGGCTGCTCGCGCACGCTGGTGTGGCAGGCGGTGCATGCGATCGAGTCCGAGCTGGGCCTGGACGTATTCAGCGTGCGCGGACAGGGTTACCGGCTGGCTCGTCCTTTCAATTGGCTGGACGTGGCCGCGGTTCGGGCGGGTTTGCCGCCGGGCGCGGCCGAGACGTTCACGCTGGCGGTGGCCGAGCGTACCGACTCCACCAATAGCCAGCTGATGGCGCGCGCCGGCAACGGCGGGCTGCACGGCCTGGTGCTGGCCTGCGAGCAGCAGACCGCCGGCCGCGGCCGGCTGGGGCGGCGCTGGCAGGCCAGGCTGGGATCGGGCCTGACCTTCTCGCTGCTGTGGCGTTTCGAGCGCGGCCTGGCTGAGCTGGCGGGCCTGTCGCTGGCGGTGGGCGTCGCGCTGGCCCGCGCGCTGCGGACGCTGGGCGCGCCGGTGGAATTGAAATGGCCGAACGATGTGCTGCTGAATGGGCGCAAGCTGGCCGGCATCCTGATCGAGGTGTCCGGCGACGCGCTGGGTCCGGCGGCCGCGGTGATCGGCATCGGCTTGAATGTCGCCGATCCGGGCGAGGTAGACCAGCCGGTGGCCGCGCTGGAGCAGGCTGGCGTGGCGCCGGATCGCAACCGGGTGCTGGCCGCCTTGCTGGGCGAGCTGGAGCGGGTGCTGGCCGATTTCGACCGCGATGGCTTCGCGCCGCTGCGCGACGAATGGTGGAGCCTGTGCGCCCATCGGCAGGCGCAGGTGCGGCTGAGCTTCTCGCATGGCGAGCCGATCGACGGCGTCGCCTGCGGGGTGGCCGACAACGGCGCGCTGTTGACGGAAACGGCCCAGGGGGCAAGAGCCTTCCACATCGGCGAGGTCAGCCTCAGGGGGCGCCAATGAAACTATTGATAGACGCCGGCAACAGCCGGGTGAAGTGGGCCTTGTACCAAGGCGAGGATTGCGTACGCCAGGGCGCGGCCGAGCACGGCGAGCTGGCGAGTCTGGCCGAGGCTTGGCGCGGCCTGCCGCTCGAGGGCGCCTGGCTGTCGTCAGTGGCGCGCCGGGAGGTGATCGACGCGCTGGCCGCCGCCGTGCCTTGCCCATTGCACCGCGTGCATGCGGAACGCCGTTTCGGCGATGTGTGTAACCATTATCGCAACACCGCCGAACAGGGCGCAGACCGCTGGCTGGCGGTGCTGGCCGCGCGCGAGCTGTGCCGCGGCGACGTCATCGTCGCTTGCGCCGGCACCGCGCTGACGGTGGAGGCGTTGACCGCCGAGGGCGATTACCTGGGCGGACTGATCCTGCCTGGGCATGGCCTGATGCTGCATAGCCTGGCCCAGGGCACGGCCAATCTGAACCGAACCATTGGCGAGATCGCCGATTTTCCGCAGGGCACGCAGGATGCGTTGGCCAGCGGCGCGATGGCGGCCTTGACCGGCGCCATCGAGGAGCAGCGGCGCAAGCTGGCTGAACGCACCGGCCGCGCGCCGGCCACGGTGATCCTCACCGGCGGCGACGCTGCCCGCATCGCGCCCTGGCTCGCGGCGCCGTTGCAGATCGTGGATAATCTGGTGTTGATGGGTTTACTCAAGGTGGCGAACACGTGATGAAGTGGCTAGTGGCGCTGGTAGTGGTGCTGAATCTGGTGGTGGCGATGTACGGCTCGTTGAAGCAACGGCCGCCGCTGGACGTGCACGCCCAGGAGGTCAGTCCCGGGCAGGTGAAGCTGCTGCCCGCCAACTGGAAGCCGGACGGATCCGCGTCCAAGGCGCAGGCCAGCGCGCCCGCCGCCTCGGCGCCCGCGTCGCAGCCGCTGCACGAGACCAAGCCCGCGGCCAGCGCGGCCAAGTCCCAGGCCAAGCCGGCAGCCAAGCCTGAAGCATCCAAGCCCGCGGCCAAGGCGGCCGACAAGCCGCAAGACAAGGCCGGGCAGGAAAAGGCGGCCCAAGACAAGAAAACCCAGGACAAGCAGCCCGAGGCCTTGGCCTGCTATCGCTGGAGCGGCCTCAACGACAGCCTGCTGGCGCGGGTAAAGGGCGGCGTGCCGCAGTTGAAGCTGAAATCCGGCCAGATGCAGGAAGACAGCAAGGAAGAAAGCAAGGGTTCCGGCCGTTTCTGGGTGTATTACCCGCCGCTGGCCACCCAGTCCGAGACCAAGACCCTGTCGGCCGAGATGAGGGACAAGGGTTTCGACAACTACATCGTCAGCAACGACGAATTCAAGGGCAATCTGTCGCTGGGCCTGTTCGGCAAGGAGGACGCGGCCAAGACGCTGGTGGCGCGGCTGAAGGCGGCCGGCTACGATAAGGCGGTGGTCAAGTCCAAGGATCAGCCGGCCAAGATCACCGCGCTGAGCTTCAAGGACCTGGACGCGGCGCAGGCCGAGCGCCTGAAGGCGTTGCAGAAGCGGCTGACGCCCGGCATCGCGCTGAAGGGCTGCTGAGCGGAGGCCGTGGCCAAAGCTTGATCCAGCGGCTTGCCAAGCGGCATGCTGCGGCGCAATATCGACAACGGCGGCGACAGGCCGCCGTTTTGCTTGCCAGGCTTTCCATGACCCGACACATCCATATTACCCGGCTGCTGGACCGCGGCCGCTTCAACGACAGGATATTGCGCCAGCTCGGCTGGGCGATGGCCTTCATCGCCGGCGCGATCAACGCCGGCGGCTTCCTGGCGGTGCACCGCTACACTTCGCACGTGTCCGGGGTTGTGTCCGGCATGGCCGATGCCTGGGCGACCGGCGAGATCGGAGTGGGATTGTCGCTGCTGGTGATGCTGTGCAGCTTCATCGGCGGCGCGATGCACAGCACCTGGCTGATCCTGTGGGCGCGGCGGCAGCGGCTGCGCGGCGGCTACGGCGTGTCGATGATGGAGGAGGCGCTGCTGTTGCTGGTGTTCGGCCTGCTGGGGGCCGGGTTGTCGCTGCACAAGGGCCTGTTCACCCCGCCGACGGTAATGCTGCTGTGCTTCATCATGGGCATGCACAACACCATCGTCACCAAGCTGTCCGGCGGCCTGTTGCGCAGCACCCACATGACCGGCATCGCCACCGACATCGGCATCGAGCTGGCCAAAATGAGCTACTACAACCACGAACGCAATCCGCGGGTGGCGGCGGTGCGCTCCAACCACAAGAAATTCCGCGTCTACGCGCTGATCCTGCTGGCCTTCTTCCTCGGCGGCGTGGTGGGCGCGTTGGGTTTCAAGCATCTGGGCTTCGGCTTCACGCTGCCGCTGGCCTTGTTCCTGTTCCTGCTGGGCCTCAGGCCCGCCTGGTACGACGTCAGGCTGCGCTGGCGCTGGTGGCGCGGCCGCTGGGCGTCGCGGCGCGCGCGGGCCGCCGCGCAAGGCGGAGGTTCCGCGTCCTGAGGCGGCGGCCGGCGTTACGACCAGAGCGAGATCGCCACGCTGGCCGCCGTCCACATCGCTTGTGACATGCTGTGCCTGATGCGCAACAAGAAGGTGGTGGGCATGCTGTAAGCGGTTGGCCGTTTTAAGAAAATGCCGTCGCGCTGGAGTCCCAGCGGGCGGCATTTTTGTCGAGGTGAAAAAAGATGGGCGAGAGAGCAGGGCCGGTCGGTAACCGCCCATATCCCCTTTGGCCTGCCTGGCGGGCAGCCCCGCCGTGTAAATTATCTCCGCGCAGCGGATTCAGATCAGGTTTGCCTGTCGATTCTGATGCCGCTCAGATTGCGGATAGGGCATCAAATCCACCCCGGCACCCGCCACAGCAGCAAGCCCAGCATCGCGATCTCGCAAAGCTCCACGCCCGCGCCCAGGCAGTCGCCGGTCATGCCTCCTAGGCGGCGCTTCAGGAAGGCCCACCAGGCCAGGCCTGCCAGAGGGGCCAGCAGCAGCGCCGGGGCCAGCCAGGCCGACAGCGCCAGCAGCGCGGCCAGATTCAGGCCCATGCCGGCCCAGTCGCGTTGCCAGGCGAAGCGCTCTCCGCTGCCCGGCGCGATGGCCGGCAGCGTGGCCGACCAGACGACGGCGAAGCCGCGCGCCCAGGCCGGGACCAGCAGCAGGCCCCAGGCCGGGCCGCCGTGACGGGCGGCCAGCATCAGCAGCACCAGCTTGGCGGCGACGGCCAGGATCAGCGCCAGCACGCCGAAGCTGCCCAGATGCGGGTCTTTCAGCACCTCGAAGAAACGCTCGCGCGAGCGGTGGGCCGCGCCCAGCGCGTCGGAAAGGTCGGCGAGGCCGTCCAGATGCAGGCCGCCGGTCACCATCACCCAGGCCAGCAGCGCCAGCAGCGCCGCCAGCCAGGGGTCGACCAGGCCGCCCAGCCGCAGGGCGGCCAGCAGCAGCGCGCCGACGATGACGCCGACGGCGGGAAACCAGCGCGCGCTGGCCGCCAGCCACTCGGGTTTGAAATCGGCAAGCTGCGGCGTGGGCAGCCGGGTCAGGAACTGCACTGCCAGGATTAGTCCGCGCATGCGGACTCCAGGCGCAGCAGGTAGGCCGGGTGGCCCTCCAGCATCGACAGCTGGACGAAGCCGCCGCGTTGCACCGTCATCAGCTTGGCCACCGCGAACTCGGTGCCCAACAGCTCCGCCATCAGTACCGTGATCACGCCGCCGTGGGTCACCAGCAAGCGGTGGCTGCCGCGGGCTTCGGTCATCCAGTCGGCCAGGCCGGCCAGCACCCGGGTGCGGAACTGTTCGAAGGTTTCGCCGCCGGGGGGGCTGAGCCGGCCGGCGGCCAGCGCGTCGCCCCAGCCCGGGTGGGCCTGTTCCAGATCGGCCACCGGCTGGCCGTCCCAGCCGCCGAAATCCATCTCGGCGAAGCGCGGGTCCACCTTCAGCGTCAGCGAGCCGGACAGCGCCTGCTTGACCGAGAACTCGCGGCAACGCTGCAGCGGCGAGGTGGCGATGCAGGTGACCGGCGCCAGGTTGCTGATGCGTTTCCAGCTGTGTTCCAGTTGCTGGTGCCCCAGTTCGGTCAGCGGCAGGTCGGTCAGGCCGATCAGCCGGCCGTCATGGTCGATATCGCCGTGGCGCAGCAGGGTCAGCGTGTAAGGGTTCATGCCGATTTGCCGCTGACGCCGGCTTCTGCGAAGGTGGCCATGCCGTTGTGCAGCTTCACCGCCAGCTGCAGCAGCGGCACGCATACCGCGGCGCCGGAGCCTTCGCCCAGGCGCATGCCCAGGTCCACCAGCGGCGGCAGTTGCAAGGCTTTCAGCGCCAGATCATGGCCGGATTCCGCCGAGCGGTGGCTGGCCAGCAGCCAGTCGTGCAGCGAGGGCTCCATGGTCTTGGCGCACAGCGCGGCGGCGCTGGCGATGAAGCCGTCCACCAGCGACGGCACGCCCAGCCGCGCGCCTTCCAGGTAAAAGCCGGCGATGGCGGCGATTTCCAGGCCGCCCAGCTCGGACAGCGTGTCCAGGCCGCTGAGGTTTTCCCAGGCTACCCGGGCCAATGCGGTCTTTACCGCGCGGTGCTTGTTGGCCAGGCCGGCGTCGTCGACGCCGGTGCCGCGGCCCACCACCAGCTCCGGCGCCGCGCCGGTCAGCCGGCAGATCAGCGCCGCCGAGGCGGTGGTGTTGCCTATGCCCATGTCGCCGGCGATCAGCAGATTGGCGCCGGCCTCCACCGCGCGGCGGGCGGCGGCGCGGCCGGCCTCTAGCGCGGCAGCTGTTTCATCGGCGCTCATCGCCGCCTGTTTGGCCAGGTTCTGGCTGCCGGGTCTCACCTTGGCGTGGACGATGGGCAGCGCGGCCACATCGCCGGCCACGCCCACGTCCACCACTTCCAGCCGCGCGTCCAGCGCGCGCGCCAGCACGCAGATGGCCGCGCCGCCGTTGGCGAAGTTGCGCACCATCTCGGTGGTGACCGCGGAGGGGAAGGCGGATACGCCCTCCGCCGTGACGCCGTGGTCGGCGGCGAACACGGTGATAGCCGGCCGCAGATCTTCCGGCTGGGCGCGGCCCTGCCAGGCGGCGAAGCGGCAGGCCAGTTCCTCTAGCTGTCCCAGGCTGCCGGGCGGCTTGGTCAGGATGGCCTGACGGGCGCGGGCGGCGTTGCGGGCGGAAAGATCCAGGGGTTTGCTGCTGTTCATGGTATGGGCCTGCTGCGGGAGCGGACGTGGGTCCGGATGATGAATGGGAACCGGCGCGCGGCGTCGGCTGGACTCTAAGCATATTACTGCTTGGCCGGTGCCGCCAAAAGTCCGGCGGGTTATAATCCGCCGATCAGCAGGTGTCCCGAGGCGCGCGGTCTTGCGCGCCGGGATGAAACGGGAAGCCGGTGAGAAACCGGCGCTGCCCCCGCAACGGTAAGGCCTGGCGCGCATGCGCCCAGGCGGCGCAAAGACCACTGTCCTCGGGACGGGAAGGCGCGCCGCCGGCAAGGCCCAGCCCGGAGACCGGCCTGCGCTGCCACTGGCCGGAAGCCGGTGGACCACTGGAGTATCGCGGGGAGGCGATTCGACAGGCGTTTCGGTTCTGCCGTGCCGTCCTTTGCTGCTGTTGTCCTCTTCGCACTCAACGTTGACCTTATCGTGAGTGTGTTTTCATGTTCAAGCTTCAAATCTGCGCCGCGCTGACGGCGCTGGCCTGTTCCAGCCTGGCCCTGGCCGACGGCGTCCCCCAGTTCGCCGGCGATCCGGTGATCGTGACGGCGAGCCGCATCGCGCAGCCGCTGTCCAAAACGCTGGCTGACGCCACCGTGATCACCCGAGATGAAATCGAGGAAAGCGGCGCGCAGACGCTGCAGCAGGTGTTGTCGCGCCAAGCCGCTGTGACCATCGCCAGCAACGGCGGTCCGGGAACGACTAGCAGCATTTTCATGCGCGGAACTAATTCCAATCATACGGTAGTGCTGGTGGACGGTATTCGCATTTCATCGGCGACATTGGGCACTACAGCTATTCAGAACATCCCGTTGGAACAGATTGAACGCATCGAAATCCTGCGTGGCCCGGCCTCCAGCCTGTATGGCGCCGACGCCATCGGCGGTGTGATCCAGATCTTCACCCGCAAGGGCGAGGGCGAGCCGCGCTTCAACGCCGGACTGGAGGTCGGCAGCCGCGGCACCGGCAAGCTGAGCGCCGGCGTCAGCGGCAAGGTCGACAATACGGCTTATAGCTTGCAACTGGGACATGAGCAGTCCGACGGTTTTTCCGCGACCAATCCGAAGAGTGCGAGCTACAACCCGGATCGGGATGGCTACGGTACCGATAGCTACAGCGCGAGCGTGACCCAGACGCTGGCCCGCGGCCATGATCTGACGCTGCGCTTGTTCCAGAGCTTTGCCAAAGCGGATATTGACCAGAACCCGGTTGGCCAGGATTGGATCCGGACTCGGTTGACCGGCCAGAGCATCGAATCGAAAAACCAGTTCTCCGATATCTGGACCAGCACGCTGCGGTTCAGCCACAGCCAGGATAAGCAGGAAGTCTTCAGCGATGCGGCAAACGGGCAGCGCAACAGCCTGTATCAAACTACGCAGAACGAATGGTTGTGGCAGAACGATCTGTCGACCGATTTCGGCAAATTCACGCTGGGCGCGACGCATGGAGATCAGAAAATCGACAGCGACAGCGTGTTCGCCAAGAGTACGCGCAATACCCATGCCGCGTTCCTGACCTACCAGCTGGATCTGGGCAAGCATTTGCTGCAGGCAAGCGTGAGGCGCGACCATGATGATCAGTTCGGCGGCAAGACCACCGGCAAACTCGATTACGGCTATCGATTCGCCGATGGCTGGCTGGCGAGGGCTGGCTATGGCACCGCTTACAAGGCCCCGTCGTTCAATGACTTGTATGCGCCATTCAGCGGCAATCCCGCTTTACAGCCCGAAAGCTCGCGCAACGCCGAACTGGCACTGCAGTACCGCAAGAATCAAAGCATGTTCAGTGCGACCTTGTTCCGCAACGACATCGACAAGATGATTGTCTGGGCGCCGTCACCGCTGTTCTCCAACGATTGGAGCCCGAGCAATTTGAACAAGGCAACGATTAAAGGGATGACCATCGAGGCGTCTACGGTTTGGCTGGATACCAATTGGGGGATGAACATCACATTGATGGATGCCCGCGATCAGGCGACTGGCAATTGGCTGTTGCGTCGTCCGCGCCAAAGCGCCAATTTCAATGCCAGTAAGGAATGGGGCTTGTGGACTTTCGGCGCCGAGCAGCAGATCGCTTCTCGACGGACTGATTCTTCCAATACGTCGTTGCATGGTTACGGTATCACTAATGCCTTTGCCAACTACCGCTTCGCCAAGAGCTGGACCGCGACAGCCCGCGTCGACAACCTGTTCGACCGCGAATACGAAACCGCTTATGGCTACAACACCGGCGGTCTGGGCGCCTTCATCGGCGTGCGTTACAGCCAATAAGGGACAATCCATGGCCCATCTGATCACCGGCGGCGCCCGCAGCGGCAAGAGCCGTCATGCCGAAGACCTGGCCCGCCGTCATGGCGGACCGGTGTGCTATCTCGCCACCGCCGAGGTGCGCGACGCCGAGTTCGCGCGCCGGGTGGCGCTTCACCGCGCGCAGCGGCCGGCGCACTGGCGCGTGGCCGAGGCCGGCCGCGGCTTGGCGGCCATCATCGCCGCCCACGACGCGCCGGGCGGCTTGCTGCTGATCGACTGCCTGGGCATGTGGCTGATGCGTTTCTTCGGCGAGGCCGGTTTCGATGAGGCCGAGTACGCGGCCGAGCGCGACGCGCTGCTGGCGGTTTTGGACAGGGTGAGCGGCGAGGTGCTGCTGGTCAGCAACGAGGTCGGCTGGGGCGTGGTGGCGGGCGATGCCGAAACCCGCCGCTTCGTCGACGAATTGGGCCGGCTCAACCAGCTGGCGGCGTCGCATTGCGGCCGGGTGACGCTGGTGGTCTGCGGCCTGCCGCTGGCGTTGAAGGGGGAGGCGGCATGAGGCGGGCGCTGTTTGGCTTGTGCCTGCTACTGGGCGCGGCGCGCGCCGGAGCGGCAATCCAGGTCGAGGACGGAGCCGGCAAGTCCGTGGCGCTGGAGCGGCCGGCGGCGCGCATCGTCAGCCTGGTGCCGCACGCCACCGAGCTGCTGTTCGCCGCCGGCGCCGGCGGCAAGGTGGTGGCCACTGTCGATTACAGCGACCACCCGGAAGCGGCGAAAAAGCTGCCGCGCGTCGGCGGCTTCACCGGCTTCAGCCTGGAGGCGGTGCTGCGGCAGAAGCCCGATCTGGTGGTGGCCTGGCAGGACGGCGGCACGCCGCGCGAGTTGGAGCGGCTGCGGCGCATGGGCGTGCCGGTGTTCATCAGCCATCCGCTGCAGCCGGACGATGTGGCGCAGGAAATCGTCAAGCTGGGCAAACTGGCCGGCACCGACGCCGCTGCGGCTACGGCGGCCGCGGCCTATCGCCAGCGGCTGGCGGCGCTGCGGCAGCGCTACGGCGGCCGCGCGCCGGTGAGGGTGTTCTACCAGCTGAGCCAGACGCCCATCTTCACCGTCAGCGGCAAGAGCTATATCGACGCGCTGATCCGCGTCTGCGGCGGCGTGAACGTGTTCGCCGACCTGCCCTTGCCGGCGCCGCAGGTGTCGACCGCCGCCGTGGTGGCGGCGCAGCCGCAGGCCATCGTGGCCGGAGACGACGCCACGCTGGCGATGTGGAAGCGCTGGCAGGCATTGCCGGCGGTGGCGAACGGCGCGCTGCTGGCCCTGCCCGGCGACGCCATCACCATCCCCGGGCCGAGGCTGGTGGACGGCGCGGACCAGCTGTGTGCCCGGCTGGACACAGCGCGGCAGCGGCTGGGTTTGACGCCCAAGTAGCCGCCCGTTATCCTCGCCGCCATGGACAATGAACTGGAATACCTCGAATCCCGCGTCGCGGCGCTGATCGCCCGCATCCGGGAACTGGAAGTCCAGAACGGCCGGTTCGCCGAGGCGCTGTCCGAAGCGCTGAAGGAGAACGCCGAGCTGAACTTCCGCGTCAACGAAACCCGCAGTCGGGTGGCGGCCCTGGTGGCGCGCCTGCCCGCCGCGCCGGAGAACGAGCAATGAGCGACGTGGTTCAGGTCGACATCGAGCTGCTGGGCAGGCATTTCACCATCGGCACGCCGCAGGACGAGCAGGAAACGCTGCTGGAAGCGGTTCGCCTGCTGGAAGGCAAAATCTCCACCATCCAGCAGCATGGCAAGGTGATGGACGCCGACAAGATCGCCATCATGGCCGCGCTGAACATCGCGCACGACCTCTTGAAGACAAAAGTGGGCGAAGGCTTGGAGATTGAGGCGTTTCAGCGTAAAATACGTGGCATGAGCGAAGCAGCCGATCAGGCGCTGAGCCAAAGCCAGCAGCCGCTGTTTTAAGCCGAGCGGCGCTGGCGCACCAAAGGTCAGTTTATCCCCTGCGGTGTTCGTGACGGCGCACAATTCCTTTGTACCAATGCGTTCGCTTTTGGCTGCCAGCGTGAGACATGGGCGTGCCGCGTTCCTTGATGAACGCGCCCGAAATGTTTGGCAGGCGGCCCCTCCTGGAAACAGGGTACAAGCGAATTTAGCCCGAACGACACTCGCGGGGGTTCCCCCTCCTTGATGACCGCATCTTCCCCCGCAATCGACAAGACGACGCTCAGGCGCCAGCTTCGCCGCGCCCGCATCGCGCTGCCGCCGGCTTGCCGCGCCGAAGCCGCGCGCGCGATCGCCCGCCACGCTTCTCGTCTATTGGGGCGAGGCAAGCGCGTCGGCGGCTATCTCGCCGCCGGCTCCGAGCTTGACCTGGCCGAAGTGATGAACGCGGCGCTATGGCGCGGCGCGGAGGTCTATCTGCCGCAGATTCCGCGGCGGGGCCGCCGGCTGTGGTTCACCCGGCTGGGCGCCGCCGACCGCTGGTATCTGCATCCCCGTTACCGCATCCTGGAGTACGCCGGCGCGCGGCTGCGCGCCGAACGGCTGGACGTGGTGTTCGTGCCCTTGCTGGGCGTGGACCGGGACGGCTACCGGATGGGACAGGGCGGCGGCTTCTACGACAGCACGCTGGCCTTCCGCCGCCGGCACGCCTTGAGCGGCAAGCCGCTGCTGGTGGGCGTGGCTTTCGACTGCCAGCTGGTGGACGCGGTGCCGCGAGAGGCATGGGACGTGAGGCTGGACTGTCTGCTGACCGAGTCCGGCTTGCGCCGCTTGCCGCTGCGGGAGGCGGGCGCATGATCCTGTTGCTGTTGGTGCCTCTGCTCGCCGCCTGCCTGCTGGGCCGGCTGGCCTGGTGGTGGTGGCTGCCTTACGCGCTGATGACCGCGCCCACGCTGCTGGCCTATTGGCTGGACAAGCGCGCGGCGCTGCGCGGCCAATGGCGCATTCCTGAAGCCAGGCTGCAATGGCTGCATCTGGCCGGCGGCTGGCCCGCCGCCTGGCTGGCGCAGCGCGCTTTCCGCCACAAGACCCGCAAGCAGCCCTTCCTGGCGCTGTACTGGCTCGGCGCGTTGGCCAATGCGGCTTTGCCGCTGGGCTGGCTGTGGATCAAAAGCCGCTGAGCAGGCTTGGGGCGGCTAACAAAAATCAGTTTCACGCCCGAGGCCGGGCGCGTCGACGCAGGCAGCGCTTGAGTGCGGCAAGTCGGCGCAACGCAGCGTCAGGAGTTTGTCAGCCACTCTTAGAACCTGTTCAAAGTCTCGCGAGCAAGAGCGAGACAAGGCGAAAACAAGCGAAAAAGCGGAATGTACAAGTGGTATATGAGCATTTTGAGCTTGTTTTCAACGCCGTATCGCCGAAGCGCAGCAGACTTTGAACAGGTTCTTAGCGCCAACCGTAGCGCGGGCCGTAGCCGTAGTAATACACCGGCGCGACCGGCACCACCACGGCGGGGCGCACCACCATCGGCGCCACCGCGACGCGCGGCGGCTCCACTACGCAGCCGGCCAGGCTGCTGATGGCCACGGCGGCCAGAATCCATTGTTTCATTTTCGCGCTCCTGCGATGACGGACAGCATGCCTGTCCCGTTACCGCCAGCATACGAAGCAATCTTTCCAGTAAGATTGAGCAAGTCTTTCCCTATCCACTCAGCGATTAACAGATATTGCCCATGCGCTACTGGCTGATGAAGTCCGAACCGGACGAAACCTCGATAGACCACCTGGCCGCCGAACCCGCGCGGCTGTTCGAATGGACCGGTGTGCGCAATTACCAGGCGCGCAATTTCATGCGCGACGACATGAGGCCCGGCGATCTGCTGCTGTTCTGGCATTCATCCTGCCCGGAGCCCGGCATAGCCGGCATCGCCGAAGTGGCGGCCGCCGCGCATGCGGATTCCAGCCAGTTCGATCCCGCCAGCCCTTACCACGATCCCAAGTCCGACCCCGCCAATCCGCGCTGGCAGTGCGTGGACGTGCGTTTTGTCGAGAAGACCCGGCTGGTGCAGCCGGCCGAATTGCGCCAGCATCCGCTGCTGGAGGGCATGACGGTGCTCAAGCGCGGCAATCGCCTGTCGATCACGCCGGTGACGGCCGAGGAGTGGGCGTATCTGATGGACTTGCTGGGCGTGGGCCTGCCGCGTTGATGCTTGGCGCGCGGATATTCCTGTGTAATATTTTGGCGTTTCCATTCCGGGATGCGCCATGTCTTCCATCGAACCGCGCAATCCGCGCATAGACTGCCTGCGCGGCATCGCCATCGGTTGCGTGCTGCTGCTGCATTTCATGCTGGCCTACGGCATCAAGGACAGCCTTCTGGGCAGCCTGCTGTCGGCGCCCTTGCTGGGCGCGCTGGCGCGCAATGGCAATTACGGCGTGACGATGTTCTTCGTCGTCTCCGGCTTCCTGATCGTGTCGCAGTCTTTGCGGCGCTGGGGCAACCTGCCGGCCATCGATATCCGCGCTTTCTACGTGCAGCGCTTCGCCCGCATCATGCCCCTGCTGCTGCCGACGCTGGCGCTCATCGTCGCGCTGGGCAGCTTGGGCCTGCCCCATTTCAGTAATACCGACGGCGGCCACCATTTGCCGGCTTCGTACTTTTGGGTGGCGGCCGGCTCGGTGCTGACTTTCTGGCACAACCTGCTGATGCAGTCGGTGGGCTATTTCAACTATTGCCTGAACGTCTATTGGTCGCTGTCGGTGGAGGAGGTGTTCTACCTGGCGCTGCCGCTGCTGTGCCTCGCGCTGAGGCGGACCTGGCTGCTGGCGGCGGTCTGCCTGCTGCTGATCGTCGCCGGGCCGGTTTACCGGGCGGAGCATCTCGACAATGAAATCGACTACTTGTACGGCAATCTGGCCTGCTTCGACGCCATCGCCATCGGTTGTCTGGCCGCCTTGGCCGCCCATCGAGTCCGGCTGGCCGATGGCCAGGCCCGGCTGCTGCGCTGGGCGGGTTTGCTGGCGCTGGGCGGGGTGTATCTGCGGGGCATCGCCGGCAACCAGGTGTTCGGCTTCAGCTGGGTGGCGCTGGCCAGCGCGATGTTCCTGCTGGGCGCGGCGCGCGCGCCGGCGCTGTACGGCTGGCGCGAGCGGGCGACGCGTCCTCTGCGCTGGCTGGGACGGCACAGTTATGAGTTGTACTTGCTGCATATCGTGGTGCTGGCCGGCTTGCGCAATCTGCTGCCTAAGGGAAGCGTCGGTTATTGGGAGCGCCTGCCGCTGTTGTGCGCGTTTGTGGCGGCGTCGGCGTTGTTGGCGCATCTGGCAGCCCGCTATTGGTCGGAACCATGCAACCGGGCGATCCGCCGGCGTTGGCTCGGCCGCCGCGGCGAGGATGGCGCGCGCTTAAGCGCGAAGCGAGGGGATTCTTTGGCATGATGGAAGCCGATATCGGTAAAAGGGGCGGGCATGTTGTCGATTGAGCTTTGGGCCGCGTTGCTGGCTTGCGGAGCGGTGGCCGGTTTTCTGGCCGGCTTGCTGGGGGTGGGCGGCGGCCTGATCATCGTGCCGGTGGTGCTGGCGGTGTTGTCGGCCACGCGTCTGGGCGGCGAGCACGCGCAGCACCTGGCGGTGGGCACCTCGCTGGCGGTGATGGTGTTCACCAGCCTGTCCAGCGTGCGCGCGCATCACAAGAAGGGCGCGGTGGACTGGCGCATCGTGCGCGGCATGGCGCCGGCGATGGTGGCGGGCACGCTGCTGGGCAGTCTGATCGCCGGCTGGATTTCCGGCCTGGCTCTGCGCTGGTTCTTCGTCGTCTACGCCTACGCGGTGGCGTTGCAGATGCTGATCGGACGCCAGCCCAAGGGCGGCCGGGGGATGCCGGGCTGGGCCGGGCAGGGGGCCGCCGGCAGCGTTATCGGCATGATTTCCAGCTGGGTGGGCATCGGTGGCGGCTCGATGAGCGTGCCCTTCATGAGCTGGTGCAATGTGCCAGTGCACACCGCCATCGCCACCAGCGCCGCGCTGGGCTGGCCGATCGCCGTGTCCGGCGCGGTCGGCTATCTGTACAGCGGCTGGGGCGCGGCGGGATTGCCGCCTGGGGCCATGGGTTTCGTCTACTTGCCGGCGATGCTGGCGCTGATGCTGATGACGGTGCTGCTGGCCCCGGTCGGCGCCAAGGCCGCGCACCGGCTGCCGGTGCCGAAATTGAAAAAAGCCTTCGCGGTGCTGATGGCGGCGATGGCCAGCGAGATGCTGTACAGCCTGCTGCGCGGCTGAGGTCTTCTGCAACCTTGTCGGCTTGCCTGTGGTCGAACCGGTTTGACCGACAGTGAAAGGACGACGCGTGTTGAGAAGCGCGATTGTGTGCGTGGCGGGGATGCTGGCGGCGGCGCCGGCGGCTTTCGCCTACAGCGACGAGGCCAGGCTGCCCTTCGCCGGCCAGTCGGGCGAGCTGCCGCTGGAGGTGGCGCTGCGTTTCGCCAAGAACCGCCTGGGCGAGGATGGCCGTTTCGAGTACGCCACGCTGAAGGCGATCCAGACCAGCCAGCCGGAGGCGTTCGACCGGGCCGGCATCACGCTGATCCGCGAAGGGCTGATGGACGACAGCGTCAAAGGCGTGCGCCAACGCTTCGAGCTCAGCCGCGAGGAGAATGTCTGGACGCTGCGCGCGGTGAAGGAAGACTTCTCCTGCTGGCGCGGGCGCAAGGGCTGGGGGCTCAAGCCCTGCCCTTGAGGCGGCGCGCGCCAAGCATTTGTTTTTTGGGTCTTATCGCCGACGCGAAGACGCCGTTATAATGGGGCAATCATTTTGCGGACGGGCTGACCGGATGCATGCGCGCGGATCGCGCCCCGGGCAGCCCGCCTTTTGTATTTCAGAGTCCAGACAAAGATCGCCATGCAAGAACAATACAGCCCGCGGGCGGTGGAAGCCGCCGCCCAACAGAAATGGCAGAAGACTGCCGCCTTCAAGGCCGTGGAAGACGCGTCGCGTCCCAAGTACTACGCGCTGTCGATGTTCCCGTATCCGTCCGGCAAGCTGCACATGGGCCATGTGCGCAACTACACCATCACCGACGTGCTGGCCCGTTTCAAGCGCCTGCAGGGCTTCAATGTGCTGCAACCGATGGGCTGGGACGCCTTCGGCCTGCCGGCCGAGAACGCGGCGATGAAGAACGGCGGCGCGCCGGCGGCATGGACCTACGCCAACATCGAATACATGAAGACCCAGCTGGATAGCCTGGGCTTCGCGCTGGACTGGGAGCGCGAGCTGGCTACCTGCAAGCCGGACTACTATCGCTGGGAGCAGTGGCTGTTCACCCGCCTGTTCGAGAAGGGCGTGATCTACAAGAAGAACGGCGTGGTCAACTGGGACCCGGTGGACCAGACCGTGCTGGCCAACGAGCAGGTGGTGGACGGCCGCGGCTGGCGTTCGGGCGCGCTGGTGGAAAAGCGCGAAATCCCGATGTACTACTTCCGCATCACCGACTACGCCGAGCAGCTGCTGGCGGATCTGGACAAGCTTGACGGCTGGCCGGAGCAGGTCAAGACCATGCAGCGCAACTGGATCGGCAAGAGCTACGGCTCCGACGTGGTGTTCCCGTACGACGAGGCCAGCATCGGCCACGCTGGCGAATTGAAGGTCTACACTACCCGTCCGGACACGCTGATGGGCGCCACTTACGTCGCCGTCGCCGCCGAACACCCGCTGGCCACCCAGGCTGCGGCCGGCAACGCCGCGTTGCAGGCCTTCATCGCCGAGTGCAAGGCGGGCTCCGTCGCCGAGGCCGACATGGCCAAGATGGAAAAGAAGGGCATGGACACCGGCCTGTCCGTGATCCATCCGCTGACCGGCGAACGCTTGCCGGTATGGGTGGCCAACTACGTGCTGTGGGGCTACGGCGAAGGCGCGGTGATGGCCGTGCCGGCGCACGACGAGCGCGACTTCGAGTTCGCCAACAAGTACGCGCTGCCGATCAAGCAAGTGATCGCGCGAGTGTCCGGCGACGGCGAATACGACGCCGCCAACTGGCAGGAGTGGTACGGCGCCAAGGATGAAACCGTGAAGACGGTGAATTCCGGCAAGTACGACGGCCTGGGTTACCAGGCGGCGTTCGACGCCATCATCGGCGACCTGCAGGCCAAGAGCCACGGCCAGAAGAAGACCCAGTACCGCCTGCGCGACTGGGGCATCTCCCGCCAGCGCTACTGGGGCTGCCCGATCCCGATCATCCACTGCGCCAGCTGCGGCGACGTGCCGGTGCCGGAAAAAGACCTGCCGGTGACGCTGCCGGAAAACGTGCACCCGGACGGCGCTGGCAGCCCGCTGGCCAAGATGCCGGAATTCTACGAAACCGCCTGCCCGAAGTGCGGCGGCGCGGCCAAGCGCGAAACCGACACCATGGACACCTTCGTGGAGTCCAGCTGGTACTACGCCCGCTACGCCTCGCCCAAGTGCGACACCGCGATGGTGGACAAGAAGGCCGCCGACTACTGGCTGCAGGTCGACCAATACGTGGGCGGCATCGAACACGCCATCCTGCACCTGCTGTACGCGCGCTTCTTCCACAAGCTGATGCGCGACGAGGGCCTGGTGTCGTCGGACGAGCCGTTCAAGAGCCTGCTGACCCAGGGCATGGTGATCTGCGAAACCTTCTACCGCGACCTGCCCAATGGCTCCAAGGACTGGATCGCGCCGCAGGACGTGATCCTGGAACGCGACGCCAAGGGCAAGATCGTGTCCGCCACCCACCGCGCCGATGGCCAGCCGGTGGTGGTGGGCGGCATCGAGAAGATGTCCAAGTCCAAGAACAACGGCGTGGACCCGCAGGAGTTCATCGAGAAATACGGCGCCGACACCGCGCGCCTGTTCATGATGTTCGCCGCGCCGCCGGAGCAGAGCCTGGAATGGTCCGACGCTGGCGTGGAGGGCGCGTTCCGCTTCCTGAAGCGCCTGTGGAAGAGCGCGCGCGAGCACGTCGAAGCCGGCGTGGTCGCGCCGTACGCTTCCGGCGAGCTGAACGCCAGCCAGAAGGAACTGCGCTTCAAGCTGCACGGCACCATCCAGAAAGTGGCCGACGATTACGGACGCCGCCAGCAGTTCAACACCGCCATCGCCGCGGTGATGGAGTTGCTGAACGCCTACGACAAGGCCGACACCGCGGGCGAGACCGGCCGCGCTGTGGCGCAGGAAGTGCTGGAAGCCGCCACCCTGCTGCTGTCGCCCATCGTGCCGCACGTCTGCGACGGCATCTGGAACGAGCTGAAGCCGGGCACCGAGCTGCTGGCCCAGTCCTGGCCCAAGGTTGACGAGAGCGCGCTGGTGAAGAGCGAGATCGAGCTGATGGTGCAGGTGGCGGGCAAGCTGCGCGGCAGCGTGACCGTGGCCGCCGACGCCGCCAAGGACGCGATCGAGGCCGCCGCGCTGGCGCACGAGAACGTGATCAAGTTCATGGAAGGCAAGCCGGCCAAGAAGATCATCGTGGTGCCGGGCCGCCTGGTGAACATCGTCGTCTAGCGGCGGGATCGGCTCGTGGCGCCGTTTGGCGCCACGGGCTGTCAGCCATGCTAGGACCGATATCGGATACGCGGCGCGGGGCGGTTTGTCCTGCGCCGTTTTTGCCTGGCGGATCATCCGCCATGGGGGATGCAATGAAACACTCTCTGAGATTCGCGCTGTTGGCCGGTTTCGCGCTGTTGCTGACCGCCTGCGGCTTCCATTTGCGCGGCCTGGGCGGCCCGCTCAAGCCGCTGCCGTTCTCCACCATGTATCTGGAGGCCAGCGGCAAGGGCATTGAATCGGATCTGCGCACCGTGTTCGCGCGCGATCCGAAGCTGACGGTGATGTCCGCGCCCAAGGGCGCGCAGGCGGTGGTGAGCGTGGTCAGCGAGAACCAGTCCAAGGACATCCTGACCATCAACACCGGTGGCCGCATCAACGAATACCAGCTGACTTACACCGCGGTGGTACGTACGGTGATCGGCGGCGTGCCGGTCGATCCGGACATGGTGGTGACCGTGCGCCGCAGCCTGAATTACTCGGACAACCAGGTGCTGGGCAAACAACAGGAAGAAGACCTGCTGTGGGCCGACGCGCGCCGCGACGCCGCCGAGCAGGTGGTGCGCCGGCTGGCCTACCTGAAGGTGCCGGCCGCGCCGCTGGCCGGTCCCGCAAGCGTGAAGCCCGATGCCGTCCCTCAGCCCTGACGCGCTGAACGCGGGGCTGGCCAAGGGGCTGGCGCCGCTGTATCTGGTGCATGGCGAGGAAGCGCTGTTGGCGCTGGAGGCGGCCGACGCCGTCCGCGGCGCAGCGCGCGCCGCCGGCTACCTGGAGCGTGAGGTGCTGACGGTGGAAAGCGGCTTCGATTGGTCGCAATTGACCGACTCGATGTCCAGCGTGTCGCTGTTCGCCTCGCTGAAACTGCTGGAAATCCGCATTCCCGGCGGCAAGCCGGGCACCGAGGGCGCGGAGGCGCTGCAGCGCCTCGCCGCCGATCCGCCGCAGGACACGGTGACCCTGATCACGCTGCCCAAGCTGGACAAGGCGCAGCAGCAGAGCAAGTGGTTCACCGCGCTGGACAGGATCGCCCAGGTAGTGGAGGCGCGCCCGGTGGGCCGCGCCGAACTGCCGGGCTGGATTGCCCGCCGGCTGAAGGCCCAGGGCCAGCAGTTGGGCGCGGAGGCGCTGGCGTTCTTCGTCGACCGGGTGGAGGGCAATCTGCTGGCCGCGCGGCAGGAAGTGGACAAGCTGGCGCTGCTCTATCCCAAGGGCGAGCTGAGCCTGGACGACCTGCAGGCGGCGGTGGCCAATGTCGCCCGCTTCGACGTGTTCCAGTTGTCCGAGGCCTGGCTGTCCGGCGACACGCCCAGGCTGACGCGGATGCTGGATGGCCTGATGGCCGAGGGCGAAGCGCCAGTGCTGGTGCTGTGGTCGCTGGCAGAGGACGTGCGCATGCTGCTTAAGCTGCGCCAAGGGCTGAAGGACGGCCGGCAGGCGCGCGACATGGCGCGCGAGCTCAGGCTATGGGGCGAGAAGCAGAAGCTGGCGGAGCCGGCGCTGCGCCGCATCGGCCCGCGCAAGCTGATGGCCGCGCTGTCCGAGTGCGCGCGCATCGACCGCCAGATCAAGGGCGTCGAGCCGGGCGAGCCTTGGCAGACCATGCGGGCGCTGGCGACCAGGCTGGCCGCCTAGGGGGATTTCCCGATCACGAACGGACCGCATGCGGTCCGTTTTTCGTGGCGAGCGCGCCTGCATGGGGTGAGGGAGAAGTGATGTCTCCGCCGCGAGTGCAATTGGTCTGGAGGAAACATGCAGGAAGAAGGCGTGACGGGCGTGTTGGAAGGGCGCAGCTGGCAATGCCTGGAGCTGGCGGAGCTGCCGGAAGACTTGCTGCCCCAGGTGGCCAAGCTGTATGCCAGCCAAGGCTGGGGGGCTGAGGAGACATTTGATCTTGCCAGGATGGCGCGCGCTTTTCGACTGGGATTGGGCGTGTATGCCTTTGCGCAGGGCCGGGTATGGGGATTGGCGCGGGGATTCAGCGATGGCTGGCAAGCGGGATGGCTGGCGGAACTGATCGTGCATCGCGATGCGGCCGGCCGGGGAATAGGTTCCGCGCTGGGCCAGGCCTTTATTCAGCGTTGCGGGGCGGAAACCATTTATTGCGAGGCGTTGAGCGGGCGGGAGGCCTTTTTCGAAGGCTTGGGATTTCGCGTTCGGCCGCGTTTGACGGCGATGGCGCGGCGCGAGGGCGCTGCTGTGGATAAAAGGCCAGTTTGATCATGGCTGTGGATAAGGTTCGTGCATTCGGACTTGTGTATCGATAGTTCGCGAAGACAGCCGTTTTCGACAGGCCTTGCGGCATCAGCCGAAGGCGGAGCATTTCTGGATGGCAAACCAGTCGGATGCCTTTGAAGGTTCTTGCTAGTCTTAATGCATTGGCTTGTCTAAGAACGGGGATGGCATGAGCGGCATGCGCGATTGGAGCGGGGGGCGATTCCATTACGCCTGGATCGCCGTCGCCGTCACCTTTTTGGTGATGTTGACCACTGCGGCCATCCGCGCCGCGCCCAGCGTGATGATGGTGCCGCTGGAGCACGAGTTCGGCTGGAGCCGCTCCGCCATCTCGCTGGCTTTATCGATCAATCTGGCGTTGTTCGGCCTGATGGGGCCGTTCGCGGCGGCGGCGATGCTGCGCTTCGGCCTCAGGCGCACGGTGTTGTGCGCGCTGGCGCTGCTGGCCGGCAGCGTGGCGCTGTCCACCCTGATGCGCAGCAACTGGCAGCTGCAGCTGTTGTGGGGCGTGATGGTCGGCTGCGCCACCGGCGCCACCGCGATGACGTTGGGCGCGTCGGTGGTCAACCGCTGGTTCGTCCAGCACCGCGGGCTGGCGATGGGCTTGTTGACTGCCAGTTCGGCCACCGGCCAGCTGGTGTTCCTGCCGCTGATGGCCTGGCTGACCGGGCAGCATGGCTGGCGCGGCACGGTGTGGCTGATCGCCGGCTGCATCGTCTGCGTGTTCCCGCTGGTGTGGCTGCTGCTGCCGGAGCGCCCGGGAAGCATAGGTTTGCGGCCGCTGGGCGAGCCGGAGAACGCGCCGCCGCCCGCAGCCGTGCATCACAATCCCATCGTTATCGCCTTCGGCGCGCTGAAAACCGCCAGCCGATCCGGCGATTTCTGGTTGCTGTTCGGCAGTTTCTTCGTTTGCGGCGCCAGCACCAACGGCTATATCGGCACCCACTTCATCGCCATGTGCGGCGATTACGGACTGACCCCGGTGCGCGGGGCCAGCCTGCTGGCGGCAATGGGCATGTTCGACCTGTTGGGCACCACGCTGTCCGGCTGGCTGTCCGACCGCTTCGCGCCGCAGGCGCTGTTGTTCGTCTATTACGGGCTGCGCGGGCTGGCGTTGTTGTATCTGCCGCATGCCTTCGGCCTGGAATACTTCTACGGCCTGCCGCTGTTCACTCTGTTCTACGGCCTGGATTGGGTGGCGACCGTGCCGCCGACGGTGAAGCTGACCACCGGCGTGTTCGGCAGCGAACAGGCGCCGGTGGTGTTCGGCTGGATCGTCGCCGGCCACCAGCTGGGCGCGGCGTTTGCCGCGCTGGGCGCGGGCATGCTGCGCAACAGCCTGGGCAGCTACACCGTGGCGACGATGATTTCCGGCGCCTTGTGCCTGCTTGCCGCGGCGCTGGTGCTGCGCATCCGGATCGGGGGCCATCGGCCTGCACCGGTCTGAGCCGCGCATCCGGTTGACTATACGCCGCGTCGCGCAAGAAGGCTAAGAACGGAATATCGGCAAAGATCGGGATGTTTTGTATTGGGACGCGATGGTGGATACCCGTATCGCAGTGGTTTGGAAAATATGCGTTGAAATTGCCGATAGCCACTGGCGCATGTTTGTCTAAGCACATGCACGCCATAATAAATAGATCATTATTTCAGTTTCAGCCGTTCGGTCGTCTCTTTCACGGACGGCTCGGCCTCCAAATAGATGCGGCAATGTGCTGATATCCAATGAAAATGCGGTAGTTGCATTCGTGGTCCAGCATATCGTTCATCGGATGCCGGATTTTTCTATTCACATCATTCCTCATCATGGAAGTGTGAATTTTTTCGTTAGTTAAAATTAACACTGTTGTTATCCAGCTTTTTTGATTGCGGTTCTCGGTAAATTTTTTAGTTGGAAAGAATTTTGGCTTTAGCAAGTCAATGACGGATTTTGTCTATGGAAGCAATGCTAGGCTGCATTTCCACTCGGTGGCAGCCGAGCGGTCAGTCGCAGCAGCCATATTCACAGGCGCTTTTCATACCGCGGCCTGTGCGCAGCGCCTTCCCGCGCCCTTTAGGGCGCGGGAGAAGCGCTACTGGGCGGAGCAGATCCGCTTCGCCGGCGACAAGGTGGTGGCGGACAACTGGTTCGGCAATGCCGCCAACCAGCTGGAAATCATCCGCTCCGGCGATGGCAAGGCGCTGGCGGTTTCACAGGTGCAGGCGCTGGTGACCGCGATGGCTGCGTTCAACCCTGCGGGCCAGATGACGCTGCCGGCAGATTGCCAGGCGGCTGTGCAGCCGGTGATGGCATCCAGCCGGAAGTAAATAAACAGGTCTGATGCTTGATCGAAAGCCACGCATGTCGATGCGTGGCCTTTTTATTTTCTGGATGGTTGGCGAATGGCTGATGAAGTATTTAGAGCTTTAACTTAGTAAGTAATTATACGTATTAACAGTGGCGAGGCTTGTCGTGATCTGGCAATAAGGCAGGATGGAGAACGGGGGGGCGTTCTTGTCTATTTTATTGAGAGCGGCTGGGCAAAGGTGGGAATTTTCTAGTAATTGAACTTTGTTTGATTTCGCTGGGGGAGTGGAGATTTCTTAATTGGTAAAAATTAACATTTTTGTTTAAAGGAAAAGCCGGTATTTTCCTTTGCAAATTTCCATCCTTTTTGCCAGTTTAATAAAAAATGTCTGATCCTATTAGCGGTCAAGCCGTGTCGGGGGCGTCGGCACCGGATCACGGCCTGCTCGGCCTGGTGCTGCTGGCCCAGTTCCACGGCATCGCCGCCGACCCCGAGCAACTCGCCCACCAATTCGGCCGCTCCGCCGAATCCTTCTCCGAAACCGATCTCCTCCTCGCCGCCAAGCATCTGGAACTGAAGGCCAAGATCGTCCAGCAGCCGCTGGACCGCATCGGCCTGATGGCCTTGCCGGCGCTGGCGCTGGCGGCCAATGGCGAGCATTTCATCGTCGCCCGCTGCGACGGCGACAAGGTATTGATCCACGATCTGAAGCAGGGCCGTCCCGCGGTGTTGAGCCCGGACGAGCTGGCGGCGCGCTACGACGGCCGGCTGCTGGTGGTCGCCTCGCGCGCGTCGGCGGCGGGGGCCTTGGTCAAGTTCGATTTCACCTGGTTCGTGCCGGCCATCGTCAAGTACCGCAAGCTGCTGCTGGAAGTGCTGGGCGTGTCCTTCGTGCTGCAGTTGTTCGCGCTGGTGACGCCGCTGTTTTTCCAGGTGGTGATGGACAAAGTGCTGGTCAACCGCGCCTTCAATACGCTGGACGTGATCGCTGTCGGCCTGCTGGCGCTGTCGGTGTTCAACGTGATCCTGTCCGCCTTGCGCGGCCACGTGTTCGCCCACACCACCAGCCGCATCGACGTGGAGCTGGGCGCGCGCTTGTTCCGCCATCTGCTGGCGCTGCCGCTGGCCTATTACGAGGCGCGCCGCGTCGGCGATACCGTGGCGCGGGTGCGCGAGCTGGACAGCATCCGCAACTTCCTCACCGGCCAGGCGCTGACCACGGTGCTGGACCTGCTGTTCTCCTTCGTGTTCCTGGCGGTGATGTTCTATTACAGCGGCTGGCTGACGCTGATCGTGGTGATCTCGCTGCCGTGCTACGCCGCCTGGTCGGCCATGCTGACGCCGGTGCTGCGCCAGCGGCTGGACGAGAAGTTCGCCCGCGGCGCCGATAACCAGTCTTTCCTGGTGGAGTCGGTGGGCGGCATCGGCACCATCAAGTCGATGGCGGTGGAGCCGCACATGACCCGGCGCTGGGACAACCAGCTGGCCGCCTACGTGGCCGCCGGCTTCCGCGTGACGCGGCTGGCCAATATCGGCCAGAACGGCGTGCAGCTGATCCAGAAGCTGGTGACGGTGGCCACCTTGTGGCTGGGGGCCAAGCTGGTGATCGGCGGCGATCTGTCGGTCGGCCAGTTGATCGCCTTCAATATGCTGGCCGGCCAGGTGGCGGCGCCGGTGGTGCGCCTGGCCCAGTTGTGGCAGGACTTCCAGCAGGTGGGCATCTCGGTGGAGCGGCTGGGGGACATCCTCAACACCCGCACCGAGCTGCCGGCCAGCCGCGCGGCGCTGCCGCCCATCCAGGGCAAGATCGAGTTCGACCAGGTGGTGTTCCGCTATCGCCCGGATGGTCCGGAAATCCTGCGCAAGCTGAGCCTGGACATCCGCGCCGGCGAGGTGGTGGGCATCGTCGGCCGCTCCGGTTCCGGCAAGAGCACGCTGACCAAGCTGGTGCAGCGGCTGTACGTGCCGGAGTCCGGCCGCGTGCTGGTGGACGGCAATGATCTGGCCCTGGCCGATCCGGCCTGGCTGCGCCGCCAGATCGGCGTGGTGCTGCAGGAGAACCTGCTGTTCAACCGCAGCGTGCGCGACAACATCGCGCTGTCCGATCCCGGCATGTCGCTGGAGGCGGTGATCCGCGCCGCCAAGCTGGCCGGCGCCCACGATTTCATCATGGAGCTGGCCGAGGGCTACGACACCATGGTCGGCGAGCACGGTGCCAGCCTGTCCGGCGGCCAGCGCCAGCGCATCGCCATCGCCCGCGCGCTGGTCTGCAATCCGCGCATCCTGATCCTGGACGAGGCCACCAGCGCGCTGGACTACGAGTCCGAGCGCGCGGTGATGCAGAACATGCGCGCCATCTGCCAGGGCCGCACCGTGCTGATCATCGCCCACCGCCTGTCCACCGTGCGCGGCGCCCACCGCATCATCGCGATGGACAAGGGGGTGATCGTCGAAGCCGGCAGCCACGCGGAGCTGGCGCAGAAACCGGGCGGCTATTACGCCCACCTCCACAGCCTGCAGCAAGGATAAGCCGCGATGAAGCATCAGATTGAGGCGTTGCGGGGCTTCCTGCAACGCTACCGCCAGGCCTTCGCCGACCATTGGTCCATCCGCCACCAGCTCGACCCCAAGCCGCGCAGCGAGGACGAGCTGGCCTTCCTGCCCGCCCACCTGGAGCTGACCGACAGTCCGGCCTCGCCCTTGCCGCGCTGGAGCATGCGCGTGATCGTCGCGTTGTTCGTCTGCGCGCTGCTATGGGCGCTGATCGGCCAGCTGGACATCGTCGCCGCCGCAGGCGGCAAGACCGTCAGCGGCGGCCGCACCAAGATCATCCAGCCGTTGGAGCCCAGTGTGGTCAAGGCCATCCACGTGCGCGACGGCCAGCTGGTCAAGGCTGGCCAGCTGTTGATCGAGCTGGACGCCACCGCCGCCGGCGCCGACAACCGCAAGGCCGGCGACGCGCTGGAAACCGCCCGCCTGGCCGGCGCCCGCTACCAGGCGCTGCTGGCCGCGCTGGACAACGGCCGGCTGCCGCAGCTGGAGAAGCTGGACGGCGTCGACTCGGCCAAGCAGCTGAACGAGGAGACGCTGGCCGTCGGCCAGTGGCGCGCCTACCAGGCCAAGCGCGATTCGCTGCAGGCCACGCTGCGCCAGCGCGAAGCCGAGCTGTCCACCACCCGCCAGCAGGTGATCAAGCTGCAGGGCACGGTGCGGCTGGCCGAAGCGCGCGAGCATGACTACCAGGAGCTGCTGGACAAGAACTTCATCTCCAAGCACGCCTACTTGGACAAGCAGCAGGCGCGCATCGAGCAGCAGGGCGACCTGGCCAGCCAGAAGAGCCGCATCCAGGAGCTGGCCGCCGCCATCGCCAGCCAGCGCGAAGAGCTGGAAGCGCTGACCGCCAACTTCCGCAGCGACGCGCTGGACAAGCTGCGCGAAGCGCGCGAGCAGGCCACCCAGTCCGGCGAGGAAGTGAAGAAGACCGGCCGCCGTCAGGCGCTGACCCAGCTCACCGCGCCGGTATCCGGCAGCGTGCAGCAGCTGGCCATCCACACCGTCGGCGGCGTGGTGACCGAAGCGCAGCCCTTGCTGGCCGTGGTGCCCGCCAACGAGACGCTGGAAGTGGAAGCTCAGATCGAGAACAAGGACATCGGCTTCGTCCGGCCCGGGCAGGCGGTGACGGTGAAAGTGGAAAGTTTTCCCTATACCCGCTACGGCTATCTGGACGGCGTGGTGGAAACCGTCAGCCACGACGCGCAGCAGGACGAAAAGCGCGGCCTGCTGTTCCCCGCCCGGATCCGGCTGAAGCAAAGCCATCTGGTGATAGACGGCGCGCGCGTCAACCTGAGCGCCGGCATGGCGGTCAGCGCCGAGATCAAGACCGGCAAGCGCCGGGTGATCGACTACTTCCTCAGCCCGTTGCAGGAACACGTCGGCGAAGGCCTGCGGGAGCGTTGAGATGAAGATCCTGCTGATCCACCAGAACTTCCCCGGCCAGCTGCGCCACATCGCCGAGGATCTGAAAACCCGGCCCGGCATCGACCTGCTGGCGGTAGGGCGAGACACCGCGCCCGGGCTGCAGGGCGTGCGGCTGCTGCGCTACAAGCCGCACCGCCAGCCCAGCCGCCAGGCCCACCCCTATTTGTACAGCTACGAGGACGCGGTGCTGCACGGCCAGGCGGTGCTGCGCAGCTTGCAGCCCTTGGCCAATCGCGGCTACCGGCCCGACGTGATCCTCGCCCATCCCGGCTGGGGCGAGACGTTGTTCCTGAAAGACCTGTTTCCGAACGCGCGGCTGATCCACTACTGCGAATTCTTCTACCACGGCCGCGGCGCCGACGCCGACTTCGACCCGGAATTCCCGCTCAGCCTGGACGGCGCCGCGCGGCTGCGCGCCCGCAACGCGCTGCACCTGCTCAACCTGGAAAACGCCGACGCCGGCATCTGTCCCACCCACTGGCAGCACAGCCTGCATCCGGCCGCTTACCGCGACAAGCTGCATGTCGCGCACGAAGGCATCCGCACCGAGCTGCTGGGGCCTGATCCGGCCGCCGAACTGGCGTTGCCGAACGGCCGGGTGCTGCGGGCCGGCCAGAAGATCGTCACCTACGTCGCGCGCAATCTGGAGCCTTACCGCGGCTTCCACGTCTTCATGCGCGCGCTGCCCGAGCTGCTGCGCGCCGAGCCCGATTGCCAGGTGGTGATCGTCGGCGGCGACGGCGTCAGCTACGGCAGCGCGCCGACGGACGCGGCCCACTGGCGGGAAAAGCTGCTGCGCGAAAACCCGGTCGATCCGAACCGGGTGCACTTCCTCGGCAAGGTGCCGTACGAGGTCTACCGCAAGGCGCTGCAGGTGTCGGCGGTCCACGTCTACCTGACCTATCCCTTCGTGCTGTCGTGGAGCCTGCTGGAGGCGATGGCCAGCGGCTGCCGCATCGTGGCGTCGGACACCGCGCCGTTGCGCGAAGTGATCCGCGACGGCGTGAACGGAAACCTGGTGGGTTTCTTCGACCGGGAGGCCTTGATCGAGAGGGTGAGAGAGGCGTTGCGCGAGGATGCGCCGGAGATGCGGCGGCAGGCGCGGCGGACGGCGCAGCGGTATAGCGTCGAACAGGGTTTGGACGCTTACAGGAATTTGCTGGGCATCGATGCTTCCGGCGCGGCGGATGGAGTGGCCGCGCCGGAAAGCGACGCCTGGCTTAGGCAGTAGTTCGATAACAGAAAGGTAAAAAATGGCAACTTCGCAAGAGAGCCCCAGCAAGGTATTGAATGGTACCGACAAGGGAGAGGTGATCAATGGCGGCGACGGCGACGACACGCTGAACGGCAATGGCGGCAACGATACGCTGAATGGCTATGAAGGCAACGATCTGCTGCAAGGCGGAGACGGCGACGATGTATTGAACGGCTATGCCGGCAACGATACCTTGCAGGGCGGGGCCGGGGATGATCTGTTGAACGCAGGCAGCGGCAACAATGTGCTGGCTGGCGGAGCAGGCAACGATACCTTGATCGGCGGCGTGGACGGCGATCTCTACCTGTTCAATCTGGGGGATGGCTACGACACGCTGACCGACAATGCCCAGGACAAGCGCGACGCCGCGGATACCGATCCGGCCTACCGCGACGAATTGCGTTTCGGCCCCGGCATCCGTCCGGAAGACATCCAGTTGGAGCATGTCGGCGACGATCTGGTGCTGTCGCACCGAAACGGCGACGACGCAGTGACGATCAAGGGTTGGTTCGCCGACAAGAGTTTCTGGATCGAGAAGATCAGCTTCGCCGATGGCGCCAGCTGGAGCATCGTCGACCTGGCGCAACGCGTGATCGCGCAAACCGGCACTGACCGCAAGGAAGCGCTGACCGGCTGGATCGGCAAGGATCATCTGATCGGCTTGGGCGGCAACGACACCCTGAACGGCCGAGCCGGCGACGACTGGCTGGAAGGCGGTGCCGGCAACGACAAGCTGTTGGGCGGCGACGGCGACGACACGCTGCAAGGCGGCGATGGCGATGATCTGCTGGATGGCGGCAGCGGCCGCAATGTGCTGGAAGGCGGCAAGGGCAACGACACCCTGATCGGCGGCGCGGACGCCGACATCTACATCTTCAATCTGGGCGACGGCGCGGATGTGATCCGCGAAACGGCCAGCGTGGATGTCTCGGTGCAGAACGAAATCCGTTTCGGCGCGAGCATCGTGGTGAAGGACATGGTTGCGGTGCGGGTGGGCATGGACTTGGTGCTCAAGCACGCCAACGGCAGCGACAGCGTGACGGTGGAGGGCTATTTCGCCGCAGTCGGCAGCCGCGTCGAGCGCATCGTGTTCGCCGACGGCACGGTCTGGACCCAGGCCGATCTGCGCATCACGCTGACCGGCACCGACGGCGACGACACTCTGACCGGCTGGGAAGGCAGCGACGTGCTGATCGGCGGCGCGGGCAACGACGTGCTGATCGGCAACGGCGGATCGGACACGCTGATCGGCGGCATCGGCAACGACACCCTGGTGGGCGGCGCCGGCAGCGATGTGTACGTGTTCGAGGCCGGCCACGGCCATGACGTGATCGCCGCGCACAATGTCGACGTGGCGGTGACGCTGCATGACGAGATCCGCTTCGGCGTCGGCATCTCGGTGTCCGACATCCGCGTGCAGCAAGTGGGCGACGACATCGTGCTGGTCCACGTCAACGGCAGCGACTCCATCACCATCCAGGGCGGCTTCAGCATCGAGCATGGCTGGCAGGGCCAGATCGTGTTCGCCGACGGCAGCGTGTGGTTGGGCGCGGAGCTGATCCAGCGCGTGGTGGGCATGCAGAACGGCACCGATGGCGACGACCTGCTGCAGGGCGAGGACGGCGCGGACATTCTCGACGGCGGCGCCGGCAACGACACGCTGATCGGCGGCAATGGCGACGATACCTTCCGCGGCGGTTCCGGCAACGACGTGCTAGTGGGCAACAAGGGCCGCGACGTGTTCGAGTTCGGCCTGGGCGGCGGCCGCGACCAGATCAACTACGGCGTGGCTGCGGCCAAGATGGCGCAGTACAGCAAGGGCGACCAGATCCGCTTCCTGGCCGGCATCAAGGCGGCCGATGTGAAGGTGCTGAAGTCCGGCAATGATCTGGTGCTGATGCTGGCCAACGGCCAGGATGGCATCACCATCAAGAACGGCGCGGTGGACAAGATGGGCTGGGCCGGCGAGGTAGTGTTCGCCGACGGCGTCCGCTGGAGCGTGGCCGATCTGCAGAAGCTGATCGTGGTCGGCGGCAACGACACCATCAAGGGCAGCGCCGGCGACGACGTGCTGGTCAGCGTCGGCGGCACCGTGGTGCTGGAAGGCGGCAAGGGCAACGACACGCTGAAAGGCGGCGCCGCGCACGACATCTACGTGTTCAACCTGGGCGACGGCAACGACGTCATCATCAACAACTCGGTCAACGTTTCCGTCAGCCACCAGAGCGAAATCCGCCTGGGCGTGGGCATCTCGGTTTCGGACATCGTCGTGGTGCGCGCCGGCAACGACGTGATCCTCAAGCACGTCAACGGCAGCGATTCCATCCTGATCCAGAACTGGTTCAGCGCGACTTCCGCCCAGGTGGGCAGCGTGATCTTCGCCGACGGCGCGAGCTGGACTTCGGTGCAGATCAGCCAGTGGGCGAATGGCCTGCATGTCGGCGGCGACGGCAACGACATCCTGATCGGCGGCAATGTCAGCGACACGCTGCAAGGCGGCGCCGGCAACGATGTGCTGATCAGCGTCGGCGGCACCGCCGTGCTGGAAGGCGGCAAGGGCAACGATACGCTGAAAGGCGGCGCGGGCCGCGACATCTACGTGTTCAACCTGGGCGACGGCAGCGACGTCATCATCAACAACTCGGTCAACGTTTCCGTCAGCCACCAGAGCGAAATCCGTCTGGGCGTAGGCATTTCGGTTTCGGACATCGTCGTGGTGCGCGCCGGCAACGACGTGATCCTCAAGCACGTCAACGGGACCGATTCCATCCTGATCCAGAACTGGTTCGGCGCGGTTTCCGCCCAAGTGGGCAGCGTGATTTTCGCTGACGGCAGCAGCTGGACTTCGGCGCAGATCACTCAGTGGGCCAGCGGTATCCTCACTGGCGGCGCGGGCGATGACTTGTTGCAGGGCGGCGCCGGCAATGATGTGCTGGACGGCGGCGCAGGCAACGACACGCTGATCGGCCTGGGCGGCGACGACACGCTCAAGGGTGGGGCTGGCAACGATGTGCTGGACGGCGGCGCGGGGCGCGATGTCTACATTTTCAACGTTGGCGACGGCCAGGACGTGATCCGTTTCGACGGCAGCAGCGCGGCGGTGGCTTGGAGCGTGGGCGATGAAATCCGCTTCGGCGTCGGCATCGCCGTCAGCGACATCGTCGTGGTGCGCAGCGGCCTGGATGTGATCCTCAAGCATCGCAACGGCCAGGACAGCATCACCATCCAGAACGCGCTGACCGTCAACGCGAGCTGGGGCGGCCGCATCGCCTTCGCCGGCGGCGCCAACTGGAGCCTGGTTGAACTGCTCAGCCTATCCGGCGCGACGCTGACCGGCACCGAGGGCAAGGACACGCTGACCGGTGGCAAGGGCAACGACGTGATCTTCGGCCTGGGCGGCGACGATGTATTGGTCGGCGCGGACGGCAACGACAGCCTGTTCGGCGGGGCCGGCAATGATACGCTGAACGGCGGCAACGGCGCCGACCTGCTGGAAGGCGGCGACGGCGACGACACGCTGATTGGCGGCGATGGCGGATCTTACCGGCTGGAAGGCGACACGCTGCGCGGCGGCGCCGGCAACGATGTGCTGACCGCGGCGTGGAACG